>CAMPAP010000110.1 GCA_946631935.1 uncultured Lachnospiraceae bacterium | reverse complement strand
CGGAAGCTTTTTCGGTTCGGGATGCGCCGGAATATTAGCTGCAGGTTCATCTGCTTATGTCTGGGTCACCGAAGGCTCAGGAATGTGCATCATAAGACTTGCCAGAGTCTTTGGAAAAAACAGATTTGTCAGATGCATTTCTTCATACGAAGGAGGAGAGGATGTGCTGGATCTTTCTCCCGGATGCGTTATCTGTGCCTGCCCGGAATGCTGGACAAGTGAATATGTAAAAGAAAATGAAGGAAATCTGACGGCTGACGGCCGCAGCACAGCATCCTTTCCGGGCGGTATAAAAGGAACTCTGGATGATTATACAGCCCTGTTTGAACCTGACCTGATACTATCTGATGAAGCTTTTGACAGGAGACTTGCCGAGCTGAAAAGTGAAGGCTTTGACGGCTGTATCGCAGCTGTTGCCGTAAAGTAAAGGAAATTGTAAATGTTTGGATATGATGAAGAAAAACTCATAGGAAGCGGCTCTTTCGGAAAGGTTTACAGAGTTAAGGACAAGGGTAAGTATTATGCCCTGAAAGAGATGAGTGATAAAGCCATGAGGGACAGGGAAGCAGCCTTTCTGAAGCTTTCGGATCATCCTCTTTTTCCGAAGTTCATTGATTCGTATGATGAAGGAAAATTCTTTATCCTTGAGGAATATATCTGGGGAAATCCTTTTGATGAATGCATCGAAAGAAGAGGAGGCTTTGCACAGCCTGAATGCATGCGTTTTGCCATAAGCATTGCGGACGGTATCGCTTATCTCCAGCAGTCAGACGGTAATATCCTTTTCAGGGATCTTAAGGCAGAGAACCTGATACTGCAGCCTGACGGAGAGATCAGGCTTGCGGATCTGGGGTCAGCATGTTTTCTTGAAGATGCTTCTTCATCCGTTGCGGGAACAGTTGGGGCAAGTGCTCCCGAACAGTTTGAAAAGGGTATGAGTCAGGGAATGTATTCCGATGTATATGCATTTGGAATGCTTTTGTATCATATGCTTACAGGAAAAAGGGCTGGTGTAAACGGAAAAAGTGTTTCTCTTGCAGAGGGGGGCAGCGGTTTTTCTGCAAGTCTGGATCTTATCATAAAACAGTGCACTTCACCTGATCCGTCACTCAGAATACCGGATATGTATTCGGTGCTTCAAAGACTTGTGGATATAGCCACATGCACTCCCCGGCAGTATAAAAAACTTGAAAAAAATGCAAAGAAGCTTCTGAAAGATTCAGAAGCCTCTGCAGCTGTCACATATTCACGAAATATCCAGTCCTGAAACAGGGGGACGGTTCCGCCGTTTCTCTTGAATGTTTGGGACTTATCGGTTATAATATACAGACCGTGCGCTTATGTATTTTGAGCGTAAAGCACATATAGTTATTATTTTAATGAAAGAGAGATTTTTACAATGAGTGTTAGTGTCGAGAAGCTTGAAGGAAGCAGGATTAAGATGACCATCGAAGTAAGCGCCGAGGATTTTGAAAAGGCACTTGCATCCGCCTATAGCAAGGAAAAAGGAAAGATCACCATTCCCGGATTCAGAAAGGGCAAGGCTCCCAGAAATGTCATCGAGAAGATGTACGGAAAAGAGGTTTTCTATAATACCGCTCTTGATGACCTTGTTCCCGACGAGTATGAGAAGGCATATGAAGAGGTTGATGAGGAGATAATGTCCAGCCCCAGCTTTGAGGTTGTTTCAGCGGAAGCCGGAAAGGGTGTTGTATTTACCGCAACCGTTGCCGTAAGGCCTGAAGTTACCCTTGGAGAATATAAGGGAGTAGAGATCGCTGCAGTTGATACCACCGTTACCGATGAGGATGTTGAAAAGAAGATCCGGTCAGAGCTTGACAAGGATGCAAGATATGAGAAGGTTGAGCGCCCTGTTAAGGACGGTGACAGGATAAAGCTTGATTTTGAAGGTTTTGTAGACGGAGAAGCTTTTGAAGGCGGAAAGGGCGAGAATTACACTCTTACCATCGGATCCGGCCAGTTCATCCCCGGATTTGAAGACCAGCTTATCGGTGCCGAGATCGGCGCAGAGAAGGAGGTTAATGTTTCCTTCCCCGAGGATTATCATGAGGAATCACTTGCCGGAAAAGCTTCCGTATTCAAGTGCAAGGTAAATGAGATCGAAGAGAAGCAGGTTCCCGAGCTTAATGACGACTACGCCGCAGATAAGGGCTTCGAGACTGTTAAGGATTACAAGGCATCTGTAAGAAGCGACCTTGAGGTTGACAAGCTCAACGATGCAAGAGGCAAAAAGCAGGATGAGGCCATCGCCAAGGTTGTTGAGAATGCCAAGATGGAAGTTCCCGAGGAGATCTTCGAGACAGAGCAGAAGATGATCATCAGGGATTACCAGCAAAGACTTGCAATGCAGGGTCTTAAATGGGACGACTACGTAAAATATACCGGACTTACTCTTGACCGCATGATGGAGCAGGTAAGACCCCAGGCTGAGGATCGTATCAAGAGCCGCCTTGTTCTTCAGGCTGTAGCAGAAGCAGAAGGCATGACCGTTACCGATGAGGATCGTCAGAAGGAATATGAGACCATGGCTGAGGCATATCAGCTTGAGGTCGACAAGGTTAAGGAAATGCTTGAAGCCCAGGGCTCCAAGGAGCTTGAGAAGGATATCATCATCAAGAAGGCCATGGAGTTTATTACCGATAATGCCAAGGAGGTATAAATAATGTCCAGTTTGGTTCCTTACGTCATAGAGCAGACCTCCAAGGGAGAGCGCTCATATGATATTTATTCAAGACTTTTAAAAGACAGGATCATTTTCCTTTCGGATGAAGTAAATGATGTGACTGCCAGCATTGTAGTCGCCCAGCTTCTTTTCCTTGAAGCCGAAGATCCCGAGAAGGATATCCATCTTTATATCAACAGCCCCGGCGGATCCGTAACTGCAGGTATGGCTATTTTTGACACCATGAATTACATCAAGAGTGATGTTTCCACCGTTTGTATCGGAATGGCAGCCAGCATGGGTGCATTTCTTCTTGCAGGCGGAGCAAAAGGAAAAAGATACATCCTTCCCAATGCCGAAGTAATGATCCATCAGCCTCTCGGAGGAGCTAAGGGTCAGGCTACGGAGATTGAGATCGCTGCAAGGAACATCCTTCGTACCAAGGAAAGACTTAACAGGATACTTGCTGAAAATACCGGAAAAACCTATGAGCAGATGTGTAAGGACACTGACAGGGATTTCTGGATGACAGCTCAGGAAGCGTTAGAGTATGGTATCGTGGATTCTGTTATAGAGAGTCATGATACCGGAGATAAGGATAAGAAGAAATAATGGCAAACAAAAAGGATCCGGGAGAAATTAAGTGTTCTTTTTGCGGAAAGCCCAAGAAAGAGACCAGAAAGCTTGTTGCGGGCCCTCCGGGAATTTATATCTGTGATGAGTGCATAAGCATCTGTTCCGATATCATCGAGGATGATTTTGAGGAAACCGATCTTAAAGGACATGAGCTGCAGTCTGAAGAAGATATCCGTCTTCTCAAGCCCCGACAGATCAAAGAGTTCCTTGATGATTATGTCATCGGTCAGGACGAGGCCAAGAAGGCTCTTTCCGTTGCTGTTTACAATCATTACAAGAGAGTTACCAGCAAGCCCGTTGAAGGTGATGTTGAACTCCAAAAGAGCAATATACTGCTTCTGGGACCTACGGGAAGCGGTAAGACGTATCTTGCACAGACACTTGCAAAGATCATTAATGTTCCTTTTGCCATAGCTGATGCAACCACTCTTACCGAGGCCGGATATGTGGGAGAAGATGTTGAGAACATCCTCCTTAAGCTTATCCAGGCTGCCGATTATGATATAAAGCGCGCATCCCTTGGTATCGTCTATATTGACGAGATCGATAAGATAACCAAGAAATCGGAAAATGTCTCTATTACACGTGATGTTTCCGGAGAAGGCGTTCAGCAGGCACTTCTTAAGATAATAGAGGGGACGGTTGCTTCCGTGCCTCCCCAGGGCGGCAGAAAACACCCTCATCAGGAGCTTTTGCAGATCGATACCACCAATATTCTTTTCATCTGCGGTGGAGCCTTTGACGGTCTTGAAAATATAATCGAAACCCGACTTAACCGCAAAGCCATCGGTTTTAACAGCGAGGTTGTTTCCAGGGATGAAAAGGAGATAGGAGAGATCTTAAAGAAGGTCGAACCTCAGGATCTCATCAAGTTCGGACTTATCCCTGAGTTCGTGGGACGTGTTCCTATTGAGGTAAGCCTTGACGGACTTGATAAAGAGGCACTCATCAGGATCCTGAAGGAGCCCAAGAACGCACTGGTCAAGCAGTACAAGAAGCTCTTTGATATGGATGGCGTTGAACTGGATTTTGAGGATGAAGCACTTGAATCCGTTGCCGATCAGGCTCATGAGCGTAAGACAGGTGCAAGAGGTCTCAGATCCATTATGGAAAAATCCATGATGAATGTCATGTATGAGATTCCCTCAGATGATTCCATCGAAAAGTGCATCGTCACTAAGGAAGCTGTTGAAAACGGCGGAAATCCCGAGGCTGCAAAGCTCATTAAAAAGAAGAAGAGCGGTGAAAAAGAAGAATTGCCCGTTGCGGTAGGTGACGGCCGGCTGGCAACATCGTAAGACGGGGATGATCATGTAATAACGGTTGTCAGGGGGCTTATCTCCTGACAACTTTTTTAGTATATGAGGTGAACATGCTTACCGTAAAAAATGCAGAACTTGAAACCGTATGCGGTGTGACCAGTAAATTTCCTCTTAACGACTCTCCTGAGCTTGCCTTTGCGGGCAGGAGCAATGTAGGTAAGTCGTCTCTTATCAATGCTCTTTTATGCAGAAAAAAACTGGCAAGGACATCAGCAGAACCCGGAAAGACCAGGACCGTTAATTATTTTAAGGTCCGCTGCGGCAAGACTGCCCCCCCTGACCTGGAAGCAGATGCATTTTTTTATCTGGTCGATCTTCCCGGTTACGGTTATGCAAAGACTTCCATGGCTGAAAGAGCAAAGTGGGGACCGATGATCGAAAAATATCTTAATACGTCGGCGCAGCTTAAATGCGTGGTGCTCCTTGTGGATATAAGACACGATCCTACGGCGGATGACAGGCAGATGTATGACTGGATAGTAAGTGCCGGCAGGACTCCTGTTGTGGTTGCAACCAAGGCGGATAAGATAAAGCGTTCACAGCTTGATAAACAGCTTAAGAACATTAAGCTTAAGCTTGGCATGGAAAAAGACGTAAAACTCCTTGCTTTTTCGTCGGAAACAAAACAGGGCAGAGAGGAGCTGCTTAATATTGTCGAAGGATTTATCTCATGAAGACTGTCACGGGAAGAACTCTTAAGATAGTGGCCATGATCACCATGTTTCTGGATCATGTAGGTGCTGCTTTTTTTGAGCGCTACATCCTTTTTCTTCAGCATAATGGCGTTGATGCCGTTAAATATGAGGTGGAATCGCGCCATCCCGGACTTTGGATGGATTTTATGGGAGATCCGGCATTTCTCAGGGATTTCGATGCTTTGCTAAGACTTATAGGAAGAGTTTCGTTTCCCATCTTTTGCTTTCTTTTGGTGGAAGGATTTTTTCACACCCGTAATGTGGGCAGATATCTGATCCGCCTTTTTATTTTTTCAATCATCTCCGAACTTCCCTTTGATTATGCATTTTACGGAGGTGTTTATAGTGAAAGTCAGAATGTATTTCTGACTCTTTTCATAGGAATGCTTTTTATGTATTTTGCGGAAAAGGTTCTCAGAGATCCGCTATTTTTTAAAAAGATGTCAGCTCTTGCCTTCATACCCGCGGCACTCACGGGTGCGCTGTCTACGATCCACTGCGTATCTTTGATGTTTTTTGCAAGTATGTTCGGTATCGCTGCGGATTTTTCGTCTCCTGTTGTTATGGCGGTAATGGCGCTTATCGGGGCTGCTTTGGGCCTTGTGATATATTTTATCCTGACAAAGAAAATGGATGTCAAAAATAAACCTGAATTATTCGGCGTGCTTTTGGTACTTTTCATTACCTGCGCTTTGGCTTTTGTCCTGAAAACCGATTACAGTGTTCACGGAGTGCTTGCCATAGCTGTTATCTGGCTGTGCAGAAAGATGGGAATGACTAATAAGGATGGAGTTATGAAGGGCTGTATTTTGCTTTTTGCCCTGAATTATACCGAATGCACATGCTTTTTCAGTGCGCTGCTTGTAGAGCGTTATAACGGAGAAAAAGGAAAGTACATGAAGTATCTGTATTATATTTTCTATCCTGCGCATCTGACGCTTTTGTTTTGTCTGAGATATTTATTCATAGGTGTTTGATCTTATGATTGACCGGACGAAAAAAGAAAAGTCTGTTAACAATGTCAAAACACTATCATATATTGACATTAAGGTCAGTTAAATGATAGAATAATTTCGTTGAATTCAGGTACGGACGTGATCTCACATATTTTTGTAAATCACCTCGGCTCGGATGGTTTACAAAAGTATGTGATTTTTTTATTAGATCCATACTGAGTTGATAACGGGCATAATGCCCAGGTTTAAAAAGGGGAGAAAAATCCCGGCTTTTCAAGGAGGCACTAAATGAACAAGGGAACTGTCAAGTGGTTTAACGCACAGAAGGGTTATGGTTTCATCACCGATGAGGCTTCAGGAAAGGATGTATTCGTACACTTCTCCGGCATCAATTCTGATGGATACAAGACTCTCGACGAGGGCGCTACCGTCACCTTCGATATCGAAGTTGACGAAGCTAAGGGCAAGGAGCGCGCTGTTAACGTTACTGTACAGAAGTAAACCGTTTGAATATATAAATATATTCAGTAAGACTAAGCCCAAAAAGCGGATGACGAAAGTCATCCGCTTTTTTTGTGCTTTGAGTTTTTGCATGTAGGATGCCTGTATGGTATAATATCCTACGTGGGTGAAAACCTTCAAATAACGATTTATTCTCAGGAGGAATTAAGATGAAGACATGTCCTAAATGCGGAGCACAGATAGCTGACGAAGCAGCTTTTTGTACAGTTTGTGGTTTTAGTTTTGCAGCAGCGGCACCTCAGGGTGATCCTGCCCAGGGCGCTCAGGCAGGTCCTGCTCCCCAGTACCAGCAGGTATATCAGGCACCTCCCGTAGTTAATTATCCTTCACCTGTTAATCCCTGCGACAAGGTTCTCGGAATCGTTGCAGTATGGTTCAGCATCGTTGGTGTTATCCTTGCGTATTGGGGCGGAGATGTTAACGGACAGCGTTCAGAGTATCTTAAGTTCTATGCAAATGAAGGACTTGTTATGTTCCTTTTCTCACTTATCAGCATTATTCCCTTTATCGGATGGTTCTGGGGCCTGTTCATGTTTGTATGCCAGATAATCGCCATCGTTAATGCTTGTAAAGGTGAAGCTAAGCCCGTTCTTTTCTTCGGAACTCTCAGGATCATTAAGTGATAGTTTCCGGAATGCAGGTTTTGCATCAAAAGGCCCGCAGGTTAAACCTGCGGGTCTTTTTTTGTCGTGAACTGACGGCATCGCAACTGCTTTTATTTCTCTGCAATGCTTGCACAGTATCCGTTTTCGTCCTTGTCGATGAGGATAGTGTCTCCCTCGTTGACCTTTCCTTCAAGGATGAATTTTGCGGCAAGGGTCTCCACATGCTTCTGAAGGTATCTCTTTAAAGGCCTTGCTCCGTATACCGGATCGTATGCTGCATCTATGATGCTGTCCATTGCCTTTTCCGTGATATCCAGGTTTATATCCCTGTCTGCAAGACGGTTATCGATATCCGCTGTAAGGAGTCTGATGATCCTTCTTAAATCGTCCTTTGTCAGAGGCTTGAACATGATGATCTCATCAAGTCTGTTTAAAAACTCAGGACGGAAGTGGGCACGAAGTTCGTCCATAACGGCATTTTCAGCATCCTCTTCAATATTTCCTTCATTATCGATACCGTCGAGAAGGTTCCTTGCGCCGATATTGGAGGTCATGATGATGATGGTGTTTTTAAAGTCAACGGTCTTTCCGTGTGAGTCCGTGATACGTCCGTCATCGAGAACCTGAAGCAGTACATTGAATACATCCGGTGCAGCTTTTTCAACCTCATCAAAAAGAACGACGCTGTAGGGCTTTCTGCGTACCGCTTCCGTAAGCTGTCCGCCTTCGTCATATCCTACATATCCGGGAGGAGCTCCTATGAGTCTTGATACGGAGTGCTTCTCCATATATTCCGACATATCGATCCTTACCATATTGCTTTCGTCGTCGAAGAGTGAAGCCGCAAGTGCTTTTGCAAGCTCAGTCTTACCTACACCCGTAGGTCCCAGGAAAAGGAATGAACCGATGGGTTTTGAAGGATCTTTGATGCCTGCCTTGGATCGGATGATGGCTTCCGTAACCTTTGTAACTGCATCGTCCTGACCGCAGACTCTTTTATGCAGTTCCTCATCAAGGTGAAGAGCCTTTGATTTTTCGCCTTCAGTAAGTTTTGAAACCGGGATGCCGGTCCATTTTGAAACTATCTTAGAGATCTCTTCATCTGATACCTTTTCCCTTACAAGCTTATTTTCGCTTTTTCCCTGGATTTCTTCGGCTTCCTGAAGCTGTTTTTTAAGTTCCGGAAGAGTTCCGTAGGAGAGCTGCGCCGCCTGTTCAAGATCGCCCTTGGTCTGAGCTATTGCGATCTGTGAATTGACGGAATCTATTTCTTCACGGAGTTTGCTGAGCTGTCCGGCTGCGTTCTTTTCATTATCCCACTGTGCTTTTTGCGTCTCAAATTCTTCCTTAAGCTCTGCCAGTTCTTTTTGAAGGTCTTCGAGACGTTCCTTTGAAAGATTGTCTTCCTCTTTTTTAAGAGCGGTCTCTTCAATCTGCAGCTGGAGGATCTTTCTGTTCATCTCATCAAGTTCTGCAGGAAGTGAATCCATTTCCGTCTTGATCAGTGCGCAGGCTTCATCCACAAGGTCTATGGCTTTATCGGGAAGGAATCTGTCGCTTATATATCTGTTTGAAAGAACAGCGGCGGATACTAAGGCATTGTCCATGATCTTGACGCCGTGGTAGACTTCGTACCTTTCTTTCAGACCTCTTAAGATCGATATGGTATCCTCCACAGAAGGTTCATTCACCATTACGGGCTGGAAACGTCTCTCAAGTGCCTGGTCTTTTTCTATGTATTCCCTGTATTCGTCAAGTGTCGTGGCACCGATACAGTGAAGCTCGCCCCTTGCAAGCATCGGTTTTAGCATATTGCCGGCATCAAGCGCTCCGTCAGTCTTTCCGGCTCCCACGATGGTGTGCAGCTCATCGATAAAGAGTATGATCTGGCCGTTTGAACCCTTTACATCATCAAGGACAGCTTTTAACCTTTCCTCGAATTCGCCTCTGTATTTTGCACCTGCGATGAGGGCTCCCATATCAAGAGAGAAGATCTTCTTGTCCTTGAGGTTTTCGGGAACATCGCCTCTTACGATACGCTGTGCAAGTCCCTCGACAACTGCGGTCTTACCTACGCCGGGCTCACCGATAAGAACGGGGTTATTTTTTGTCTTTCTTGAAAGTATCCTTACCACGTTTCTGATCTCGTTATCCCTGCCGATAACGGGATCAAGCTTCTGGTCGCGGGCTTTTTCAACCAGGTCTGTTCCGTATTTTTCAAGTGTGTCATAGGTAGCCTCAGGGTTATCGGATGTAACTCTCTGATTGCCGCGTACCTGGGAGAGCGCCATAAGGAATCTTTCGCGGCTTATACCGTATTCCTTGAACATCTCCTTCATGGTCCTTGAAGGGTACTTGATCATTGCAAGGAAAAGATGCTCTACCGATACGTATTCATCACCCATCTGCTTTGCTTCGTCTCCTGCAAATGTCAGGACCTTGTTAAGATCCTGGCTCATGTGCATCTGGGAGGCACCGCTGCCTGTTACCTTGATGCATTTTGACAGGTATTCCTCGGCTTTTGCGCAGAAGTGCTCAGTATTTATCTCCATTTTTTCTATGAGCTTCAATATAAGGCTGTCATCTATCTTAAGAAGGCTCACAAGAAGATGTTCCTGGCATAACTCCTGATTACCGTATTCCGTGGCAAGCCTTTCCACGCCTTCGATGGCTTCAAGTGATTTTTTTGTAAATTTATCTATATTCATAAGGCACCTCCCTTTGCAGAGTTGAATGCATGTAAAATAAAAAATGCATTGTTCGGTCTGTTCTATTAGGAATATAACACCGACTTTTTCACTTGTCAACATTTTTGCGCCGGCTTTCACATTTTATCATATTTTCATCACTTGCATGGTCACACTGTTTTGGATATAATAAGACGGATTTTGACTGTGTTTTTGGTGAAGCTCATGTCTGAAGAAAAAAATATGGCAACAGAAGAAAAAACTGAAGAAAAAGCAGAAGAGATAAACGAAGCTGCGATGAACGGGGACGGGGATAAGGAAGTGCTTTCCGCTGAAGAGGAAGTCTCCTTTGATGATGCCGTTGTAAATGACATGATCGAAAGCAACTCGTTTGATGACGACAGGAAGAAGGTTACAAAGATCGCGGATCTTTTTATCGCTGCCGAGGTACTGATCCTGATGGTGATCATAACCCTGACTGTTGTATTCGGTTATGTTCTTTACGAGCTAAAAAAAGAAAACGATCTGTCGCAGCAGTATCTGGCGGAGCTTACTTCAGTAAGAGACAGACTCGATGCCGACAAAGCCGAGTATGAAGCAAGGCGCATGGCCCAGATGGAAGAAAACAAAAAGATCGCAATGTTTCTTGAGGATGAGGTTCCGGAAGAAGACAACGGTTTTTCCATAACCTTCGGAAGCTATGAACAGGACGGAGATGAAAGTAACGGCGCCGAGCCCATTGACTGGCTTGTGCTTTCGACTGAGGACAGAGGCATCCTTCTTATCAGTAAGTATGTTTTAGACTGTGTTCCGTATAATGATACTGATGAAGAAGTAACCTGGGAGACCAGTTCCATTAGAAAATGGCTCAATGATGATTTCCTGAATACCGCCTTTACAGCGGAAGAAAAGTTAAGGATCAATACAGTATCCCTTCAGAATGAGGATAATACAAGATGGGGCACGCCTGCCGGAAGCCTGACGGGTGACAAGGTTTTTTGCCTCAGCGTTTCCGAACTTAAGGAAAGGTTTGAATTTGATACCTGGTACAGCGAAGAAGAGCCCGATGACATGGGAAGATATGACCTCGGATACAGTCAGCTTCTTATTGTAAAGCCCACCAAATATGCCTCGGAAAAAGGAGTTTTCGATAATGCATTTGATGAAGATGCATTTACGGAAAAATACGAGCTTCTTGGTTATGATGAAAAATACATTGGAAGAAAGGGCAGTGCATGGTGGCTGAGGACTCCCGGGTTTGACGGAAAGTATGCATGCAGGGTAAATTCCGACGGACTTGCAGGCTGCGCAGATTCCCTTTCAGTAACGTCAGATACTGTGGGAGTAAGACCTGCAATCTACATCAGCGGATACTGATATCAGAAATTAAGAGAATTCATATACAGATCGTTAAAGCCGGATTCGTCAGCTAAGTTGATGACTTCGGCTTTTTTATTTACTCTTTTGCCCAGGGCATAGTAAAGGCAGCCGGAAAGAGCCGTATTTCCGCCGGCTGTGCAGATGCCTAAAAGTTCAGAAGGTAAAAGGTTTATTTCTGCCGCATCCTCAGGGTCAAGGTAATAACCGAATCCTCCGGAAAGGATGCAGCGGGAGATATCATGAAAATTAATCCCGGCTTTTTTGCAGATGATATCTATGCCTGCTTTCATGGCGCCCTTGGCAAGCTGAAGAGCTCTGATGGAATCCTGTGTAAGGTTTACATTTCCCGCAGTGATACCTTTTTCAAAATAAGGATCAGAAAGAAGTCCTGTCCGGTCCATTTTTCCTTCTTTTAACATCAGGGCCGCGATCTTTATGATATCGGCACCCCATATGCCCTTTAAGGGACCGCCTTCAAATGCGGGGCCTGCGGCGGTTGCCGTGACATACAGTTTTTCGCTGTTTCCGAGAGCAATCTCTCCGTTTGTTCCAAGATCGCAAAGAAGCGTGTAATCTTCGGATCCGGCCATTTCTGTGGCCAGTATGCCTGCGTAGATGTCCGGTCCCACAAAAGCTGAGAATCCCGGAAGTACGTGGCAGTTAACCTTTAGTCCCTGGCTTTCTAACTGAAAATCCTCACCATCTGTATGGCTTGCCGTAAAGGGCGCGGATCCCAGTTCTGATGGGTCATACCCCATGAGAAGATAGACCATTGTAGTATTTGCCGCTATGTACATCTCGGGAGAAACACACATATCTTCCACCGTATCAGCGACCGTATCAGAGCCTGTATCAGTGGTCCTATCACCGACGGGATCGCCGAAAGATACAGATGTATGATCAGTGGCATGACCAGTGGAAGGGTCAGATACTTTAAGAAAACCTGCAAACTTACGCACGCCATCTTTAAGTACATCTCTTACAAGATGCTTCATATCTTCGAGTGATCCGGGATCTGATGCGGCTTTTATCCTGGATAATACATCTGCTCCGTATTTTCCCTGAGGATTGACGGCAGTATATGAATCTAATGCTTTACCGTCTTTATCAAGAAGAACCATTGCAATGGTGGTGGTTCCGATATCCGTACAGATAACAGGAGCCGGAAGGCTTGCTGCTTTGCTCTTTGCTGCATCAGGCTTTTTGGCATCCCTTATATCTGCATCCGAAAAAGAGAGAATGTTGATCTTTTTTTCAAATTCTCCGAAACATCTTCCGCATCCTGTACAGATTGTGCATCTTGTTCCTTTTTTCATAAGTATCATTATACAACGCATCCCGGATTTACACGATGTTAAAATACGGAAAACCTCAAAGAATACTTTGTGAAAAATCGGAAGTCTTTACGGAAAACTGAAAAATCCCGAAAAAGGAATTTTTGGGAAATAGAAAGGCGCAGGTGCCGAACTTTGAAATTTATGGTAAAATGTTTAAGTGATTTTTTTTCGTAGAAAACGCACTAAAACTCATAAAAAAGAGGCATATATGTCACAGAAACAGTTTGATGATCTCAGAAAATTATATACAACCTTTGAATATAATAAATACGAATGCCGTATAGATGATGGTGATCTTTTTATAAGATACAGATTTTCCATCCCGGGACTTAAGGATTTTGCTCCTGAGTGGAGATTTCCTCTTATGGGAAAAAGCGTGGATATAAATGATCCCATACTCAGATCCCTTATCTTTTCACTGGGACTTGTTGAGACCATCAGTTATTATAAGGCGGTCTGCCCCGAGAGAGTCCTGATAAAATGCGGCAAGCTTTCTTCCGCACAGAAGGATTGGTGGAGCAAACTCTATTACAACGGTCTCGGAGAGTTCCTCTACAGGAACGGCATCAATGTTTCAAGGGACAGGCTTGTAAGATTTGAGTGCGAGACCGTGGATGAAGCGGTTCCTCTTCATGATGACAGGGTTTACGATGGCTGCCTTGTTCCCGTGGGAGGCGGCAAGGATTCTGTAGTGAGCCTTGAGATATTAAGAGGAGAGGATATCATTACATATGTGGTGAACGAAAACGACACCGCCACTAATGTAATAAATAAGTGCGATCACAAAAAAGGCGTCTATACCGCAAAAAGAACCCTTGATCAAAAGATCATCGAGCTCAATGCGGAAGGGTATATGAACGGCCATATCCCCATTTCCGCGGTATTTGCTTTTTCGTCGGTTATAACCGCGTATATCCAGGGAATCAAATACATCGCACTTTCCAACGAGACTAGTGCAAATGAAAGTACCGTACCCGGAACCAAGATCAATCATCAGTACTCCAAGAGCTATGAGTTTGAAGAGGATTTTGATGAATATATAGAGGGACTTACGGATTCGGACATTCACTATTTTTCACTGCTCCGTCCCTTCACAGAGGTTCAGATCGCGGGAATTTTTGCAAAGCGCGGAAAAGCATATTTTGATGTGTTCCGATCCTGTAACAGGGGAAGCAAGAAGGGCATATGGTGCTGTGCATGTCCCAAGTGCCTCTTTGTCTACATCATACTCAGTCCTTTTATTCCGGAAGATGAGCTTATAAGGATCTTTGGTGAGAAGCTTCTTGATAAGGAATCCTTTGATGAGGACTTCAGGGAGCTTGTGGGGCTTAATGAAAACAAACCCTTTGAATGCGTAGGAACAAGGCGTGAAGTTGTAAGCTGCCTGGAGAATTATATCGCAACCGGCGGCAAGAGCCTTCTTACCGAAAGATATAAAAAGGAGATCACTTCCTTAAATTCACATCCCTTGAGCGTTCTGATGAAGGAATGGTGTGATGAAAACAGTGTTCCTCCGGTCTTTAAGAGCAGGTTAAGAAAAGCCATCGAGGAAGTTTAAGGTTTATGGAGCAAAAATTGAATTCTGGTAGCTGTCCGTATCAGGAAAAAAAGACCGCAGCGCACGCTGCGGTCTTTTGCATTACCTTTTAACTATCTTCAGATCACTTGATGTTAACGGTGCTCCATCCGTCCTTGGGAACCATTGAGATATAGGTCTTACCGGGGTTGATCTTGACTTCATCGCCGTTCTCGTCATAGAACTTGGTGATGTCATAATCAAGATAAGGATCGGGCATCTGTCTCTGCCAGTGAACCTTGGTAGCTTCTCCGTTGGTGATATACCAGCCTTCCTGAAGCTCTTCACTCATGTAGAAGTAAACAAGATATCCGTGCTCATCGAACTGATGGAAATCACAGCTCTGAAGGAATACGTTGTTGAAGGTTACAACCTCGCCGTCCTCAGCATCCTTCTGAAGCTCTCCGTAGAGATAATAATCATATGTTGAGGTCTCGGGATTGTACTTAAGTGTTGACTGGGTGTGCTTAAAGGTTCCGATGGAAACCTCGTTTGCTGCTTTTACATCCTTGTATCCCATTTCAGTGGGAGTCATGTCAACACCGTAATCTCTTAAGATAAAGTGGGTATCTCTCTTGGGTGCATATGAATTGTAGGTGGGAGAGATGTTAGCTTGTGAGATACGCTGGATAAGTCCGTCGTAAGTAGCTGTTCCGCCGTTAAGGGTTACACCCTGGGTTGGTTCAGCGGTTACATACTCCTTGTACTCCCAGCTCTTTCCGTTGTCAAAACGGCAGAAGCCGCTGGAAAGGTGGTCGCAGTAAGCTTTTGCGATATAGTCATTGATATAGATGGGGCCACCGTCGTGGATGAGGATCGCATTGTACTCACCTGCAAGGGGAATGTTGGTGGGACGTGTGGAACGGATGGATCCCATCTGCTTGATGTTCTTCCAGTCCTTGCGTACGCACATCAGTCTGGTGACTCTGTCGTTTGCGGTAGAGTTCATGATCTCATAGACGATGTCGGCATCGGCAACTTCGTAGTGGGGAAGAGCTGTTTTCTCATTGTCCACCATTACGGCAATGGGACGCTGGTCCTTGATCTCATTGGGAGTGGGGAGACCGGTAAGCTCTGAAGCATAGCATCCTTCAGGCATCTCAAGACCGGGCTCTTCAGCAGGCTCTGTGTCAGTAGAAGCAGGTGCAGTGTCGTCAACAGTGACAATGGGCTGTGAATCAAATGCGTTGCCTGCAGGAGACTCAGCCTCTTCTTTTCCGCAGCCGGCGGTAAGAGATGCCGTCATTGCTGCGATCGCGATCATTGCGATAACTTTCTTTGATTTCATAATATCCTCCAGTTTTTGTAGCTTTGGCGTAAAAAACGCGCCTCAGTAATTTGTCCTGTCAGCGTTAATAACACCAACATATTGACATACAAGAGTATTATAAAATATTTATTTTTTTTTTACAAGGTATAGAATACTTTGACTCGTTTCATACAACATATTGTTGTTCTTTTTCAGATTACGTAAACAAGCTTTTTCCGGAAACATATATTCGATTGTTCCCTGCATCAAAGTATGTTAAAGTGGACGAACTGACGAAAAAAGTCGGAAAAAATAAGGACGGATAATGGCCTTAGGCCATGCAGGTATAGATAATGAAAAAGATAAAAATAGTACTTACAGTCGCAGCTTTGGCATTTAGCGTGCTTTTCTTCAGGTCACAGGTTAATGCGGCCGAACCCGCCGGGACGATCCCTGACTGGTTCGATCCCGCATATTATGCCCGGAATAATCCGGATGTTTATGCTTCTGCCGGGGATGACAAGGATGCTCTTTACTGGCATTACATTCATTTTGGAAAAAATGAAGGCAGGTCCCCCAGCGCCGCATACAATATATCCGGAAACGGAAATGCGTATATCTATCTTCCCACAGGGGTCCGGTTTAACGGTTCTCCCTATTACATTATGGTCGACCGCACAGGATGCCTTACTTATGTTTTTGAAGCCGGTGAGGACGGTACATATTCCCATCTTATAAAGACCATGATCTGCTCGGTGGGAAGAGAGGGACACAGGACTCCCACAGGAACCTTTAAGATCTATGAGCATACCGCTAAGGGCGGATGGGTATATATGGCTGACGGAACCTATGCTATCTGGTCCATGAGATTCAGGACAGGAGGATATATGTTCCATACCGTATGCTTCAAAAATAAGGGAGATGCCCAGCCCATTCCCGAAGAAGTTGCAGCTCTCGGAAGCCCCGCATCCCTTGGCTGCGTAAGGCTTTCCGTACCTGATGCAATGTGGCTTTATAATACAGTGCCGGACGGCACGCTTGTGACTGTCGGAAACTGACAGACAGTAAACGGACTTATGAGAAAGAACGGCCTTTGAAGGTCGTTCTTTTTATTGTAAAACAGGCACTCATTAGGGTATAATATTTTAGCTTATGGGCTTTTTTAACATAAATAAGAGTAAAAAGTGATCACTGATAATTTCAAAGATAAAAAAATACTTATCTGGGGATACGGAAGAGAGGGAAAGTCCACTGAAAAGTGGCTTAAAACACATACCCTTCCCGCATGCACGGATATTTTTGAAGGAACTCCCGGGGAGATGGCTTCAGGCAGGGGCAGAGAATATGACATTATCGTAAAAAGCCCCGGCATAGTCTGGCCGCCTTCCGGAATGGAAAATGATCCGGGCATTGAGAGTCTTTCTCAAAAAATGACATCACAGACAGAAATCTTCATCTCTGAGTTCCGTGAGAGTATTGTGGGTATTACTGGCACTAAGGGAAAGTCCACCACTTCCTCGATGCTTGCCCACGTTCTTTCAAAGTGCCTTGACAGGAAAGTCATCCTTGCGGGAAATATCGGACTTCCGTGCCTTGATTATTATGATGACGCAAAAAGCGGTGCGGTGGTGGTCTTGGAGCTTAGCTGCCATCAGCTGAAAAATGCCCGGACTTCCCCTAAGATATCCGTATTCTTAGATCTTTACGAAGAGCATCTTGATTATTACGGAAGTCTTGAAGCCTACTTTATGGCAAAGAGCCATATAGTCAGCAATCAGAAAAAAGGAGACAGGGCTTATATCGGGGAGAATGTTCCCGAAATCGCATCTGAATCCACACAGATAAGGGTTGTGCCTGCGCCTTCAGAACTTGAAGGCATAGAAACGGAGCTTTTCGGAGAGCACAACAGGGTAAATGCATTTTTTGTAAAAAAGATCTGCATGGATGAGTTCGGCATACCGGAGGATAAGATCCTTGAAGCCTTAAAAAGCTTTGAAGCACTTCCACACAGAATGAAGAAGATCGGAACATATTCAGGCATCAACTGGTATGACGATTCCATCTCCACGATCCCCGAGGCTGCGATAAGTGCCTGCGAGAGCATTCCCGATGCCCAGGTGATCCTTATAGGCGGTATGGACAGAGGCATTTCATACAAGGTTCTTGAGGACTACATAAAGGAGCATAAGGAGTACAGGTTCATCTGTATGTATGCTACGGGCAAAAGGATAGTGGAAGAAGGTCTTATGGGGCTTACAAATGTCTGCCTTGTTGAAGATCTTAAAGAGGCTGTGGACAAAGCCTTTGAGATGACGGATGAAGGAAAAGGATGCGTACTGTCTCCTGCAGCCGCGTCATACGGATATTTTAAGAATTTCGAGGAAAGAGGCGATGCTTTCGCCCGGCTCGTTAAAGAACATGGATCAGATTAATTTTTTTGACTATATGTCTGAAAAGAATAAAGAATCTGAAAGTCCGCTTGCTTCAAGGATGAGACCAAGGACCCCCGATGAGATAGTAGGTCAGGAGGATATCATTGGACCGGGCAAGCTTCTTTACCGTGCCATAATGGCGGATAAGATAAGTTCCCTTATCCTTTACGGTCCTCCCGGAACCGGTAAGACCACCATTGCAAAGGTCATAGCCGGAGCTACCAGTGCCCGCTTCATTTCCATAAATGCCACAACCGCCGGCAAGAAGGATATGGAGGATGCCGTAAAGGAAGCTAAGGATACTTACGCTATGAGTAATCGTAAGACCATCCTTTTTATAGACGAGATACACCGCTTTAATAAGGGGCAGCAGGATTATCTTCTTCCGTTTGTGGAGGACGGTACAGTAACTCTTATCGGAGCAACTACGGAAAATCCCTATTTTGAGGTTAATGGCGCTCTTATAAGCCGTTCCATGATATTTGAATTAAAGCCTCTTTCCCGTGAAGATGTGATAAAGCTTTTAAAGACCGCAGTAACGGATACAGAAAGGGGAATGGGTGCATATAACCCCTATGCGGATAATGAAGCCTTAGAGCTTATTGCTGATATATCCGGAGGAGATGCAAGACATGCACTTAACGCTTTAGAGCTTTCGATCCTGACAACGGATCCGGATGAAAAGCCGTTTTCGGAAGAAAGTGTTAAAGGCGCTGTAACAGGCCCTGCAGACCTTACAAAGCCCGGTATACATATAACTCTTGAAGTTGCAAAGGAAAGCATTCAGAGAAAAGCAGTCAGATATGATAAGGGCGGGGATTCACATTACGATACGATCTCTGCTTTTATCAAGAGCATGAGAGGGTCGGATCCCGACGCTGCCGTATATTATCTTGCAAGGATGCTTGACGGCGGTGAGGAAGTCAGCTTTATAGCAAGAAGGATCGTTATTTGTGCCGCAGAGGATGTGGGTATGGCAGATCCCAATGCGCTGGTGATTGCAAATGCAGCTTTTGAAGCCGTGATAAAAGTGGGGCTTCCGGAAGCAAGGATCATTCTTTCCGAAGCGGCCATATATGTTGCAACAGCCCCTAAATCCAATTCGGCATATCTTGCAATAGACGAGGCTTTAAGTGAAGTAAGGACAAGCGGGTCTTTACCTGTTCCGCCACATCTTCAGGATGCCCATTATAAGGGAGCGGCAAAGCTTGGCAGGGGAACGGGATATAAATACGCACATGACTTCCCGAACCACTATGTTGAGCAACAGTATCTTCCCTATGAGCTTGACGGCAGGGAGTTCTTCAGGCCGGACGGACAGGGTTATGAAGTAAAGATAAAGGATCATTTTAAAAAGATAAAAAATAAGGAGAATCAGTAAATGGGAATCAATGAGGAAGCCCTCAAGGCACATGAAAAATGGAACGGAAAGCTTTCTACGGAGGCTAAGAGCAAAGTTAATACAAGGGAGGATCTGGCAATAGCCTATACTCCCGGTGTTGCGGAGCCCTGCAGAAAGATCGCGGAAGATAAGGAACTTGCATATAAATACACATGGAAAGCAAATACCATTGCCGTTGTATCTGACGGATCTGCTGTACTTGGTCTCGGTAATATAGGACCTTATGCAGCAATGCCCGTTATGGAAGGAAAGGCAGTCCTTTTTAAGGAGTTCGGAGGAGTAAATGCGGTTCCCATCTGCCTTGATACCCAGGATACCGAGGAGATAATAAAAGCGGTAAAACAGATAGCACCGGGCTTTGGCGGTATCAATCTTGAGGATATATCTGCTCCGAGATGTTTTGAGATAGAAGAAAGACTTAAAAAAGAGCTTGATATCCCTGTTTTCCACGATGACCAGCACGGAACGGCCATAGTTGTTCTTGCGGCATCCATCAATGCAATGAAGGTTACGGGTAAAAAGAAGGAAGAATGCAGTATTGTAGTTAACGGAGCGGGGGCAGCAGGCGTGGCCATCAGTAAGCTCCTCCTTAAGTACGGCTTCGGCTCTGTGACTCTCTGCGATTCCAAAGGCATCGTTTCCGCAGACAGGACGGATCTTAATTCCACCAAAAAGGAAATGCTGAAGATCACAAATCCCGAGAACAGATCCGGAAGCCTTGCGGATGCCGTTGTAAAGACTGATATTTTCGTAGGTGTGTCTGCACCTGGAGTTCTTACCGAAGAGATGATAAAGACCATGAATCCCGATCCGATCATCTTCGCAATGGCAAATCCCACTCCCGAGATCATGCCCGATCTTGCAAAGAAGGCAGGAGCAAGGATAGTCGGAACCGGAAGAAGCGATTTTCCCAACCAGATCAACAATGTTGTGGCATTCCCCGGTATATTCCGCGGTGCGCTTGAAGCCAGAGCTCCCCAGATCACCGAGGAGATGAAGCTTGCGGCTGCAGAGGCTATAGCGGATGCAGTTCCTGCAGATAAGCTTTGTGAGGATTACATCATGCCCGAAGCATTCGATCCCGGAGTTGCCGATTCAGTGGCAGAGGCAGTTAAGAGGCTTGTTAAATAATGGATTCCGATAAGCTTGCCCAGGTAAAATTAATAATCCTGTATATGCTGGGAAGAGTCGATTTCCTTATGACTGCCGCACAGATATCCGATTTTGTCCTGGGAAGGGATTATGCGGATTATATGCTCTTAACACAGGCACAGGGAGAACTGATAGAGAACGGTCTCATTTCCCAGGCTCCGCATTCCCATAACGCCACGGAGCTTTCCATCACTACAGAGGGACGTGATACCATTAAGTATTTCAGTTCCAGGCTTCCAGATTTCATCAAAAATGATATCGAAAACTATTTTACCGATAAGGCTTTTGAACTCAGAAATGAACTGGCGGTAAAGGGTGATTACCTGCAGAACAGTGTCACCGGAGAATATGAGACCAGACTTATCATCAAGGACCGTGATGTGACGACACTTGATATGACTCTCTCTGTCCCCACCGAAGAGATCGCAGAGCATATAGTCGATGTATGGAAAGAAAAAGCAAGCGATGTTTTCCAGTACATCACCAACGAATTGTTTTAATGAAACGGCGGAATCGTCCCCCTGTTTCACCATTGTTTTAAAAGGATTGGATTATGAGAGTAGGTACAGGATACGATGTACATAAGCTGTGTGAGGGAAGGAACCTTATAATAGGCGGAGTGAAGATCCCCTGTGAAAAAGGGCTTCTTGGGCATTCGGATGCGGATGTCCTTACACATGCCATAATGGATGCACTTCTTGGAGCTGCGGCTCTTGGAGATATCGGGAAGCATTTTCCCGATACCGACGAAAGATATAAAGGGGCCGATTCTATAGAACTTCTCAAACGAGTTAAAGAGATCCTTTTTGAAGAAGGCTATGTTATTGAAAATATAGATTCTACAATAATCGCCCAGGCTCCCAAGATGAAGCCCCATATTGATGAAATGAGAGTAAACATCGCAAGAGCCCTTGATCTTGATGTTTCCAGAGTAAGTGTCAAGGCGACCACAGAAGAAGGTCTCGGCTTTACAGGTTCCGGCGAGGGTATCGCTTCCCAGGCTGTGGCACTCATTAATTCCGTCTACGATGAGGGCAGTTATATGAGCCCCGGATGTTCGTCCTGTCCGGGAGGATGTCCGAAAAAATAAGGTTCACGATCATTAATATATGGTTTCAAAGCTCTTGGAAACGAGAGCGCGAGCAACTTTGAAACCATATTTAATGAGTGTGAACCGTCGATTAATGAAAGGTTTATAAAAATGAAAATTTTCAACACATTAACCCGCAGGAAAGAAGAATTCGTTCCCATCGAGCCGGGCAAACTTACCATGTATGTCTGCGGTCCCACCGTATACAACTTCATTCATATCGGAAACGCCCGCCCCATGATCGTCTTTGATACCTTCAGAAGATACATGGAATACAAGGGATACGATGTTAATTATGTATCCAATTTCACGGACGTGGATGACAAGATCATAAAGAAGGCGAATGAAGAAGGCGTGGCTCCTTCCGAGATCTCCGAGCGTTATATAGAAGAATGCAAAAAAGACATGCAGGCTCTCAATGTCCGTCCTGCCACCACCCATCCCCAGGCAACAAAAGAGATTGACGGCATGATCGACATGATCTCAACTCTTATCGAAAAGGGTCACGCATATGTCGCGGCAGACGGAACCGTTTATTTCAGGACAAGATCCTTTGACGAATACGGAAAGCTTTCACATAAAAATCTCGATGACTTAAGGACCGGCGAAAGAGAACTTAAGGTAAGCGGAGAGGACCAGAAGGAAGATCCCCTTGATTTCGTCCTTTGGAAACCCAAGAAAGAAGGCGAGCCCTCATGGCCCTCACCCTGGTGTGACGGACGTCCCGGCTGGCATATAGAGTGCTCTGTCATGAGTAAGAAATATCTTGGAGAGACCATCGATATCCATGCGGGAGGAGAGGATCTTATCTTCCCCCATCACGAAAATGAGATAGCACAGTCAGAATGTACATCCGGAAAGCCCTTCAGCCACTACTGGATGCATAACGGATTCCTTAATATCGATAATCGCAAGATGAGCAAGTCTCTCGGAAACTTTTTTACGGTAAGGGAGATTTCTGAAAAATACGATCTTCAGGTTCTCAGATTTTTCATGCAGACTGCGCAGTACAGAGGACCGCTTAATTTTTCCGCAGAGCTTATGGAGCAGGCTAAGGCTTCTCTTGAAAGGATACGAACATGTGCCCGTATGCTTGAGGATGCCCTTAAGGATGCGCCGGATGCAGAGCCCGATACCGGTGAGCAGAATTCTCTGGATGAGATACCATCCTTTGTTAAAATGTTCGAAGATGCCATGGATGATGACCTTAATACCGCAGATGCCATCACCGCGATATTTGAACTTGTAAGGGCGGCTAATTCATCCGTAAGATTATCTGACGGAAAAAAGGCACCTGCAAAGCTTGTTAAAGCATACCTTGATACACTTGTGACCCTCAGCGACATACTCGGCCTCATCGTTCTTAAGGAAGATGATGCAGGAGAAGATCCTGAAGCAGGAGAGATCGAGGGGCTTATCGCAAAGCGTAAGGAAGCAAAGAAAAACAAGGATTTTGCACTTGCTGACAGCATACGTAACGAGCTTCTTGAAAGAGGCATCGTACTTGAAGATACCAGAGAGGGAACCAAGTGGAAGAGAATCTGATAGAAGGCAGAAATCCGGTAACGGAAGCATTCCGTGCAGGCAAAACAGTCGACAGGCTTTATGTTCTTGACGGCTGTAAGGACGGAGCCATACTTACCATCAAAAGAGAGGCAGCAAAGGCGGGCTGCATGATAAAGTATGTGGATAAGGAAAGGCTTGACCATATGTCAGAGACCGGACACCACCAGGGCATTATAGCCGTTATCGCCGCATATAAGTACAGTGAGGTTTCCGATATATTAAAAAGGGCTGAAGAAAAAAATGAGGATCCCTTTGTCATAGTGCTTGACGGAATAGAAGATCCCCATAACCTCGGAGCGATAATAAGGACCGCGGACCAGGCGGGAGCTCACGGAGTCATCATCAGAGAGGACAGGGCTGTTTCCCTTAATGCATCCGTGGCAAGAGCCAGCGCAGGAGCCATCAATTATCTTCCCGTTGCCAAGGTAAAAAACATATCAAGGACCATAGAAGAACTGAAGAGTAAGGGACTTTGGTTTGTTTGTGCGGATATGGACGGAACTCTTATGTATGATCTGAATCTTACCGGTCCCGTCGGTCTTGTCATCGGAAATGAAGGAAAAGGCGTTTCAAGACTTGTCAGTGAAAAATGCGATATGGCTGCATCGATACCGATGAAGGGTGAGATCGATTCCCTCAATGCATCCGTTGCGTGCGGTATTCTCTGCTATGAGATTGTCAGAAGGCGAATGAAGGGATGACAAAAAGGACATCCGGAAAAAACATCCCCAATAAAAAAAGCAGATCAGGCGACAGGCCCGATTACAGGGAAATGTCGGATGAAGAACTGATAGAGCGCATGCACGAAAGATCTGTCGAGTATCCCGAGATCGTTAATTTTCTTATTGCCAAATACTCGGATTATGTAAGATATCTGTATTCGGTCATGAATATCCATTCCCCCGACAAGGACGATATCATCCAGGAAGGTATCATAGGTATCTATGATGCCATAGAAAAATATGATCCGTCCAAAGGGGCTTCTTTTAAGACATATGTCACCTTCGAGATCAGGGGCAATATCTTAAATGCCGCTGCTTCACGTAACAAGCTTTCCAGCCTTCCTCTGAAGGACTATGTTCCTTCCGATCAAAATCTTTTCAGTCTTCCTTCATCGGATATGACTCCCGAAGAAAAAGCCATTCTTGATGAACTGATCGGCAGACTGTATCATCTCATGGAAAATGAACTCTCCGAGACCGAGAGAAGGTCTCTTCTTTTAAGGCTCAGCGGCAATTCCGTAAAAGAGATCGCAAGGAGTATGAACATCAGTGAAAAAAGCGCTGAAAATGCGATCCTGAGAGCACGTACGAAACTGAAGACATCGATAAAAAAAGAGTCTCTTTGAGGCTTTTTTTCTGTTATTTTTCCAAAATATAAAGTATAATTGAAATGGCACTGTTTTCTGAACGTATGATGTGAAGACAAAGCATTCACATAAGGGGGGGATACTTTTGGAAATATATCAGTACAGTCCTGAGGAACGAAAGCTCCTTGAGGCCATGGAAATGCCATTTTCTGTTTTCCAGTATGTTGACGGCAAGATCGTCACCATACTGGTTTCTGACGGCATGATCTCTCTTTTTCATCACAAAAGCAGAGAGGATGCCATAGAACTTCTGAATAATGATACCTATCGTGATACCCATCCCGCAGACATAAAAGCAGCCCAGGATGTAGCCCGTGATTTTATGGAAAAAGATGCCCGTTACAGTGTTTTTTTCCGTATCAAGATAGACGGTCAGTATCACATTATCCATTCCCACGGAATACATGAATACAAAGAAGGCGGCGTAAAACTGGCTATAGTATGGTATTCGGATGAAGGTCCGTATCGTAAGGGACTTTATCCCGATGAAACCGGCATCAACCAGTATCTTAACAGGATGATCGATGAGAGGCATCAGGTCAGAAATGCAAGTTATGATAATCTGACAGGACTTCCTACCATGTTCTATTTCTTTGAACTTGCGGAGCACGGAAGAAAAAGATATATCAAGGAAGGCTACGATCCTGTCATGCTCTTTATTGACATGAACGGAATGAAGCATTTCAACCAGAAGTACGGTCTTACCGAGGGAGATGAGCTGATCAAGGCAACGGCAAATCTTTTGGCAACGTATTTTGGCAAGGAGAGCTGCGGAAGAGTAGGCGGCGATCATTTTGCTGTTTATACGGTATCTGTGGGTATCGATAATAGGCTGAGAGATTTCTTCAACCTGTATAAAAATGTCAATGACGGTAAAAACGTACCGTTAAGAGTAGGCATATATTCCAATTCCATTGAGGATGTTTCCGCATCGATAGCATGTGACAGAGCCAAGATGGCAAGCGACCAGAAGAAGGATGTATATAAATCCCGTATTGAATATTTCAATGCAAAGCTTTTGAAAAAATTCCAGAACAGACAGTACATCATTGATAATATCGATAAGGCGCTTGAAGAAAAATGGATCCAGGTTTATTACCAGCCAATAATAAGAGCCGCAAACGGCAGAGTATGTGATGAAGAAGCACTTGCAAGATGGATGGATCCCGTAAAAGGCATGCTCTCACCTGCAGACTTTATTCCCATCCTTGAAGATACAAGGCTTATATACAAGCTGGATCTGTATATGCTTGAGAGTGTCCTTGAAAAGATGAAGGAACAGACTGAGAGAGGATTGTTCCTCGTCCCCGTTTCAATAAATGTATCCAGGGGGGATTTTGATTCCTGTGACATCGTTGAAGAAATCAGATCCAGAGTTGATGATGCGGGCATTGCAAGGGACAAGATAACTGTCGAGATAACGGAGAGCGCCATCTGTTTTGATTTTGATTTCATGAAATACCAGATCGGAAGGTTCAAGGATCTGGGATTCAGGGTCTGGCTCGATGATTTCGGCAGCGGTTATTCTTCCCCCGATATGCTGCAGAAGATCAGTTTTGACCTTCTTAAACTCGATATGGTCTTTATGAAGGAGTTTGATGAGGACGAAAACAGGAGGATCATTCTTACCGAGATGGTCAAAATGGCCATGGCGCTGGGGCTTGATACTGTCTCTGAAGGCGTTGAAAAGCCTGAACAGGTGGATTTTTTAAAGGAGATCGGATGCACCAAGCTCCAGGGATATTATTACTGCAAGCCCGTTCCAAAGGAAGAAATTTGGAACAGGTATGAAGACGGGGTGCAGATCGGTTTTGAAAATCCCGATGAGACCGGATATTACAGTGAGATGGGAAAGGTCAATCTGTATGATTTCACCCTTTCTGCCGATGATCAGACCGAGCTTGGCGGATATTTTGATACCATGCCCATGGTCATTCTTGAAGTGTACAAGGACGGCCTGAGGACGATAAGGGGAAATAAGACCTATCGCGAATTTGTGGATAATCATTTCCCGGCCCTGAAAGAAGGCGTTCTTTTTAAGGATTATCTTAAAGGCCCCGGTGCGTTATTCGTGAAGGCCGTAAGACAGTGTGCCGAGGACGGGAAGAGGGCTGTTGTGGATGAGAGGACTTCCACAGGCCATTCCATGCATCTGCTTATCCGCAAGATATCGGATAATCCCGTGACGGGTTCAACTTCGGTTGTTGTTACGCTTCTTGAATTTACCGAAAAAAATGATAAATCCAAGGGACTGAATTATACCTATATAGCAAGAGCACTTTCATCGGACTACATTAATCTCTACTATGTGGATCTTGATGATGAAAAGTATATCGAGTATTCTCCCGATGACGGAAACGGTGACCTTTCGATTGAAAGACACGGAAAACATTTCTTTGATACATGCAAAAGGGAATCGAAAAAATATCTTTATCCCGATGATATTGAAAAATTCCTTGGAGCATTTACGAAGGAAAATGTCCTTGACAGTTTTAAAGATAACGGAACATTTACACTGACATGCAGATTCCTTAATGGCGGTAATCCGATATATGTAAGCCTTAAAGCAGTAAAGCTTCATGTGCCCGGCAATAAGGCGGTCATTGGCATCAACAATGTTGATACCGAAATGAGGAAGCAGATAGAGTATGAAAGGATCAAGGAAGAGAGGATCACTTTTTCCAGGATAAATGCACTTTCCGGAAATTATATCTGTATCTATACAGTAGATCCCAGTACCGGTCATTATTCCGAATACAGTTCAAAAGCCGAATATGACTTGCTTGGAATGAGCAAGGAAGGAGACAACTTCTTTGACAATTCGGTAAGGGACAGCAGCAAGGCCATTTATTTCGAAGATCTTGTGATGTTCAGGACAATGTTCACAAGGCAGAGAGTTTTACAGACTATTGAGCAGAGCGGTATATTTATAATGAATTACCGCATAATATTTGGTGACGAACCTGTTTTTGTATGCCTTAAGGCTGTAATGATCGATGAAAAAGACGGTCCCAGGCTTATCGTTGGTGTAAGTAATATCGACGATCAGGTAAAGCGTGACCAGATGTATGCAAAGAATCTGTCTGCGGCGCGTGATGCCGCAAATATAGACCCTCTTACCGGTGTCAAAAATAAGCATGCATATATAGATGTGGAGACACAGCTGAATGAGCTTATTGATGGTGGTGCTGCTCCCAAATTTGCCATAGTTGTCTTTGATATCAACGGTCTTAAGAACATAAATGATACTAAAGGACATAATGCAGGTGATGATTATATAAAAGAAGGATGCGGTATCATCTGCGATCTGTTTTCCCACAGTCCCGTTTTCAGGATAGGCGGTGACGAATTTGTTGCAATAATCCAGGGCAGCGACTATGATAATGCGGATGGTATTCTTTCGGAACTTGAAAAGATCAATATAAAGAACGGTTCCGAAGGCAGACCCGTTATAGCATCGGGTATGTACAGATTCAATAACGAGCGAAAGGTAAGCCTTGTATTTGAAAAAGCAGACAAGATCATGTATGCGAATAAGAATGATCTGAAGGCTCAAAAGGCTTAATACTTGACAGATAACGGAATATTTAAAGGAGATTATTAAGGGTTTTATTAAAGTATATGGACTTACGATTAAAGATGATGAACAGTATAAAAAAAATAATGATCACCTTATCCGTCTTTCTGGTCTTTTTGATGATCCCTTCATTTGAAAGCAGGGCTGCAGTTAAGACCATGCCTGACGGTATGCTTTTCGACCCTTCTTTTTACGCCGCAACATATAATGATGTGTACAAGGCTTTCGGCATGAACGAAGCACTTTTGTATCAGCATTACCTTCTCTGCGGTATAAAGGAAAAAAGGCTTCCCTATGCCGGATATGAATATAAAGATAAAGAAAAGGATTCTTCCTCTTCAAAAAAAGAACAGGATACCGTTCTTACCATGCCGGACGGAACACGCTTCGATCCTGTGTTCTACGCAAAGAAGTATCCCGATGTCGTAAGCGTATACGGAAATGTTCCCCTGAATCTTTATAATCATTATTACTATCTTGGGATCAATGAAGGAAGACTTCCATACGAAGGTTATGATCCGGATGACATGTCCCTTACCTTTACGACAGCTTTAGCCATTGCAGATCCTTCGAACCAGAATGAATTTATCTATGCCATAAGACAGGCCGGAAAGTACAGGATCCCCAAGCTCCAGATTCAGTCAAGGTGGCACGGTGTGATGTCTGCTGAGGATATGACATTGCTTGCAAACACGCAGATCGCATATATGAAGAATGTATACGGCGTTAAGAAGATGACCTTTGATGTGCCCAAGGTTTACGGTGATAAGGATTCACCTGTCATAGAAATGAATCTGACTTTTAAATTCTGATAATATGCCTTCCCTTCGGGGAAGGTGTTTTTCTTGTGATTATAACTTAAAGTTGTTGACTACGAAAAAATAAAGTGATATAAAATTTTTAGTTTCTTTGTTCTTTATTCATTTTGTTTCTGAAAAGAATTATTTCGAAACACACAGTTTCCCATTTAGACAGATTTGTAGTTTGAAAGGATCATATTTTTATATGAGAGAAAAATTAAAAACATTTACTCTTGCGCAGCTTAAGGAATTTGCAAAGTCGGCCGGACTTAAAGGTATTGCCGGCCTGAAGAAAGAGGAACTCATCGACAAGCTTGTTGAAGTTGACGAGCAGATGAAGGCTGCAAAGAAAGAAGAAGAGGAAAAAGCATCCGGAGAAAAAGCATCCGAAGAAAAAACTTCCGGCTCAGACCGTGAACAGTCAGGAAACGAAGGCAGAAAAAAACCTCAGAAGAAGACTTCCGAAAAAAACGATACTGAAAAGAATGCTTCAGATAAGAATACATCCGAAGAATCATCCAAGGGCCCTGAAAACGCCTACACTCCCCAGGAAGGGGATGAACCCGCAAACGGCATACTCGAAGTAATGCCGGAAGGTTACGGATTTATAAGATGTGATAATTATCTTCCCGGTGAAAATGATGTATACGTTTCACCTGCACAGATAAGGAAGTTCGGGTTAAGGACCGGTGACATGCTTTCCGGCGTAAAAAAAGCCAGAACTCCTTCCGAAAAATTCTCACCCCTTGTTTTCCTTAACAATGTAAACGGCTATGCGCTCTCGGATGCAATGAAGAGAGTCGCTTTTGAGAACCTGACTCCCATCTTTCCCGATGAGAGGATCAGGATGGAGACTGACGACCATAAGAACATCGCCATGCGTGTCATGGATCTTGTAAGCCCTGTGGGTAAGGGACAGAGAGGAATGATCGTATCCCCTCCCAAGGCAGGTAAGACAACTCTTTTAAAATCCGTTGCCCAGTCCATTCTTTACAATAACAGAAATGCCCATATCATCATCCTTCTTATCGATGAGCGTCCCGAGGAAGTTACCGATATGAAGGAAGCCATCAAGGGAAACAATGTTGAAGTCATATATTCAACCTTTGATGAGATGCCCGAGCACCATGCAAGGGTTTCCGAGATGGTAATAGAAAGGGCAAGACGCCTTGTTGAACACAGGGAGGATGTGGTCATTCTTCTTGACTCCATCACAAGACTTGCAAGAGCGTATAACCAGGTCATTCCTCCTTCGGGCCGTACCCTTTCAGGAGGTCTTGATCCTGCGGCTCTGCACATGCCCAAAAGATTCTTCGGCGCCGCAAGAAACATGAGAGAAGGCGGATCCCTTACGATCCTTGCCACAGCTCTTGTTGAGACGGGTTCTAAGATGGATGATGTTGTATACGAGGAATTCAAGGGAACCGGTAATATGGAGATGGTCCTTGACAGAAAGCTTTCCGAAAAGAGGATCTTCCCCGCTATCGACCTTGCAAAATCAGGAACAAGGCGTGAGGATCTGCTCCTTTCAAGAGACGAGCTCCGTGCCATGGAGATAGCAAGAAGGGCTCTTAACGGACTTAAATCAGATGATGCGGCAGACAGGCTTTTGGAGGAATTTAAGAACACCCGCTCAAATGCGGAACTTGTCAGAAATATCAATATCCGCAACTATATCTGATAATATGAGAAAAATGGACTTGCAATCCTTTTCGTCTCATGATATAGTAGTAAAGCTGTTTGTGGCTGCATAAGCAGTGCGGATGAGAACAGACACAATTTACATTTATATAGAGAGGTAAGAAAATGAAGGAAGGAATTCATCCTGAGTACTATCAGGCAACGGTTACTTGTAACTGCGGCAACACTTTTGTTACAGGATCTACAAGACCTGAGATCCACGTCGAGGTTTGCTCCAAATGTCATTCATTCTACACCGGCCAGCAGAAGAGCGTCAGAGCCGATGGAAGGATCGACAAGTTCAATAGGAAGTATGGTCTTAATAATAAGTAAGATGTTCCGAAGGGTTGAGGCCTTGCCTCAGCCCTTTTCTTTTACCCGGCATAGGAAATGACAGATGTGCGATTTACGTCAGGTGCGCAAAATATTTGCAATATGAACTGATACCGCACACACAGCAGATATTGGAGAATATATGGCAGGATATAAGAGAAAAAAAGTTTATTCCGGAATAGGCGGCCAGGCTGTCATTGAGGGCGTAATGATGAGAAACGGTGAAAAATATGCCGTTTCGGTAAGACGCAGCGACGGTAAGATCGAAACCGAAACACAGAACCACAAGCAGCTGCTTGCGGGAAGCCCCATACTTAAGATACCTTTTATCAGGGGAATGTTCGTTTTTGCAGATTCCCTTATCATCGGTTCAAGGTCCATCAATTATTCAGCCGATGTCCTTGATAAGGAAGAAGCTAAAGATTCGGGAACTTCCGGATCCTCCGGTTCAGGTGACAAGATCTTCAGTGCTGTTGTCATGGTCATCGCTTTTGCCATATCCATCGGTCTTTTTATCCTGCTGCCCACATATCTTGCATCCATATTTGAAAAAAGCGTAAGGAATGAGTCCCTTATATCCATAATCGAAGGAGCAATAAGGATCGTGGTTCTGATCCTGTATATGACCGTCATAGGCTTCATGAAGGATATGAGGACTATCTACAGATACCACGGCGCCGAGCATAAATGCATCAACTGCATCGAACGCGGAAGGACCCTTACAATTGAGAATGTTAAAAGAAGTTCAAGATTCCACAGAAGATGCGGAACCAGCTTTATGTATATTTCCGTATTCATAAGCATAATCATCTTCTTTTTCATAAGAACAGACAATATAGCCATGAGAATGCTCATCAGACTTCTTCTTGTGCCTGTTGTCCTGGGAATCTCTTACGAGATACTGTCTCTTGCCGGAAAGACCGAGAGTCTTCCCGTGCTGATCTTAACCGCGCCCGGAATGTGGTTTCAGAGGCTTACTACAAGAGAGCCCGATGAAAAGATGATCGAGGTTGCAATCACCTCGGTTAATGCGGTTTTTGACTGGAAAAAATATCTGGCAGACAATTTCGGATTTGATATCGATGAAAACGGAGAGGTCGTGGGAACCGTTCCCGGATGGGGTGATGAACCCGAAGAGTATTATGAAGACGAAGAATACGATGACTATTATGATGAGTCATCCGCAGAAGATGCAGGTACTGACGGAGTTGTAAGCGAAGACGATGACCGTATTACATATGATGAAAACGGTGATCGTGAAGATGACTATGAAGATGACGGCATTGTAGATCCGGAAGAATTTTTCGGTGATGAGTCGGATGATGACTGAGGGACATTTTTTGAAGGCTGCCGATCTGAAAAAGAACATAAAAGAAAAACTTGAAGAAGCCGGAATTCAGGATGCTGATGCTGAAGTAAGGCTTCTTCTTAAGGCATATGCAGGAATAACAGAGGCTGATATCTATGCAGACCCTGATATTCTGATGCCTTCCGAAGAAGCTCTTATATCAATAAATGAAGCCCTTGATAAAAGATGCAGGCATATTCCTCTTCAGCATATCCTCGGAAAAACCTGCTTTATGGGCTTTGATTTTAATTCTCCCCCCGGAGCTCTTATTCCAAGACCGGACACCGAGATCCTGGTTGAAGAGGTATTAAGGGATTATCACGAGGGCTGTAAGATCCTTGATCTTTGTACCGGTACCGGGTGCATCATAATAAGTCTCATGGCCCTTACAGGGGACTGCATTGGTACCGGAACGGACATTTCAGAGGATGCCCTTGCCATAGCCCGTGAAAATGCACATCTGATCCTTGAAGATAAAAAGAAACTGCCGGATTTCAGAAAAGGAGACCTTTACGAAGCTCTTGATGACGGGATCCTTTACGACATCATTGTTTCGAACCCTCCGTATATAAAAAGCGGCGATATAGAAAATCTTATGCCTGAAGTCAAAGATCATGACCCTCTTATCGCTCTTGACGGAGGCAGTGACGGTCTTGATTTTTACAAAAGGATAATATCCGGTGCAAGAGCACATATGATAAAGGGAGGAGAGATCTTCCTTGAGATCGGATTCGATCAGGCATCTGATGTCACCGGGCTTCTTGAAGCAAACGGATTTAAATACACCAAAGTGATAAAGGATTATTCGGGAAACAACAGGGTCGTAAGAGCGGTCAGTCCCGTGCTTTAGCTGTGCAGCTTTTTTCAGACCGGCGTTTTTACTGTGAGCCGGTGAGTTAATGGTTTTGCATGGTTAAAGGAGAAATAAATGTTTGAAAAATTAGACGAACTTATAAGCAAATATGAGGAGATGAACAGGCAGCTTCAGGATCCTGCCATAATCAGTGACGGCGCACGCTTTCAGAAGATAATGAAAGAGCAGGGAGCCATCACTCCTCTTGTTAACGCTTATACGGAATATAAAAAATGTAATGAGGACCTTACGGACGCCCTTGAGATGCTTTCTTCCGAAAATGACGAGGAGATGCGCACAATGCTCAAGGAAACGGTATCCGATGAAAAAAAGCGTATCGCGGAACTTGAAGAGGAGATCAAGATCCTTCTTCTTCCTCAGGATCCCAATGATTCCAAAAACGTCATACTTGAGATCAAAGGCGCTGCCGGGGGCGACGAAGCTGCTCTTTTTGCCGCAGAGCTTTACAGGATGTATGTCCATTATGCCGAAAGCCTTGGTTATAAGGTTCAGCTTGTATCTGCTGATGAGACCGGTATCGGAGGATTCAAGGAGTGTACCGCCATCATTAGCGGAAACGGCGCATATTCAAGATTCAAGTATGAAAGCGGTGTCCACAGAGTACAGAGAGTTCCTGAGACGGAAAGCGGAGGAAGGATACACACTTCGACAGCATCGGTTGCCGTAATGCCTGAAGCCGATGAAGATGTGGAGATAGAGATAGACCCTAATGATATCAGGATCGATGTAATGAGGGCGTCCGGTAACGGAGGACAGTGCGTCAATACCACTGACTCTGCCGTAAGGCTTACCCATTTTCCCACGGGCATAGTTATATATTCACAGACGGAAAAAAGCCAGATCCAGAACAAGGCTAAGGCGTTTGCACTTTTAAAATCAAAGCTCTACGATATCCAGCAGAGAGAAAAGCATGATGCGGAAGCTGAAATGAGACGTTCCCAGATAGGTACCGGAGACCGTTCCGAGAAGATAAGAACCTACAATTTCCCTCAGGGAAGGGTTACGGATCACAGGATAGATCTGACATTATACAAGCTTGATAAGGTGATGAACGGTGATCTTACCGAGATCATAGACGGCTGTATTGCAGCAGACCGTTCCGCAAAGCTTTCTAAGATGGAGCAGGAATAACCGGGGCAGGGATAAATTCCGCTCTCCGTCATTTTTTATCATAAATTTCCCGTAAATTAAGAGAAATTTTATCAAAATGTCCCATGACATTTTATAAATTTTGGTGCTATAATCATCTTACATTATGTAAACAGTCAATATGGGGATTTTCCCCCAAAAAAAGGAGTTTTTATGTACAGTGTAGGAGATTATGTAGTCTGTGGTAACAAGGGCGTATGCAGAGTCGATAATATCGCATCTCTTGACATAGCAGGTCCCGAGCCTGAAGATTATTATATTCTTAAACCGGTATACAGCCAGGGCAGCACTGTTTACATCTCCATTGATTCTGCCGATGAGAAGCTTCGCGCAGTTCTTTCCAAGAAGGAAGCCGACAAGCTTGTAAAGTCCATTCCCAAAGTAAATGTGATCATCGTGGACAATGACAAGCAGCTTGAAGGAGAATATAAGAGCTGCATCCGTTCCAATGACGCGGCAGATCTTGTTAAGCTTCTTAAGACCATTTATCAGAGAAGAGAAGCGCGTTTTGCAGCAGGCCGTAAGGAAACTGCCCTTGATGCAAAATATATGAGGATGGCCGGAGATTATCTTTACGGAGAGCTCGCCATCAGCCTTAACATTCCCAGGGAAGAGGTCGAAGGCTATATCGACAATACCATTTCCAAGTAAAGGCTGAAGTGTGTATTGACATAATATTTTTCTTGTGATAATATGCTCTTTGCGTGTAAGCGCAACAACAAAGCAGAGCAGCCGCTCTCACCTGCAGGCTTCGCCAAACAGGTACAGATATTCAGATCTATGGATCAGTGTGTTTTCTGTAAGCGGCTTATCTGGGTCGCTTATTTTTTTTGAAACAGAAGGACGGTTCTTCTGTTTCGGATAAAAAATGATAAGAAACAGCGGAACCGTCCCCTGTTTCCTACAGGAAGGAAAAAAGTATTAACACTTTATTTATCAACGAACAGATCAGAGACAAGGAAGTCAGAGTAATCGGTGAAGCAGGAAACCAGATAGGTGTTATGCCTACAAAGGAAGCTCTTGCAATGGCACAGGAAGCAGGACTTGATCTTATAAAGATCGCCCCCACCGCTAATCCGCCGGTATGCAAGATCGCTGATTACGGAAAGTACCAGTACGATCAGCTCCGTAAGGAGAAGGAGGCGCGTAAGAAGCAGCATCAGGTTGATATTAAAGAGATCCGTATCTCACCCAATATCGACACCAATGATGTTAATACCAAGATCAATGCCGCAAGGAAGTTCCTTGCAAAGGGTGATAAGGTTAAGGTAACTCTTCGTTTCAGAGGACGTGAGATGGCCCACATCAACACCACGAAGCATGTTCTTGATGATTTTGCCGAGGCACTTTCGGATGTAGCGACCATCGAGAAGCCCGCAAAGCTCGAAGGCAGAAGCATGATAATGTTTTTAACGGCAAAGAAGGATTAACAGCCGTCAAAATAATAGTAATATTGTTAGGAGGAAGGTATTATGCCCAAGATGAAATCAAGCAGTTCCGCAGCTAAGCGTTTTAAGGCTACCGGCACCGGAAAGCTTAAGAGAAACAAGGCTTATAAGAGCCACATTCTTACCAAGAAGAGCACCAAGAGGAAGAGAAATCTTCGTAAGTCAGCAATGACCGATGCTACCAACGTAAAGAATATGAAGAAGATCCTGCCCTATCTGTAAGGCAGACGCACCCGAAAGGCAATACGCTTTCGGTTAGATTGGAGGAAATAAAATGGCTAGAATTAAGGGTGGCTTAAACGCCAAGAAAAAACACAATCGCGTTCTGAAGCTTGCAAAGGGCTACAGAGGCGCCAGAAGTAATCAGTACAGAGTTGCCAAGCAGTCTGTTATGAGAGCACTTACCTCTGCTTACTCAGGACGTAAGGAGAGAAAGAGAGAGTTCAGAAAGCTTTGGATCACCAGGATCAATGCAGCAGCTCGTATCAATGGACTTTCATACAGCAAGTTCATGTTCGGTCTTAAGAAGGCAGGAGTTGACATGAACAGAAAGATGCTCGCTGAGCTTGCAGTTAATGATGCTGAGGGTTTTGCAGCACTTGCTGAGATGGCAAAGAAGGAGATCGCATAATAGCGGTCGCTTGAAAGTCATAACGCGAAAATCAAAGGCAGTCGTAATGGCTGCCTTTTTGCTGCGATGAACTGTCCCCGGCACCGCTGTATATATTAAGTTTGCGCTGCCCGCCTGAGCAGGTGCGGAGTATCCGAGCATAAATCGGTTCCCGAGGGCATTGTTCGAGCAGTTCGCGCATATTAGCGCGAACGTTGCGAGTTGCCCGAGGGCGATTTTGTACTTTGCGAGGATAAACGAAGCACCGAAAGCGAAGGCACAGGCAAGCAAACTAATATATACTGTGGTGCCGGAGGGTTGTGCTTCGTATAAGGATCAGTCTTTGGTTGCAAGGACTTTAAGGAGATACTCGTATGTTCTGGCGGTTGATGATATGGACAGGCGCTCTGATGGTGAGTGTATATCCTGCATGTCGGGACCGAATGATACGGCGTCCATATCAGGAGCCTTGTCAATAAAGAATCCGCATTCAAGACCTGCATGGATCGCTTCAACCTTGGGTTCCTTTGCGTACATATCCCTGAATACTTTTACCATCTTATCCCTGAGAGGTGATTCCACAGCATATTTCCATCCGGGGTAATCGCCGGATATGCTGTATGTTCCGTTGTTTTCTTCCGTAATGTCTGTCAGTCTGTCTATGAGCTGTTCTTTTTCTTCGGCTATGCTGCTTCGAACTGAAAATTCGCATGTTACCGCGCCGTTATCACATTTTACAATACCAAGATTAAGGGATGTCTGTACGAGTCCCTCCACATCCTCGCTCATTTTGATAACGCCGTTTGGAAATGCATCAATAAGATTTGCGACTTTTTGCAGGGAGATACTGATGTCGTTATCTTCTTCATCTGCATCGGTTTCATGTATGGTGAACTCAAAGTCCGGATCGGTTTCCGAAAATTCTTTTTTTAATAATTCGGCTTCCTTAATTACTTTTTTTTCAAATTCAGTGGCATAAAATAAAGGGATCGTGACATTGGCAGTGCATTCTGAAGGTATTACATTATCGGCGCTTCCGCCTAAGATGCTGTTCAGAGTGGAATACCCTTCCGGGTCACATGCTTTTGCAAGGATCCTGCCCATGGCTTTGCACGCGTTCATGCGTCCCTTGTTTATCATCTGCCCGGAATGGCCTCCGATCAGACCTTTTATCTTCAGTTCATATGTCTTATTGAGAGCATACGGAGTATCATATGTTTCCAGGCTGCAATATACCCTTGCACCGCCTGCGCATCCGACTGTGAATATGCCTTCATCTTCGGAGTCGATATTTATGAGCCTGCGGAAACTGATATTTGAGATGTCAAGCCCTGAGGCTCCCTCCATACCTGTTTCTTCATTGGCAGTTATGACAACCTCAAGAGCAGGGTGGGGAATGTCTTTTGAATCAAGTATTGCAAGAGCCATGGCAACGGCTATTCCGTCGTCCCCTCCAAGAGAGGTTTTCTTCGCGCCTATAAGATCTCCGTCTATGAAAATATCGAGCGGATGGGTCTTCATATCGATCCCGGATCCTTCTTCGCACACTGCGACCATATCCATATGTCCCTGCAGTATGACGCCGGGTTCATTTTCATACCCGTTAGTTGCGGGCTTTTTTATGATCACATTTCCTGCATCATCAGCGATATATTCAAGATTTCTTTTTTCAGCAAAATCTGTCAGATACTTTCTGATGCCTTCAAGATTATAAGACCCATGGGGGATCTGTGTGATCTCTTCAAAAAAACCAAATACCTTTTTGGGTTCAATTCCTTCTAATGCTTTCATTTTCATATTCCTCTGGTTCCATGCAAGGATTCGTGTTTCGCTTTGATAAATTATAACACGCAGCATCATATTGTTGGATATTCATTTTTGCTATTGTTTCATATTGTTATTTCGAAGCATTATGAGAAGCGCATATTCGTATATTACGAATATGCATTATTTGTATTATAATAATGTGGTTGAATTCTGATGAAAGAGGTATGTAAATGAGCAGGAAGTTAAAGATCATATACGGTGTTGTGGCTTTGGTTGCCGTTATAGATGCGGTTTTGTTTTTTGTTGCGTACAAAAATTTTTCGGCAACCACAGTGAGTCTGGAAAGCACTGACGGAAAAGTAAGTCTTTTGGATAAAAATGACAGGGAAGTTGAGATATTTGACGGAATGCGTATCCGTGGCGGAAACAGTATTAAGACGGGTTCCGACGGCCTTGCCGATGTCCTGCTTGACAGTGACAGACTTGTGGTCGTACGGGAAAAGAGCGATGTCCGTTTTGACCAGAAGGGTAAAAAAATACATCTGACGGTTGAAGATGGCGATGTATTTTTTCATATAAGAAAAAAGCTTGAGTCGAATGAGAAACTGACCTTTGATACGGTCACCATGAGTATCGGAATAAGAGGCACATCCGGACTTGCCACAGTTAATAATAAGAAAGAGGCACTTTATCTGACCTCCGGAAAAGTAGAGATCATTGTTTCGGAACTGGAAGGTAAAAAAACGGATGAGTACGATCTGATGCCTGGAGAAGTTCTTAAATGCGACTATTCAGGTGATGAGCTTGTGGTTGTAAAAGAAGAATTTTTGCCTGAGGTCATGCCTAAAGTACTTCTGGAAGAAATAACAAAGAATCTTGATCTTTTAAAAACAGTGCTGGATGAAACCGGATGGGATGGATATGACATTATCCTCGCCGCTCAGGATCTTGATGTTACACTCCCCGATGAAGTATATGCATATCTTCTTGAAGTGAGCGATCTTGATGAAACCGAACCGGAAGTGGCAGATATTACAGAAGAGGCCGAAGATGAGGAATTCGTACCTTTGCCTTATGAAAGCTGGGGAGGACTTTACAGCGGTTCTGATAATGGTACTTATTATTATGTATGGCTTGAAAGAGGTGAATCATCATCAGCTTCATCCCCTGCCGGAACCATTACCCTTCTCTGGAAGGGAAGCACCCGGTATTCTGAAGGTGATAAGCTGCTTGATGAAGACCCCAGGGATATCTTTTACGGGGATGTTGATAACGGATATGTGATAAAGCCCGGATGGGATGGGGACGCATCTTCCGTTCTTACAATAGACGAAGACGACCGCGGCAACTTAAGCGGTAAGATATTCACCTTCGGCTTCTGGCTTACGAGGGATGAATCTCTTGGCTATAACGGAAAGACCATGAAATACATAACTGAAGAAACCGGCGATGCGATTATAGATGAAAATGAGTGGAAAAACGCATACCTTGAATATTTATTTGATGAAAATGTATATGGTGTTAACGAAGAGTCGGAATTCAGACTGATCTATTTAAATGATGATAATGTTCCTGAGATAGTTTTAAAAGAGCGCAGTTATGAAGACAATTTTGCAATTTTATCCTATGACCGGAAACGCGGTGTGTATGAGGTTTTCCGGATATATTGCGAAACAGCTTATTATATACCCCGAAGCGGATATATGTACTATGAAGAGGAAACATATGGCTGTCCTGTGGGGTATTATAGTATGAGTAGTCCGTATTACCTTGATTACGGATATTTTGAATATGTTTCAGAGACTGCCCCCGTGGGAATATCAGATGGCGATCTTGAGAAGATCGGGGATTTTTATCTGAGCATGACAGAGGGCGGCATGGATTATCTTCAGATGCAAAGCTATCTGGACTGACGGCATATAAGACTTTCATAACCGGTGACTATTAATACCTCCGGAGAAAAGGATGTAAAACTCTCAGAAATAAGAGTCATGAAAAAGATGCCTGTAATATGGATTCATGGTATAATCATTATGGTTTGATATTTATTTAACAATAGGTACTGGGATGGTTACTAACGACGAAGGAATAGTACGTTTTAAACATACAATAATGGAAGAGGTCTGCAGGCTTGCATTGGTGGGCTATCTTAGTAAGGACAGCAACGATGAACTTGTAAATCAGATCATCACGGGGCCCATGACTCTGTTCAGG
>CAMPAP010000109.1 GCA_946631935.1 uncultured Lachnospiraceae bacterium | reverse complement strand
TTTTCTACGCTTAATCTAAAAGAGCGCGCTGCTCTTCTTATGAACGAAACCACCGTTTCAAAAGTCACAACACCACCGAACCATGATTTTTTAAATGTTTATATCGAAAGCGATCATATCATCGAAAGGGATATCTTACGTGAAGTTGAGCGCGAGATAAAAAAGCAGGTCATCAACAATAACAGGACCAGAGTCAGGATCTTCGTTAAGTTTAATCTTCCCGTAAAACTTACTCTTGAACAGATACATGCTCAGTACATGGATTCCGTACTTCTTGAGACGGAAGAGATCGGTGTGCTTTATTTTAATATGCTCAAAAATGCTCTTATTACATTTGAAACACCCGATAAAATGTGCGTTTCAATAGGTGATGTTCCCGTATATCATAAAAAAGAAAAAGAATTTAACGCCTTTTTGCGGGAAGTTTTTATTGACAGGTTCAGTTCTGAGGGAGATATCGAGATCAAATATCATGAAGTGGATATAGCTCCTTTGGATGATTCCGCATTTGAAGAGGATGTGAAAATTGCAACGGAGAGACTGAGAAAATCCGATACAAAATATCTTGGAGCTCCGGAAAAAGAAGATGATGAAAAGGCGGTTTCAGGCAATGCATCTTCAGATCCGGAGGGCGCTGTAAAGACTGCGGAAGAAAACAGATCCGTAAAAAAAGCAACATCCGAAAACAGACAAAGCGGTTCTACAGGAAGCTTTGCATCAGGCGGCGGCAAGGTAAAAAGCTTTGGAAACAGATATAATTCATTCAAAAAAAGAGAGCCTGCAAAGCCTGATGATCCCAACTTTATCTATGGCAGCGAATATCCCGATGAAAAAGCCGTACCTTTAAGCGAACTTAATGAGGGTATGAATGTCGTTACAGTAAGGGGAATGGTTTTTTCCGTTAAGGGCACACCTCTTAAGGATGGCGAAAGATGCGTCATTTCATTTAACATCTGTGATTTCGGTGATTCCATCAGCTGTAAGATATATGCTTCCTTAAGCGACATGGGTGTATATACCGAAAAGCTTGAAGCCGGAACCTTTGTGAAGATAAAGGGTACATTAAGTATCAGTTCAAACAATTTCGACAGAGGCGATCTGACTCTGGGATATATCAAGGGTATTGTCAGGATCGAGGATTTCAGGATTCGCAGGAAAGACAATGCCGAAAAAAAGAGAGTTGAACTCCACTGTCATACGAAGATGAGTGATATGGACGGTGTCTCTGAGACTAAAGACATCGTTAAAAGGGCTTTTTCCTGGGGACACCGGGCTGTCGCGATTACTGACAACGCTGTAGTACAGGGATTTACTGATGCATATCATCTGTGGGATGAAGACTTGTGGGGCGGCAAAAAAGGAGAGAAGGCCAGAAGAAAAGCAGCCGGTGATGAAAACCCCGACAGGCAGGATTTTTTCAAGATAATATACGGCCTGGAAGCTTTTCTTGTTGATGATTTTCACAGGATAGTTACAGGGGACAGTGAGCGTCCCATACTTGAAAGCGATTATGTTGTTTTCGATATTGAGACCACAGGTCTTTCACCTGTTAAAAACAATATAATAGAGTTCGGAGCCGTGAAGGTTTCCGGAGGCAAGATAGTTGACAGGTTCTCGACATTTGTTAATCCGGAAGAACCCATTCCCTATGAGATAACAAAGCTTACATCCATAACGGATGATGATGTAAAAGATGCAGATAATATATCCGTTGTAATGCCAAAGTTTCTTGCTTTTTGTGAGGGCTGTGTTCTTGTTGCCCACAATGCTGAATTCGACGTTAACTTCGTCAAGGAAAAATGCAGGGAGATGGGAAACGAGATCCTTCCGGTATATGTCGATACTCTTCCTCTTGCAAGGGTCCAGATGCCCGGACACTCAAAATTCACTCTCGATGCGGTTGCAAAGGCATATAAGGTGGAACTCGGTCATCATCACAGAGCTGTGGATGATGCGGAGTGTACGGCACTCTTTTTTGTAAAAATGCTTGATGAACTTGTAAAAGAAGGCCTTAAAACCTTAAAAGACGTCAATGACAAGGGAGCTTCCAATGCTGAAGCAATTTCGAAGCTTCGCGCAAGCAGATGTACCATTTATGCAAAAAACGAGCTTGGAAGGATACATCTTTATCATCTTGTAAGTGAGTCACACCTGAATTATTTTCACAGGACACCCAAGATCCCCAAATCCCTTATAGAAAAATACAGGGAGGGGCTCATCGTGGGAAGCGGAAATATGTACGGTGAGGTTTTTGAATCGCTTCTTGAGGGGCATACATCGGAACAGATATCAAATGCGGTGTCTTTCTATGATTTTCTTGAATTGCAGCCTCCTTCTGTTTATGAATTCATGGTTGAAAATGACAGGTATGAGACCATTTCTTCCCTTGATGACATAAGGGATATAGACAGGGAGATAGTTGAACTTGGTAAAAAATTCTCAAAGCCTGTTGTTGCCACGGGAGACGTTTATTTTCTTGATCCCGAAGACAGCATCTACCGTGATGTCATATATGATTCAAAGGGAGAAAACCGTGACAGGATCCTTCCCGAAACTCCTCCTCTTTATTTCAGAACCACGGAAGAGATGCTTGAGGAATTCTCATTTCTGGGTAGCATCAAGGCGGAAGAAGTTGTTATAAAAAACAGCAATATGATCGCCGATATGTGTGATGCCATCGCTCCCGTAAGACCCGACAAATGTCCCCCTGTCATTGAGAATTCGGATGAGGAGCTTCGAAATATCTGTTATAACAAGGCTCATGAAATATATGGTCCCGAGCTTCCGGAGGTTGTAACGGAGAGACTTGAAAGAGAGCTTAAGTCAATTATCTCAAACGGCTTTGCGGTCATGTATATAATCGCACAGAAGCTTGTGTGGAAGTCAATGGAGGACGGTTATCTTGTAGGATCCAGGGGATCTGTCGGAAGCTCGTTTGTGGCCACCATGGCCGGTATCACGGAAGTTAATCCCCTTGTTCCTCACTATTATTGTCCCAAATGTCATTTTTCGGATTTTGACTCAGAAGAGGTGCTTAAATACAGAGGCGGAGCCGGAGCGGATATGCCGGACAGAAAGTGCCCCGTGTGCGGAGAGGATCTTTGCAAGGAAGGATTTGATATCCCCTTTGAGACCTTCCTTGGTTTCAAAGGAAACAAGGAGCCTGATATCGACCTTAATTTCTCCGGTGAGTATCAGTCCAAGGCTCATAAATACACTGAAGTAATATTCGGAAGTTCGCAGACCTTCAGAGCAGGAACCGTAGGCACGGTTGCTGAAAAAACAGCCCTTGGTTTTGTCAGGAAGTTTTATGAAAAGCGACATATTAAAAGAAGAAATGCCGAGATAGAATTTCTTGCAGGGGGATGTAACGGAGTCAAAAGATCCACCGGACAACATCCCGGCGGTATCGTGGTTCTTCCCAACGGAGAAGATATCAATACCTTCACCCCGGTTCAGCACCCCGCAAATGATATCACAACAGATACCATTACAACCCACTTTGATTACCATTCAATAGATCATAACCTTTTAAAGCTGGATATTCTTGGACACGATGATCCCACCATGATCAGAATGCTTCAGGACCTTATAGGTTTTGATCCCATTAAAGATATTCCTCTTGACGACCCGAAGGTCATGACACTTTTCCAGTCAACCGAAGCTCTTGGGATAAAGCCTGAGGACATCGGAGGATGCCAGCTTGGAATACTGGGGATCCCTGAGTTTGGTACCGATTTTGCAATGAATATCGTTATAAATGCAAAGCCCACCAAATTCTCCGATCTTGTAAGGATATCCGGACTGTCCCACGGAACAAACGTATGGCAGGGTAATGTTGAAACTCTTATCGAAAGCGGAACAGCAGACATCACCACAGCCATCTGTACCAGGGATGACATTATGACATACCTGATCAGCAAGGGCATAGAATCCGAGAAATCCTTTAACATAATGGAGGCCATACGTAAGGGAAAAGTTGCTTCAAGCCGCAATGCCCAGGGCGTGATCACACACAAGGATTGGGCTGAATGGAAGGAAGAAATGATCAGTCATGATGTTCCCGACTGGTATATATGGTCCGCCGAGAGGATTGAGTATATGTTTCCCAGAGCTCATGCTGCGGCTTATGTCATGATGGCATGGCGTATTGCATACTGTAAGATCAATTACCCGCTTCAGTATTATGCTGCTTATTTCAGTATAAGAGCCAAGGCTTTCAGCTATGAGGTCATGTGCAGGGGAAAAGCGGTTTTTGAAGGAAGGATGGAAGAACTTAGAAGAATTGATGAGCTTTCCAAAAAGGATAAAAACGCTCCAAGGCTTTCCAACACGGAAAAGGATCAGATAAGCGATCTTAAGATAGTTCAGGAGATGTATGCAAGAGGCTTTGAATTCATGCCGATAGATCTTAAGACAGCCAAGGCAAAACAGTTCCAGGTAATAGACGGTAAGATAATGCCGGCGCTTACCACCATAGACGGTCTTGGTGAATCCGTTGCAGAAGCCATCGAGTTTGAAAGCAAAAAAGGTCCTTATATGAGCTGCGATGATTTCAGAGAACGCACCAAGGCATCACAGACAGTTACGGAGTCTCTGAAAAAACTGGGTATACTCGGGGATATCCCCCAGTCCAATCAGATGAGTCTTTTTGATTTCATGTGATCTGAAGGTTTTTTACGATCCGGAAAAATAAATCTTGCATTTTGTTTTATTGTATTGTAATATAAGCAAGTCGCACATGAAGCGGCTTGCATATGGCTGGTTGGTCAAGCGGTTAAGACGCCGCCCTCTCACGGCGGAAACAGGGGTTCGATTCCCCTACCAGCTGCTCGGAACTTACATACAACAGGTATGTAAGTTTTTTTATTTCAAATAAATATATTTGCTTTTTTATTTTTTTTGTTATATATATTTATACGTTTGGGTCCGGTTCATAAAATTTTTTTATGCCCTTCCCGAAAATGAATGCCAAAAGGAGACGTGTATGGCAAAGAATCTTGTAATAGTAGAGTCACCTGCCAAGGTTAAGACCATAAAGAAATTCCTGGGTTCCGGATATGAGGTTGTTGCCTCCCAGGGTCATGTAAGAGATCTTCCCAAGTCAACTATGGGTATTGATATCGATAATGACTTTGAGCCCAGATATATAACCATCAGAGGAAAAGGAGATATTCTTGCTTCACTCAGAAGAGAAGTAAAGAAGGCTGACAATATTTATCTCGCAACGGACCCTGACCGTGAAGGAGAAGACATCAGCTGGCATCTTTTTGCGGCCCTTGGTCTTGAGAACAAGAAATGTTACAGGATTACTTTTAACGAGATAACAAAAAATGCGGTAAAGGAATCTCTTAAGCATCCCAGAGAGATTGATATGAATCTTGTTGATGCACAGCAGGCAAGAAGAGTTATCGACCGTATCGTGGGCTACAGTATTTCCCCTGTTATGTGGGCCAAGGTAAAAAGAGGACTTTCCGCAGGCCGTGTACAGTCCGCTGCTCTTCATATGGTCTGTGACAGGGAAGATGAGATAGATGCTTTTATTCCCGAAGAATACTGGACCATTGATGCCATTCTTAATGTTAAGGGTGAAAAAAAGCCTCTTACTGCCAAGTATTACGGCAGGGGAAGCGAAAAAGTAAAGCTTACCGGTAAAGCGGAGGCTGACAGAGTCATGGAAGAAACAAAGGGTAAGGAGTTTAAGGTTACCGATGTTTCAACCGGAAGCCGTCAGAAAAAGCCGCCCCTTCCGTTTACTACATCAACTCTTCAGCAGGAAGCAGGCAAGGTCCTTAATTTTTCCACATCAAAAACAATGAGTGTTGCACAGCAGCTCTATGAAGGTGTGGAGATAAAAGGTGAGGGAACCGTCGGTATCATCACCTATCTAAGAACCGATTCCACCAGAATATCAAATGAAGCGCTTCAGATGTCTGATGAATATCTGAAAGAGCATTTTGCGCCCGAGTATGCGGCAACAAGGACAGAGGAAAAGGATACCGGAAAGAGGATCCAGGATGCCCACGAGGCTATAAGGCCCACTCTTTTGAAAAGGGATCCCGATTCCATTAAGTCCCAGCTTTCAAGAGACCAGTACAGGCTTTATAAGCTGATCTGGCAGAGATTTGTTGCAAGCCGCATGACACCTGCCCAGTATGAGACTCTTTCCATAAAGATATCCGCAGGAGATCATGTTTTTACCGTTTCATCCAGCAGGCTTATATTTGACGGTTACAGAAAGATCTATGTACAGTCGGATGACACCGAGGATGAGAAGAGCCTTGATTCTGCAGTAAGCCTTGATTCAAAACTCACACTTGATAAATTTGATCCCATGCAGCATTTTACCCAGCCTCCCGCACATTATACCGAGAGTTCCCTGGTACGTGCTCTTGAGGAACAGGGTATCGGACGTCCCAGCACTTATGCTCCTACCATCACGACTCTCATCAAGAGACGTTATGTGACAAAAGAACAGAAAAACCTTTATGTGACTGATATCGGACATGCGGTTGACGATCTTATGGGCCAGGCATTCCCCACCATAGTCGATGCCAAGTTTACAGCCAATATCGAAGGTCTTTTGGACGGAGTAGAAGAAGGAGAAGTTCAGTGGAAGACCATAATCCGTAATTTCTATCCCGATCTTAAGGAAGCTGTGGACAAAGCAGAGGCTGAACTTGAAAAGGTGGAGATAAGGGATGAAGAATCCGACGAGGTATGTGAGAAGTGCGGAAGAAGGATGGTTATCAAATACGGTCCTTCAGGAAAATTCCTTGCATGTCCCGGCTATCCGGAGTGTAAAAACACAAAGCCCTATTATGAAAAGACCGGCCTTAAATGTCCCCAGTGTGATAATGAGATAGTTATCAAGATAACACGTAAGGGAAGGAAATATTACGGATGCCTCGGTTATCCCGAATGTGAATTCATGAGCTGGGATAAGCCCGCCGGTGAAAACTGTAAAAAGTGCGGCAAGTACATGGTCATCAAGGGCAAGAAAAAGGTATGCTCCGATAAGGAGTGCGGTTATTCCGAAAATATCGAAATTGCCGAATAATACTTTGAAATATCTGATAATTTAATATAAATTATTGAATTGTCCCAATTTTTCTGATATAATCTGCTTCACGGAGAAACCTACACTTTTCGGAGGCAGATATGAGCAGTGTTGCTTTACTCGACAAAACAAGAAAGATCGGAAGACTGCTTCACAACAACAATTCCGGAAAAGTTGTTTTTAATGATATCTGCTCTGTCATGAGGGACATCCTCTCATCCAGTGTCATTGTTATCTCCCGTAAGGGAAAGCTTCTCGGTCAGGGGCTTTTGCCCGGAGAGCAGCCCATCACCGAACTCATCGGGGGCGAGGTCGGAGAATTTATCGACCGCATGCTCAATGAGAGACTTCTTTCGGTTCTTTCCACCAAAGAAAATGTTAATCTTGACACCCTGGGCTTTGAAGAGACCGATACTTCCCTTTACAAAGCCATTGTCACTCCCATAGAGATTTCCGGGGAGAGACTGGGGACTCTTTTCATGTACCGCATGAAAAAAGAATATGATATAGATGATATCATTCTTCTTGAATACGGAACCACGGTAGTCGGACTTGAAATGCTCAGATCCGTAAGCGAAGAGAGCGCTGAAGAATCAAGAAAGATGGCTGTTGTAAAATCCGCGGTCAGCACACTTTCGTATTCGGAGATGGAAGCCATCGTTCATATTTTTGATGAGCTTGAAGGCAGCGAAGGCATACTGGTTGCCAGCAAGATAGCGGACAGAGTCGGCATCACAAGATCTGTAATAGTAAATGCCCTTAGGAAATTTGAAAGCGCCGGTATAATAGAATCAAGATCCTCGGGTATGAAGGGAACATATATCAAGGTCATCAATGAATTTGTTTTTGATGAGATAGAAAACCTTAAGGTTTCCCAGGGGATAAAATGATCTTTTTCAATTGTTGTTTTTTGTGGGTTAACTTTTCGGGGATAATATCCGAAAAATAGATTGAAAGATTATCTTTCTGCAGGATATATACGATAACTGAATATAAAGGAATGGCTGTGTTATAAAAAGGATTTGCTTTCGGGTAGGTCCTTTTTTTGATCTTTTCAGGGACACACAATATTTTGTATATTTCCTTCCTTTTCAAAAAACATATTGTGTTTTTGCATAATTCAGATATAATATATATTTGGTGTGGCATATATTTGGTATGTATTGCCATGAAAGGAGCTTATATGGTACGTACGAGCGCTTTTGATTATATTAATGTCCTGGACAAGGCGGCAGATGCTGCCTGGCTTCGTGACCAGTGTATCGCCAATAATATTGCTAATGTCGATACTCCCGGTTATAAGAGACAGGATGTTGATTTTGAGGCCGTACTTGAAAAAGAGCTTGGATTCAGGAGAAGTGAGTCCATGGATGAGAAAGTCGGAAATCTCAAGCTTTCAAGACTCAAAGTAGGCGCATATACGGATGCGGCAGGTTTTTCATACAGGACCGACCGCAATAATGTTGATATAGAAAACGAAAATGTTCTGCTTGCCCAGAACCAGCTTAAGTATCAGGGACTTATAAAGAGCATATCAACTGAGTTCCAGAATCTTCAGAGAGTAATGAAGTGATATTTGTCAGTGTAATGAAAGGAGTTTGCCATGTCCATGTTTACGGCTTTTGATATAAGCGCATCAGGCCTTACGGCACAGCGCTACAGAATGGATATCATTTCCCAGAATGTTGCAAATGCCAATACAACCCGTACGGAAAACGGCGATCCTTATGTCAGAAAAGTAGTTTATTTTGAAGAAAAGGGAATCAGAAACAGCGATACATTCAGTCATGTTCTTAATTCCGTCAGCAAAAATTACGCCGGAAAGGGTGTTAAGGTAGCAAAGGTATTGGAAGATAAGGCAACACCCCAGAACATGGTCTATGATCCTTCGCATCCCGATGCTGATGAGAACGGTTATGTAATGTATCCAAATGTAAATATAATCACCGAAATGACGAATCTTATCGATGCCAGCCGTTCCTATGAAGCGAATGCCACAGCATTTGATGCGGCTAAGGCCATGGCCCAGCAGGGACTCAACATCGGTAACAGCACCTGATATTGTGAGGTAATGATATGAATGCATCTTTAGTTCATGAACTTACGGGAGCCGGTAATCTTTATAAGACCACATCCGGCGGTCTGGGAATACAGTCACTTCAGGGTGAGACATCTGACGGAACTTTGTTTTCGTCTGTTTTTAATTCTGTAGTTGACGGTGTCAGGACCACAAATGCATATTTGTCCGATGCGGAGAATCAGGAGATCCTTTTTGCTCTTGGCCAGACTGATTCGACACATGATCTTACGGTTGCTTTGTCAAAAGCACAGACTGCACTTCAGTATACGGTTGCCGTAAGGGATAAGCTTCTTGAAGCGTACAAAGAATTAATGCAGATGCAGGTTTGATGATTCGGAGGGATAGTTATGCCTGAGAGGCTGCGTGAACTTTTAAATAAGATAAAAGAGTGGTGGAATAATTTCACTTCAAGACAGAAAGGCATAATCATAGGCCTTGCTGTGTTTACCATTGCCGTTTTCGGTATAATCATTTTCTTTGTATCAAGGCCGAAGTATAAAGTTCTCATTACTGCCACTTCCACCAAGGATGCTTCCGACATTATCGCCATACTTGATGAAAATGCGATCCCCCATATCGAATCACAGGATGCGCTTACAATAAGCGTTGATGCCGCGCAGTACACCGCAGCCGAGCTTGCGCTCGGTTCATCGGGATATAAGCCTGAAGAATATTCACTTGAGGACGCTCTTACCAGCAGTCTGTCCACAACCACTTCCGATACCGCAAAAAGATACCAGCTGTATCTGGAAAATAAATTAAAGACTGTCATTAAGAGTATTGACGGAGTTGAAGAGTGTAAGGTCAATCTCAATATTCCCGAAGATACCGGAACTCTCATATCAAACGAAGAAGAGGCTTCAGCCTATATACAGATACAGCATGACGGAAGCTTTACCGCCACTAAGGCAGCCAATCTTGCGAAAGCTGTCCAGACTTTCCTTGGAAACAGCAATACCGCCAATATCACCATTCTTGATTCCGACGGCCAGCTTCTTTTTGCAGGCGGTGATGATTATTCATCCGCCGGCATAGCTAATTCCATGCAGGAACTCAGAAACCAGGCAGAAGCAATGATCGCCAACCAGGTGAAAAAGGTTCTTCTCGGAACTCCCAATTACAATAATGTGGAAGTCACTTCCCATCTCGATATGGATTATTCCAATTACGAAAATACGGTAAAGGAGTATTATGCCAATCCTGAACGTACTGAGGGAATGCTTTCTCATGAAGAGAACTATGAAAGCTCTTCCGAAAACGGTGTTGGGGGTATCCCCGGAACCGATTCCAACGGAGAGAACACCACTTATGTATCCAGCGATTATGGCAATTCCTCTTCGTCATCAACGGAGAACGAAAGGGATTATCTTCCCAATGAATCCTCGGAATATAAGGTAACTCCCGCAGGTGCCATTAACTACGGCAATTCTTCCATGTCCATCGCCGCAATATCTTATAAGGAGATCCATGAAGAAGAAGTTGAAGCCCAGGGTCTTTTGGACGGCACCACATGGGAAGAGTATAAGATAAACAATTCGGCTGACAGAAAACTTGAGGTGGATGAGGATCTCTACAGTATCGCAGCCAATGCAACAGGCATCCCCGTTGAAAATATAACCATCGTGGCATACGAATCGCCTGTTTTTTACGATAAGGAAAGTTTCCATGTAAGCTGGACGACGGTTCTGTCAGCATTCCTCATGCTGCTTATACTTGGACTTCTTGCGTTTGTAATACTAAGGAGCATGGGCGGCAAGAAGGTTGAAGAAGAGACAGAGCAGGAACTTTCTGTGGAGGATCTTCTCCAGTCCAATCCCGAGCCGCAGATTGAGGATATCGATCTTGAGAATAAATCCGAAACCAGGAAGATGATAGAAAAATTTGTTGATGAAAATCCTGAGGCTGCTGCGGCTCTGCTTCGTAACTGGCTTGCAGACGACTGGAGTTAAGGAAGACATAAGGAGAAATCAGGGATGGCTTCATCTACATCTGAAATAAGCGGAACTCAAAAAGCTGCGATCCTGCTCATTACTCTCGGTCCCGAGAGAAGTGCCGGGATCTTTAAGCATCTTAAGGAAGAAGAGATAGAAGAACTTACTCTGGAGATCGCCAATACAAGGACTGTTGGTCCTGAAGTAAAGGAAGCGATACTTGAAGAGTTCTACGGTGTATGCCTCGCCCAGCAGTATATTGCAGAGGGCGGTATCGGATATGCCAAGGAACTTCTTGAAAAATCCCTGGGTGCAGAGAAAGCTCTTGACGTTATCGGAAGGCTTACAGCTTCCCTTCAGGTTAAACCTTTCGAATTCATCAGAAAGACAGATCCTTCACAGCTCATCAACTTCATTCAGGATGAGCATCCTCAGACCATTGCACTTATCCTTTCCTATATGGCACCCCAGCAGGCTGCTCAGATCCTTTCGTCCCTGGCTCCCGACAGGCAGGCTGATGTAGCAAAGAGGATCGCTGTAATGGACAGAACCAGTCCCGATGTCATCAAAGAGGTGGAAGGAATTTTGGAACAAAAACTTGCTTCCCTTGTCAATCAGGATTACACCATCATCGGCGGTGTGGATTCCGTGGTGGAGATACTCAACTCCGTAGACAGAGGAACGGAAAAACATATCATGGAGTCTCTGGAGATCGAAGAGCCCGAACTTGCCGACGAGATCAGAAAGAAGATGTTCGTATTCGAAGACATACTTCTTCTGGACGACAGATCCATTCAGAGAGTGCTGCGTGATGTTGATAACAATGATCTCGGTATTGCACTCAAGGCTGCCAATGAACAGGTACAGAATGCCGTATTCAACAACCTTTCAAAGCGTCTTGCAACCATGATAAAAGAAGATATGGAATTCATGGGTCCTGTACGTATGAAGGATGTTGAAGAGGCCCAGCAGAAGATTGTTAATATTATCCGTAAACTGGAAGACTCCGGTGAGATCGTTATTTCCAGAGGCGGTGGAGATGAGATAGTTGTCTAATTTATATAAAACCGCTTATGTGAATATAGGTGACGACAAGCGTGTCATTGATATGAACGAGCTTGTTCAAAAGAGGATCGAGTCACTGGGCCTTAAGATGCAAAGCCCTGAAAACGCAGGATTTGTAGATGATATCTATGCGGATTCCGAAGGGGTTGAGCAGCTTGTTGAAGGCTCCGATGATACTTCGGGCTTTGAGCCCGGTCTTTCCGGAATCTTAAGTGATAATGTCCAGGATGCATCAGAAGGACCTGGTGAAGGCTTTTCCGGTAATGTCATAAAAGGGGAAACCCATGTAAATACACAGGCAATGCTTGATGCCGCACATGCAGAGGCTGAGAGGATAATTGATGCGGCAAGGGATGCCGCGTCCCAGATCGAAGCAAAAGCAAGTGCCCAGGCTGAAAGCATACTGTCCGAGGCAAAGACTAAGGGATACAACGAAGGTTATACCGAAGGCAAGGATGCGGCTTCAAGAGAACTTCAGGATGCAAGAGAAGCTCTTGACAGGGAAAAGTCTGAACTTGAAGAAACGTATCAAAAGAGGCTCAATGATATGGAGCCTGAACTTGTTGAAGTCATAACCGATGTTTATGAGCATGTCCTTGGTGCGGATCTTAAGCTGCATAAGACTCTTGCGGGACATCTCGTTGCAAATGCCCTGAGAAATATTGACGGGGCAAGGAGTTTTATCATCCATATAAGCAGGGATAATTTCGATTATGTCAATTCCAGAAAAGGCCAGTTAGAGGAAGCTGTCATGGTCCCGGGAAGCGTTGTTGAGATAGTGGAGGATATTGCACTGCCCCCGGATTCCTGCATGATAGAAACTGATGGCGGAATATTTGACTGCAGTCTCGGAACGGAATTGTCCGAACTGTCATCAAGATTAAGAATGCTCAGTTACAGCAGAAACTAAAAAAGGCCGGATCTGCCGGCCTTTTTGATTAATCAGATGTGTGCGGGTTAGAAGTGGTCAGTTTAAACGAGGTTGATTATTCAAAATACAATAAGGCTGTTCAGTATACTTTTTTCAAGAAGATGGGAAAAGTAGTGAATGTTGTGGGGCTTACCATAGAGTCTGCGGGCCCCGATGCAAAGCTCGGTGATATATGCAGGATCCTTGCTCCCGGAGAAGACTCTGATTCTGCTCCCGGGGAGATCCTTGCTGAGGTTGTGGGATTTAAGGATAAAAAGACCCTTCTTATGCCTTACGGTCAGACTGACGGCATAGGTCTCGGAAGCATGGTCATCAATACAGGTTATCCTCTTCAGGTCACGGTTTCCGACGAACTTTTGGGAAAGTCTCTTAATGCACTTGGCAAGCCCATGGACGGCTCGGAGATCACCGGTCAAAAATATTCCGTTGAAAACACTCCTCCCGATCCCATGCACAGAGCCATAATAGATGAAGTGCTTCCTCTGGGAGTTAAAGCTGTTGACGGTATGATAACTCTCGGCAAAGGGCAGCGTATCGGCATCTTTGCCGGATCCGGCGTCGGAAAGTCCACTCTCATGGGTATGTTTGCAAGAAATACAAAAGCTGACATAAATGTCATAGCACTTATCGGAGAGCGTGGAAGGGAAGTCAGGGAATTCATAGAAAGAGACCTGGGAGAAGAAGGTATGAAGAGAAGCGTTGTTGTTATCGCAACTTCCGACCGTCCGGCTCTTGAGAGAAAAAAAGCAGCTCTTACCGCAACGGCGATTGCCGAATATTTCAGGGATCAGGGCAGGGATGTTCTCCTTATGATGGATTCTCTAACCAGATTTTCCATGGCACAGCGTGAGATCGGTCTTGCCAGCGGGGAACCCCCTGTTACAAGAGGATATCCTCCAAGTGTTTATTCTGAAATGCCCAAACTCCTTGAAAGAGCCGGCAGATCGGATGTGGGATCCATTACAGGACTTTACACCGTGCTTGTGGACGGCGATGATTTTAACGAACCCATTACTGATACTGCAAGAAGTATTCTTGACGGACATATCATCCTTGACAGGAAACTGGGCCATAAGAATCATTATCCTGCCATTGACGTTCTCATGAGTATTTCAAGATGTATGAGCTCCATATGTGACAAAAAACATAAAAATGCCGCCAGCAGGCTTAAGACAGTGCTTGCAACTTATAACGAAGCTGAGGATCTTATCAATATAGGCGCATATAAAAGCGGGTCCAATCCTAATATCGACTATGCCATAAGCAAGATCGATGCCGTTAATAATTTCCTTTGTCAGGAAACTGATGCAAAATATACCTTTGAGGAAAGCGTTGAGCTTTTGGAAAATCTTTTTGCCGAATAAAGAAAAGGTGAGACCATATGGCAAGATTCAGATATTCAATGCAGAATATCCTAAACATAAAGGAAAAGATGGAGACCCAGGCAAAGCAACGGTTCGGTGAGGCCAAGAGAAATCTCGATCTTGAAGAAGAAGCGCTTGAAAGACTTTTTTTGATGAAGGAAGAGATCGAAGAAAATGCACGCAAAGTACTGATGGGAGAGCTTGATGTGCATGAGATTGAGGATTCACAGATGTCCAGGATAATCTGTGATGAGAAGATCGCTGCACAGAAAGTTCGGGTCAGTGAAGCGGAAAATGAGCTTGAAAAGGCCAGGAATGAACTTGAAGAAGCCGTAAAAGAAAGAAAAACACACGAAAAACTCAAAGAAAGACAGTTTGATGAATATGTCCGCGAAGAAAACAGGGCGGAGAGCAAAGTTATTGATGAACTTACAACATATACTTACGGACAGAAGGTAGGCGAAAATGGCTAAGGAACTTACACCTGAAGAAAAAGCTGCTCAGGAAGAGAAAAAACGTCTTCAGAATGAGAAAAAGCAGCTGAAAAAAGAACAGGCCCAGCAAAAAAAGGAAGCAAAAAAAAGAGCTAAGGAAATAGCAAAGCAGGAAGAAGAACTCGAAGCTGACGAAGAAGGCGGCGGCTTTGTTACTTTTATTGCCACTTTATTTATTGTTTTGCTTTGGCTTGCGGTCATAGCTGTCATCATCAAACTTGATGTCGGCGGATTCGGAAGCTCGGTCCTTACACCGGTACTCAAGAATGTGCCTGTTATAAATAAGATCCTGCCTAATTCCGCAGTCACTGAATCTCTTGATCCGGAAATGTACGGAGGTTATACAAATCTCCAGGATGCGGTCAATAAGATATATACACTTGAGACCGAACTTGACGGTCTCAGAAATTCATCGGCCACCAAGGACGAAAGGATCGCCGCGCTTGAAGCCGAGGTCACAAGACTTAAGGAATTCGAGACCATGCAGGTGGATTTCCAGCGTATACGTAATGAATTTTATGAAGAAGTCATCTATGCCGAAAACGGTCCCGGCGCTGAAGAGTACAAAAAATATTATGAGACCATGGATCCCACAACCGCGGAATTTCTTTATAAGCAGGTTGTTGAAGAATTAGAGGCTACAAAAGAGATCCAGGACTATGTTACGGCATATTCAAGCATGAAACCCAAGGAGGCGGCTGCGCTTTTCGAAAAGATGACGGATACTGAGGGGATCCAGCTTGCAGCCAGGATACTCGGAGCAATGAATGCCGAGGACAGGGCTAAGATCTTTGACCAGATGGATAAGGAAGTGGCCGCAAGGATCACCAAGATCCTTGATCCTACGTAAAATATCGCGTTTTTAATTACCGGGGCATTTTTGTTGCAGGACGGATTTCCGTAAAGATTCACTTAAAAGTCCCCGGGGACTTAAGTTTTAATGTTTCCGTGCCGATATAAATCCCAGCAGAGTGTATCTGCGCACTATTTATTCGCATAAATACCCCTGACGGGAGAAAGGAAGGAAAACGAATGGGCATCACACCTATTAAGGATGCCGCCGGTCTGCAGGATATGCTTATCCCGCAGGTCTCTTTCGGAAAACAGTCAGATAATTCCGGCAGTGATTTTAAGACTGTATGGAATAATCAGGCTAAAGAAACCGGAGCTGACGGAAGCGATCTTGTGAATTCTTTAAACAAAGATTCTGTAAGGAGCGATGATTTTTCCAAGGCTTCAGGCAAAAAGTCCGAAAAGAGCGATATCGCAAGCGATGACAGGCGTATGACTGACAGGTCCGACAGTTCCGGCAATGCGTCCAAGACAGATGTGAAGGGCAAAGGAAGCCCCGATAAGACCCCGGAAAACGTAAATGACAGATCCGAGGGAATGCTCAAGGATGAGGAAATAGTTTCCGCTTCGGATGTTATCTCTGACCAGATGACAGCTCTTATGAATTCCCTTGCGGAAATGCTTGATATAAGTACGGATGAACTTAAGGAAATGCTTGCAGCGGAGGGCATTGAAGGCTTTGATATCCTTGACAGGGATATCTTCAGTGGTTTCATGATAAAAGCTCTCGGCGCGGATTCACAGCTTTCGCTTCTTACAAATGAGGAGGATTATGCTGATTATTCCGCAGGCATGGATCTTTTTGATGCCGTTATGGATCAGGAGGCGGAAAACTTCGGAATGAAGATTTCCGAGCTTCTGGATGCCGTTAAAGAAAAGATACAGGCCGGTGAAAATACCGCTGATGTGGCAGAAACACAGGTATCTGCAGATGATGAGGCGCTTATACTTCCTGATACCAAAGCCTTAAGTGAGGAGTCTGATGAGCCTGTTACCAGGTTTATCAGAAATTCAGACGGACAGCTTGAACAGATTGACATTGATTCTGCCGGTAAGGTTTCGGATGCCAAAACAGTTATGAATCCTCAGGAAACAGGAAAGCAGAAACAGGATCATGAAGGCAGGCATGAGGATAAAGGATCACAGCTTCTTTCACCTGCGGTTTCTTCGAATTTATCGGAAGTGAAAGCAGAAGTTCCCGTAGAAGAGGCAAGACCTGTTTTTTCCACTAATGCCCAGGAAATCGCCGAGCAGATAATGGACAGAATGAAGACTGTGACAAACGGTGATTTTTCCGATGTTGAGATGCAGCTTCATCCCGCGTCCCTTGGAAATCTTCACATCCGCGTTACCAATAATGCCGGAGTCATTACCGCACAGTTTGTAACGGAGAACGAAGCCGTTAAGTCCGCTGTTGAAAGCCAGATGATGAGGCTTTCCGACCAGCTTGAAGCTCAGGGAGTAAGAGTTGAAGCTGTAGAAGTGACCATTGCCCCCAAAGGTTTTGACGCAGGTTCAGGTTCCGGGGGAAATGAAACCAGGGACGAAAAAAAGAATGCAAGGACCAGAAAAATAACTCTCGGTGAAGACGGCATGCCCGATGCTTCCGATCTGGAAGAAGAGGATCTGATCACAGCCGAAATGATGGCCGCAAACGGTAATACCGTTGATTTTATGGCCTGATCCTTAAAGGAGGTATTTAATGAGTTCAGTATCAGCAACTGTAAAAAACGGTGAGATAGTAACATCTGCATCCCAGAATTCTCTTTCCGAGAAAAAAACCGAATCCACCGGAATGGACAAGGATGCGTTTCTTCAGCTTCTGGTTGCTCAGATGAAATATCAGGATCCGTTAGAGCCCACATCCAATACCGAATACATTGCGCAGTATGCACAGTTTTCTCAGGTTGAGGCGCTTAATAACATGTCCACCACCATGGAACTTTCCAGATACAGTTCTTATGTCGGAAAGGAAGTTGTTATCGAGACATCCGATTCTTCAGGCAATTCAAACCAGGTCCGCGGATTTGTGGATTATGTTACTTTTGAGGAAGGAAAAGCTTATTTTTCAATTGAAGGCGATCTCTATGCGGCTGAAGATATGGTATCTGTCATCAGCAACCAGTATTCAAACGCAGAAAGCATTGCAAAGACCATAGCGGATACTTTGAAGAGCCTTCCTGCCATTGACAGCATTTCCATCAGTGCCAACGGAAATACCATCTCCAATCTGAACAGTCTTTATAACAGTCTCAGCGATTATGAGAAGGGATTTGTGGACGACGATGATGCCAAATTGGTAAGTGCATATGCGTCAAAATTAAACGAGCTTATTGCACAGGCAAATTATGAAGCCGAGCAGCAGGCAAAGAAGCAGGCTGAAGAAGCTGCTAAGGAAACCGAAAATGAGACTGCTGGTGAGGCATCTGCCGTAAATGATGCCGCTTTAACCGATGCTCCTTCGGATAGCGAAATATCGGATGAAGCCATAAATGCCATCGTTACGGATAATGACGATGCAGGTTCTTCTGATGGCGGTGATCCCGAAGGCAGTGATGACGCAGAAGGCGTGTGAAGTATTTTTTCTCCCGGGCCTTAAGAAAAGTATCGTATCATCCGATATACTTAAAAGAAGGAAAGGAGATGCAAATGGATATGAACATACAGACATTATATGCTGCCGGATTATCCGGAATGCTTACTCCCAGAACTTCTCCCGCTGAATCGGGCAGTGAAAAAGCTTCTTTCAGGGATATATTAAGCGAAAAGGAGCAGGAAGCGGGAAAGATCAAATTTTCCAAGCACGCATCACTGAGAATGAGCGACAGAGGACTTGAAATGTCCAACGAACAGCTTGGAAGGCTGAAAAGCGGAACTGATATGGCTGCTGAAAAGGGCATAGGCGATTCACTTGTAATGATCGATGATCTTGCGTTTATCGTAAATGTTCCTTCCAGAACCGTGATCACAGCACTTGAAGCCGGTGAATCAACAAATGTTTTTACCAACATAAACGGAGCAGTTATAGCATAAAAAAGCCGGACCTGGATGGAGGCCGGGGTTCCCGAATGACAGAAGGACCCCTCTTGTTATAACCGGAAGCGATCGCTTCATGCGTATATCACGCAATTCTCCAGATTTAAAAACGGAGGAAAATGCCTTATGATGAGATCTCTCTACTCTGGTGTTGCAGGTCTTAAGACTCACCAGACCAAAATGGACGTTATCGGTAACAATATCGCTAACGTTAACACTACTGCGTACAAGTCAAGCTCAGTCACATTTGCTGACCTGATGAGCCAGACGACCCAGAATGCATCCGGTGCAAATGCAACAACCGGTGTCGGTGGTGTAAATGCACGTCAGATCGGTCTCGGTGTTAAGCAGGGTGCCATCAACGTAAACATTACTTCTCAGGGTTCCGCACAGTCTACCGGAAACCCTTTCGATATCATGATCACCGGAGATAACTTCTTCGTAGTATCAGACGGCCTTTCAAATTACTTCACCCGTGACGGTTCCTTCTATGTCGACGGTGTCGGAAATCTCTGTATGACCTCAACCGGTTACAATGTAATGGGATGGGGTGTTGATCCCGAGACCATGCAGATCAAGCAGGATACCGTTCAGGCTCTTCGTATCATGAGCAGTGATAACCTTACTTATCCCCCTGAGGCTACTACAAGGGGAACCGTAAGCGGAATCATTGATAAGAACGATACCGATGTAAACAGCGATTCCGGTAAATACGTTAACCTTAATCTCTACGATGCACTCGGATATGAGTACACCGCAAGATTCAAGCTTAAATCAACTGATGTTGATGGCGAGTTTTCC
>CAMPAP010000108.1 GCA_946631935.1 uncultured Lachnospiraceae bacterium | reverse complement strand
GAGACTCCTGCAGTTTCTGACAAGGAAAATGTTGTTTTCAACGCAAATTCCTATACCTGGGATATGACAGGCGGAAATGTCACCCTTACTTATAACGGCGGAACTTTGGATCTTAGCACCATCGATTTTACCGCAACCGATCCCGAGTCTGAAGCATACAAGAATATGATGGCTGCATATGACAGGATCGCTACGGCGTACGGATATGAAGGATCCACCCAGGATTTCCTCAATCTCTATGTAGGCGATGCAACTGCAACTCCTTCAACCGCCATCTCCATGAAGGATCTCATTGCAAACAGCAAAAATCCCGCAAGCGGAACCAAGAGCCTTGTTGACCTTGACGCAGACGGAGCTCTTGGAGATGCATCAGGAAGCTTTGACTTTACTGCAGACGGAAGAAATCTCGTAAACGGACTTGTTCTTAAGTTCGATACCGACACCGGTATTTTTAACTCCATCGGCGGTAATATCAAGGGAGATTCCACCATCTACCTTTCCAAGATTATTACAGATCCCACCAGGAACGTTTCCAATTTCTCGGATATCGCTCTTAACTGGTCCGGAATCTCAATGTTCAACAACAACGGAACTTCCACCGTTTCCGCAACCTACGGTGATAAGGACAGCATCGGAACAGGACGTAAGCTTGGTGACATGATCGGCGTTTCCATCCAGAGAGACGGAATGATCTATGCAAGCTATGACAATGGTATGACCAAGCTTCTCGGACAGATTGCAACCGCTAACTTCCCCAATGCTTCAGGTCTTGAGAAGCACGGAGATAACCTTTACCAGTCAACAATGAACTCAGGTACATTTGACGGAATCGGTGTTGACGTAACATCCACCGGCGGATACATGTCAACGGGTGTTCTCGAAATGAGTAACGTTGACCTCTCCAGCGAGTTTACCGAAATGATAACCACACAGCGTGGATTCCAGGCTAACTCAAGGATCATCACCGTATCCGATACTCTTCTCGAAGAGCTCACCAATCTTAAGAGATAATTAGTCGTAATTGAATAAAACGGGCAGGCGAAAACGTCTGCCCGAATTTTAGTTAAATGAAAAAACACACCACAATATCTTGTGTTTGTGATATAATAAAACTTGCTGTTTGTTGCGTCTTGGAGGGGAGGTATTCATATGATCGAAGTTACCAGATTAAACGGTACAAAATTGCTCATCAATCCCCATCTTCTCGAGCTTGTTGAAGAGACCCCCGATACAGTACTGACGCTGACAACAGGGCGTAAAATTATAGTAAAAGAAAGTAGACAAGACATTAATAATTTAGTAAAATCTTATAGAAAAGGTATCATGGCTGACGACTGACGTGAGCCGAATTTTTGTTGAGGTGATTTACCGTTGGACATAGCTTCACTTGTAGGATTCATAATGTGTCTCGGCATGCTCGTATTCGGAATTATTTCCGCTGCGGGCATTGCCGGTTTTGGCAGTTATATTGACGTGCCTTCGGCCATCATTACATTCGGAGGTGCGTTTGCGGCTGTTATGACATCATACAGTATGGCGGATTACCTTGCCGGACTTAAGAGCATCAAGCTGATATTTAAAGCACCCAGTGTTGATACCCCGGACCTTATCAAGAAGATCATCGAACTTTCCAATGTTGCACGTAAGGAAGGTCTTCTTTCTCTCGAGGAATCGGCATCTGATATGGATGAGCCCTTTTTGAAAAAGGGCATTCTTCTGGTTGTTGACGGTACCGATCCCGATCTTGTAAGGGGCATTCTTGAGACGGAGATGGATTGTATCGACGGAAGACATAAAAATATCGCAAGCTTCTGGGAGACGCTTGGATCAATGGGACCTGCATGGGGAATGATCGGAACCCTTGTCGGTCTTGTTAACATGCTCAATAACATGTCCGATGCATCATCCATAGGACCTTCCATGGCGGTTGCTCTTATTACCACACTTTACGGGTCGCTTCTTGCAAACTGGATATGCGCCCCTACGGCGGCAAAGCTTAAGGCGGACAATTCGGTTGAGATGATGCAGAAGCAGGTTATGATCGAGGGGCTTTTGTCAATACAGGCAGGTGAAAACCCCAGAGTTATAGAGGAAAAGCTTAAATCCTTCCTGAATCCCAAAGACAGGGAATCCGCGTCAACGGGTGAAGGAGAAGGTGAATGATAATTTAAAACAGGTTTTGAAATATGGGAAAGAAGAAAGAAGAAGCCCCTCCACCGGGGTCCCCGGCGTGGATGGCGACTTTCTCCGATCTGATGAATCTGTTGCTTTGTTTCTTCGTTTTGCTTTTCTCAATGTCAACCATTGACGAAGCAAAGCTGAATGAGATCATAGCATCCATGAGTTCTTCGTTCAGTGTTTTTTCGGGCGGAGCCACATCTATCGGAGAAGGAATACTCATCTCGAACGGGGTCAGTCAGCTTAATGAACTGGCTGAGTATATAAATTCAACAGGTGCTGCAGCTGATTCGGCTTCTGATGTTGAAGAGGTTCAGCAATATGATACCAATTCCGGAGGCAAGACTGATTCATCCGAACAAAATGCACAGGAGCAGAGTCTTCAGCAGGCTTCTGAGCAGGTAGAAGAAGCAAACTTAAGGTCCAATGAGGAACTTGCGGAGATCATCGGAGAAGCGGTTTCCGAGAGTCAACTTTCCGACCAGATCGATGTATCTTTTACGTCGCAGTATGTAATGCTGACAATGAAGGGATCCATTCTTTTCGATCCCGGATCCGCAACACTTTCTGCAGACTGTAAGCCTGTACTTGACAGGGTTGCAACCATCCTTGAAAGATATGCAAAGGGTGAGATAGAAATAGACGGACACACGGACAATGTTCCCATGAACAGTGCAAAGTTCCCTTCGAATGAGGAGCTTTCGAGCGCCAGAGCACTTGCGGTTTTTTATTATCTCGTTGAGACAAGCAGTCTTAACCCTTCGCTTATAAAACACTCAGGTTACGGCGAGAGAATGCCCATTGCTGATAATTCCACTGATGCAGGCAGAGCCCGTAACAGACGTGTAGAGATCAGGATCTACAACAATAATTAAGATTTAAGGTGCGTAACATAAAATGAAAAAGAATCTGCTTTCAATCCTTATACTTGCTCTGCTGATCGTAAATCTTGCACTTACGGTGATAACCATGATGAGCGTCACGGGAACCAATAAAAAGACCGCTGCACTGGTGGATACCATTGCCACGGTTCTCAATCTGGAACTTGTTACAGACGAAGATGATCCTGCGGCAGAGATATCACTTGCCGATACCGTTATCTACAACATTGCCGATTCCATGACTATTCCCATTAAACCCGGTGATGACGGCAAGCAGGTTTACATGGTATGTAATATCGCTCTTTCGCTTAATACCAAGGATGAAGATTACAAACAGTACAGTGCTGAGACCATCGGTACTTATGAGCCTTATATCAAACAGGCCATCGAAGGCGTAGCCATGAATTACGATCAGGCATATATCACGAGTAACCGTGATGAATTCAAAAAAGAAGTTCTTTCTGCCGTACAGCAATGGCTCGGATCAAAGGTTGTATACGATATTTCCATCTCGGATGTAAAGTTCGGATAATCCGACCCGGAGGATGACCTAAGTGGGTGAGGTTCTTTCCCAAAACGAAATAGATGCACTGCTGAATCAGCTTTCCTCAGGAGAACTGGACGTTGAATCCATTTCAAATGCCGAAGAAAAACCTGTCAAGGATTATGATTTCAGCAGACCTACCAAGTTTTCAAAAGAGCATCTCCGTACTCTTGAGATAATCTTTGAGCATTATGGCAGACTTGTTTCCACTAACCTTCCGGTAATTCTCAGAAAGAATGCCCAGGTTACGGTTGCCAGCTCGGAAACGGTCACATTCTCCGAATTCACCAACGCTCTTTCGAATCCCAGTGTTCTCGGAGTTGTAAGTTTTGATCCTTTGGGAGGAAGCATAATAATAGATCTTGCGACAAATATTGCTTTTGCCATGATCGACAGGATGCTTGGAGGAGAGGGCAGACCCCTTGATAAGACAAGGGAGTTTTCTGACATAGAGCTTACAATTTTACAGAAGGTTCTTATTATGCTGACCCAGCTTTTAAGAGACCCCTGGAAGAATGTTCTTGAAGTATCTCCGATGCTTCAGAGGGTAGAGACGAATCCCCAGTTTGCACAGATCATAGCCCCCGGGGAGATGATCGCGGTGGTAACTTTAAATATCAAGATCGGGGATGTAGAAGGCTTTATGAATATGTGTCTTCCTTTCATCACTCTTGAAGATGTTATGGACAGACTAAATACAAAATATTGGTTCTCCACAATGCAGGAGAGCAGGGATGATGAAGCTCAGGAAAATATCGAGGCCATGCTAAGGAGGGTTGAGATTCCCGTTAAGGCAGTTCTCGGAACCAGCAGGATAACAGTCAACGATTTCATGAATCTCCAGGTCGGGGACTGCATAAGGCTTGATGCCAAGGTTGATTCCGATATGAATATATTTGTTGGAAATATAAAAAAATTCACCGCATTACCCGGAGCAAATGATGATCAGTATGCAGTAAGGGTTACGTCGGTGATCAGAGAGGAGGAGTAACAGATGGATGGAATGCTGTCACAGGACGAGATAAATGCTCTCCTTAGCGGTATGGATCTGTCTGGGGATGAAGCTCCGGATCTGAGCGGTATCGATTTACCTCCGGCGGAAGAAAAACCGCCAACCGATCCTTATCTGGTCGATACTCAGCCGGTCACCGGTGGCGACGAGCTTCTTTCGGATGTTGAGAGAGACGCCATAGGCGAAGTTGCCAACATCAGTATGGGTTCATCCGCAACCACGCTTTATTCACTGGTAAACAGAAAGGTTAATATCACCACCCCCGTTGTTACGCTTTGCACATGGAGTGATCTTCTTGCTGATTTTGAAAGACCCTGCGTGTTCATTCGTATCAAATATACCAAGGGTCTTGATGGTACCGATATTCTCGTTCTGAAAGAGAATGATGTTAAGGTCATCACTGATCTCATGATGGGCGGTGACGGAACAAATACGGACGGTGAACTCGGTGAGCTTCATCTTTCCGCAATTTCCGAAGCAATGAACCAGATGATGGGAGCATCGGCAACATCGCTTTCTACCATGCTTGAAACGATGATCGATATTTCTCCGCCCGAGAGTTCTCTTCTTGATCTTAAGAATTTTGAGAACGGAGCAGAGATAGCACCCTTCCTCGGAGGTACTTTCTGCAGGATTCAGTTCAGAATGCAGATAGGCGATGATCTTGTTGATTCCACCATAATGCAGCTTTATCCCATAGAGTTTGCAAAGAAGATCGTTGAGACTTTCATGGGATCGCAATTGGGAACAGGACCTGAACCTGAACCGGAACCCGCACCCGCGCCGGCTCCGACCCCTATGGCTCCACAGACTCCGCCAACTTCTCCCATGCCCGGAGCCGGAATGCCTCAGGGAGATCCTTCCCAGATGGGATACGGTCAGCCGATGCCCGGTATGCCGATGCAGGGAATGCCGATGCAGGGAATGCCGATGCAGGGAATGCCGATGCAGGGAATGCCCATGCAGGGAATGCCGATGCAGGGAATGCCCATGCAGGGAATGCCAATGATGGGATATGGCCAGCCTATGAACATACAGCCTGCGTCCTTCCAGAGCTTCAGCGGAGATCTCAGCAATGTTCAGGGCGGAGAGAATATAGGGCTGATCATGGACGTGCCTCTTGAGGTTACGGTAGAGCTGGGAAGAACGGTCAAGTCCATTTCGGATATACTCAACTTCGCACCCGGTACGATCATAGAATTAGACAGGATCGCAGGTGAACCCATAGATGTTCTGGTCAACGGAAAATTTGTCGCAAAGGGCGAAGTTGTTGTTATAGAAGAGAACTTTGGTATAAGAGTAACAGAAATAATCAAGCAATAAGCCATTTTGGTAAACAAAATTTTTGGAGGTTTTAATTATGGCAAAAAATATCCTGATCTGTGATGACGCTGCTTTCATGAGAATGATGATCAAAGATATTCTCAGCAAGAACGGTTACAACGTTGCCGGAGAAGCAGAAAACGGTGCCAAAGCTGTCGAGAAGTACAAGGAGGTTAATCCCGATCTTGTTCTTATGGACATTACCATGCCTGAGATGGATGGTATTCAGGCACTTAAGGCTATCAAGGCTGCCGATGCCGGAGCAAAGGTCATCATGTGTTCTGCTATGGGACAGCAGGCAATGGTTATCGAGTCCATTCAGGCCGGTGCCAAGGATTTTATTGTTAAGCCTTTCCAGGCAGACAGAGTTCTTGAGGCGGTTAAGAAGGTTATAGGATGATGTCATGATACTTTCTGTGACTTCCCGGACATCTGAGATCGCTCAGTTTTTTACATTACTTGTAGTTTTCATTTTTGTGCTTTTTCTTTGTGCCGTAGTGGCAAAATGGATGGGTAATGTTCAGAAAGACCAGGGGAGTTCTGCAAATGCCGAGGTTATTGATACTATCCGGATCGCCCAGGGTAAATGGGTGCAGATAATACGGGTTGGTTCAAAGTACAAGGTTATTGCGGTCTGCAAAGACACGGTAACCTATCTCGGTGATGTTGATGAGGGGGATATCATTCAGAAAGCACCGGATGAAAAGTCATTTAGTTTTTCGTCCGTTCTTTCAAAGGCTTTTGCCGATAAAAAAAATGAAATTCCGGAGAAGGATTCATAGTGATGCTTAAGGCCGCCGGAAAAAAGATCATAAGACTTTTAATTTTTGTGAGTATGCTTCTGCTTTTTGTCATGTCATATAAAAGCAGGGCATATGCTCTTAATACGGAGAATCTCGGGCATGATACCGGAGAGACGGATATAAGCACCGTCATCGATGATCCCGGTACTTATACGGATCCCGAGGATCTCGATACTCTTAATACTTTTAACAGACTTACCATTACATACAATGACGGTAACGGTTCATTGAATTCCTCTCTGAGGATTCTCATAACCCTTACACTTATTGCCATTGCACCGCTCCTTTTAATGGTGATGACCGCTTTTACCAGGATCATCATCGTTTTGCATTTTACAAGGGCGGCTTTAAATACCCAGACCGCACCGCCTAACCAGGTTCTTATAGCTTTGGCGCTCATTCTTACATTTTTTGTAATGCAGCCAACTATTGAGGAGATCAATGTTAACGCAGTCGTTCCGTTTGAAGCGGGAACCATCGACCAGGACGAGTTTCTGGTAAATGTCATGACTCCTTTGAGAGCGTTCATGGAACCTCAGACACAGGTTAAGGACGTGCGGCTTTTTTATGAGATAGCAGGACTTGAATGGGACGGAACTCTTGAATCGATCCCCAATTCAATCCTTATCCCGGCTTTTATGGTTTCCGAACTCAGAATAGCCTTCTGGATAGGCTTTATGATATATATTCCTTTTATTGTCATAGATATGGTTGTGGCATCTGTGCTTATGAGTATGGGTATGATGATGCTTCCGCCGACTACTATTTCAATGCCTTTTAAGATTCTTTTGTTCATACTTGCAGACGGCTGGTCACTTATTATAGGTCAGCTTGTCCGAACGTTTTATTAGCGATTTAGCAGGAGAGAAAAATGACACCAGAAGCTGCAACCGAAATGATAAGGGGCGGACTTTATATTATCATAAAGTGCGCACTTCCGGTACTTCTTGTATCAATGGTTATCGGTCTTGCTGTAAGTATTTTTCAGACCATTACTTCGATTCAGGAACAGACGCTTACTTTTGTCCCCAAGGTTATCGGAATTTTTCTGACTCTTATGCTCCTTGGCAACTGGATCATCAACAATATTGTCGGATTTACCACTAATCTTTGGAGCGACTTTGTTTATTACGTTCATAAGTGACAAAGACTTATGCTGAGTTATTCTTTTTCAATTTATGACCTTGAATTGTTTTTGCTTATTCTTGTCAGGGTTTCGTGTTTTGTTTTCATATGTCCTTTTTTCAGTATGAACAATACACCCAGGAGAGTGAGAGCGGCACTCAGTATCTTTGTATCGGCACTTATGTATGCGTCAGTCACACCGGCTGAGACCGTGAATTTTGATTCGGAGATCGGATATGCCATCATAATCATCAAAGAAGCCATAGCCGGATTGCTGATAGGATTGTCGGCGAATATATGTACAACCATCTTTAATTTTTCCGGAACTGTTGCTGATATGGAAACCGGACTGTCAATGGTTCAGGTAATGGATCCTTCTTCAAGACAACAGATAAGTATCACCGGCGGTTTGTATAATTATGTTTTTTCGCTGATCCTCATTGCCAGCGGAATGTACAGATATCTTCTTGTTGCACTTGCGGATACTTTTACTCTTATTCCTGTAGGCGGTGTGAATTTCAACATCACAGGGCTTAAGGAAACCGTTGTTGTATTTTTGATGGATTATCTCCTTATCGGATTCAGGATAATTCTTCCGATATTTGCGACAATGATGATGCTTAATGCGATTCTTGGTGTAATGGCTAAGGTTTCGCCTCAGATGAACATGTTTGCCATAGGCATCCAGCTTAAAGTGCTGACGGGACTTACTATCTTGTTTTTGACAGTATATCTTATGCCTAAGGGTGCTGACATGGTTTTTACCGAGATGAAGAAGATAATGGTTTCCATTGTTTCGAATATGATGTAGGTAGTGTTTTATGCTGGAATATAATCTGCAGTTTTTTGCCGATAATGATGATAAGACTGAAGAGCCTACAGCCAAAAAGCTGAATGATGCCAGAAGTGAAGGCCAGGTTGCCAAAAGCAGGGAGATAAGTAACTGTCTCGGGCTTTTTGTTTTTTTTCTCGTACTGAAGCTTCTGACAGGCTATATAGGCAACAGACTGCTTGGCTTTTTTGATACATTTTACAAAAGGATACCCAATGTGACGGTTTATCCGGGCGGGTATATGCCTTTTCGTGAGATGTCTGTTGTTTTTAAGACCGGTGTTGTCGGTATTCTGCTTACAATCTTACCGGTTTTGCTTATAGGGTATGCGGTATCGTTTATCGCAGATCTTGCACAGGTTAAGTGGAAACCCACATTAAAACCTCTTAAGCCCAAGCTGTCGAAACTCAATCCCATCAAGGGAGTGCAAAGGCTTTTTTCGCTGAATTCGGTCATTGAACTGATCAAGTCCATCGTAAAGCTTATCCTGGTGGGAGCCATAGTTTACTCGTTCGTCAAAGATAATATCTTTATCGTTTTTACGTTGTATGAGATGCCCCTGATTCAGGCTGTCAAGTTTATGGGTAACACCATAATAAACCTGGGCATAAAGGTTTCAGCGGTATATATAATCATAGCCGCAGCGGATTATATGTATCAGAAGTGGAAGTTCCACAAGGACATGAAGATGTCCAAACAGGAAGTAAAGGACGAGTATAAAAATTCAGAAGGAGATCCTCAGATCAAAGGAAAGATCAGGCAGAAGATGATGGAAGTATCCCGCAGACGTATGATGCAGGCACTTCCGAAAGCGGATGTCGTAATAACGAACCCCACGCACTACGCAGTTGCCATCAAGTACGAACCCTCTGAAAGGGAAGCTCCTTATGTTATCGCCAAGGGAGAGGGGTACCTTGCACAGAAGATAAAAGAAGTTGCCAGGGAAAACGGAGTGGAACTGGTGGAAAACAAGCCTGTTGCCAGGGCGCTTTATCATAATGTTGATATAGGAGAGTCCATCCCCCCTGAATTGTATCAGGCCGTTGCTGAGATCCTGGCTTTTGTATATCACTTACAGGGTAAGATATAAATTAACAGATGCCTAAAGCTTTAGGAAAATTTGATATATTTGTGGCACTTTACCTTGCCATAGCCATAATCCTGTTCATCATCCCGATTCCGTCATGGCTTTTGGATGTGTTGCTTGCTTTTAACATATCTTTGGCAATGACCATAATGTTCGGAGCGCTGTTTTGTAAGGAAGTGCTCGATATGAGCTTTTTCCCGACACTGCTTCTTTTTACGACGCTCTTCAGGATATCCATGAACACGTCCTCCACAAGGCTGATCCTACGTGACGGATATGCCGGTAACGTTGTT
>CAMPAP010000107.1 GCA_946631935.1 uncultured Lachnospiraceae bacterium | reverse complement strand
TATTCTATCATATTAGTTTGCCTTCAAAATGATCTATTAAATCCTAACTTTTGGATTTAATCGATTATCCAAACTTATTTTAAATCCAAACCTTTCTATAAGCATCTGTTTTTTGAGCATTTTCCTGGTGTGAAAAGCAAGTAGAAACCAGCAGTTCCCAAGATGGTTCTTTTATCAGCGCATATCGAGAATCTATTATTTCAAAATACTCTGGAAACGCATCAATTATGTTCTCCTTTACCGCCGTGATAATATGGTATCGAATGCCTGACCGATATTGGAAAGTGCGCCCATCATCCTATTAAAGAAATCCGGTGCATCAGTGATACGATACGAATATGCGATCTTGTTCCCGAAATATCCGAACATCACATAGGGCATATATTTCAAAAGAAATTTTGTACCGCCTGCCTTCACGAATTTCTTTGAGACAAATGTAAGTGCTCCGTCTACAGGATTGTTTTTTACGGATCCTTTTGATGATGCATTCTTTTTCTGCTTTCCTTTCGTCCGGTTTGCTGGTTTCTTGCCGGATCCTTTCTTTACTGGTCTCTCACGTGCCTTAGCTGCAGGCTTTTTTTCACTGTTCATAAGCTCATCCCCCTGTCTCTGTTAATTATTTTTTCCCTGTTCTTTACATTCTCCTTCTCGCGGTTCTGCGCCTTGCTCACAGCAAGATCCTTATATTTCTTCAGAGTCTGTCTGAAAGGAGTATGTTCCTTCTTTTTGTTATTGAGATCTACGAATTCCCTGAACGCCATTTCTATGACATCCTTGTCCCTGCATTTGAAGAACACAAAATACTTCGGCGGATCCTGGGTCTTATCTTTCTTGATCGCATAATCGATATGATATTTCCTGGCGATGCGGTCGAAGCCCTTTATGTTATGATCATCCACCTCTATGTTCGTGGCTCCGGAATTCTGTTCCATGAGATGTTCAAGCGACTGCTTTCCCTTATAGAACTTCTGAGGCTTCATCTTCCGGGCGTTCAGATACATCTGCATGGCCTTGGCAAGGACGTTCGCTGTCAGTTTTCCTGTCCGTATCCCTAAGGAAACGACTCTCTGATTAACTTCCTCATGCATCGTCTTCTTCCTCTTTTCCCCATTTTATTGGCGGATATACATGAAGCACTGCAGGCATCCTTTTGAGCAGTCCATGCTTTTTAAGGATGTTGCAGATATCGATATCATCCACAGCATTGAGCTGTGCAAGTATCGGTATGTGCCTCAGGTAACATCCGTTCCTTCTGAACCTCGAGCAGATCTCTTCTTCACTCATTTCCAAAGTCTTTTCAATTTCCATGATCTTCCTCCTCTCCACTTCAGGACACGATGGCCTAAAGTTCATGAAATAAAAAAAGAGGTGGAGAAAAATCTTTCGATTCATCTCCACCTCAGGGGTGCAAAATATATAATTATTCTTCTCGTCCGATCAGATCTTACTTGTCTGGATAAATTCCACTTTTAGCTGCATGCCAAGTCCCTGTGCAAGCCTCTTAAGCATTTCAAGGCTGGGATTACGGGTTCCCTTTTCAATTCGGCTTATATCAGCCTGAGTGATCCCGGTTCTTTCAGACAATTCCTTCTGAGTAAGATTCTGATCCTTTCTGGCATCGATCATAGCCTGGATGATATCATACTCAGGAGCAAGAGCATCATATTCTCTTTTTACTTCAGGATCCTTAAGTGCTTTCTTTTTGTAATCATTATATCTACTCATTTGGATGCCTCCTTAAATGATCGTCCCTGTACTTCTTGGCAAGTTCTATCTCCGAACGCGGTGTCTTTTGTGTTTTCTTAGTAAAACCATGTGTCAGATATGCTTTATTACCTACTTGAAAGAAATACAGAACCCTGGTGATATCAGATCCCTGCTGTGCCCGTAATTCAAATATGCCATCTTCTAAAGGAGCTGAATAAGGGCGTCTGAGCGATGTTCCATTAACTTCAAGAAGATCGATCGTCCGGAGCATCTTAGCCAGCATTTTAGGTTCCAATGAATCAAGAAATTCCTGAACTGGCTCCGTACCATCTTCTTTTTTATAAAACTCAATATCCATTCGAGTAATCCTTTCATTTAGATTATATGTCGAATACGACATATTGTCAAATATGTTTTATACAACATATGGGTCGATATATGGGTTATACATGCCGCCGTTATCCATGATCTCTTTGACCTCAGTGGCTGTAGCAACATTGAAAAGGACTGAATCCAGATATCCGCTGGAATTATGCATCTCAACACGCTTCTCAGCGAGCTGATTTACGGCAATGATGATCCTTTCTGCATCGATCCGGAGGAACATCTGCTTGACGTATTTATGCGGGTATGTAGCTCCCTGGACAGTCACGGATTCACGCTTTCCAACAAGCATCCGGACTATATGCTGGTAGAGTATCTCAAAGACTCTCCTGTAGTCATCTTTCAGGTATTCCATGTAGTGGTCATAAGCAACACGCTCCTTTACCAGCCTTTCGACCATCGATACATCGGGAAGATCATTTTCGATGATGATCCTATCCATCCTGTCTTCCTGTCCGTCATCATTACACTCTTCTACGGACTGATGGGATGGAAGAGGTTCTTTTAAATCTGTTTTATTAATATTAAGTTCTCTTGGCAAGGAATTTTCGGAAACAAGAGCAGGATATTTCCCCACTCTTGTTTCCGTTTTTTCCGCTTTCAAGACTCCGGTTTTTTCGGGTTCAGAAATATCTGTTTCTTTAATTTTTTCATTTTCTGAAC
>CAMPAP010000106.1 GCA_946631935.1 uncultured Lachnospiraceae bacterium | reverse complement strand
TCCCGCCATGCTGTATCATGTCCGAATCGGGATATATGAGAAGACATCCCACAGCTCCGGCGTAAGGGAGCCGCGCCTGTCCGGCCCTGCTTCCCAGCCACCTGCCGTCCGATATAACGATATCATCATTTAAAAAGACTAAAACATCTCCACGGGCATGGGATGCCCCGAGATTGCACATAAAAGAAAAATTGAATTCTTTTACTTCATATACATATTTTGCATTATATTTTTCACAAAGTGTTAAATAATGCTTTTTGTTTTCTTCTGAGCTTCCGTTATCGACAACTATGATCTCATAGTCTTTATAAAGAGTCTCTTTATCAAGGGATTCGAGACATTTTTTTAGGTTACCCGGATGATCTTTGGAAGGGATGATGATACTGACAAGGCCTTCTGTTTCATGGTCTATGATACATTTGTTGTCCTTTACCGTAACTGTTCCTTTAAGGTTCCTTCTTGCGAGTGCTTTTTTTATCACGGAAGCATCTGCACCGGGCTTGGAATATTTTGCCGTCTCATAAAAAAGGATCCTGTCGATATGGCTCACCTTTTCTTTCTCGGATATCCTGAGCCAGAGGTCATAAAGATGATCGCCATCATCGCATTTTTCAAATCCGCCCGCATTTTCATAAGCCTTACGGGATATCATCACAAATCCCCCGTAGTAATCGACGGACATCAAAAGATCCGGGGCGTAGTCAGGCTTAAACTCGGGGTTAACTAACGATCCGTCATCTTCTTTCTTTGCATTATCGGAATAGATAAGGCCCGGACTTTCTTTTTTTATCACCTTTACGCATTCATAAAAAGCTCTGGGATTCAGCAAGCATCCGCTTCTTAAGAAGGCAAGATATTCGGATTTTGTGTTTTTTATCTTTTCATCCGCTTCGGATGTGGAAAGACCGCAGATATCAACAATTTCAGACGGAGTGCAGGGAATCCCCGAAGCACTTTGTGCGGACGCTTCATAAAGTCCCTTATCTCCCGAAATGAAAAGTGAGATACCGGGCATACTTAAAGAGCGTGGCTTTTCATATTCACGCTCAAGCATACGGATAAAGACATCCGGAGTGTTACAGTAATACTTTCTCAGATGCCACTGCTTTATGGTCTTATAAGTTATCTCGTGATGATGAATGGGATCGTCCGCGCCGGGATACCGGTTCAGATTGAATATCCTGCATATATCGTTTTTTATATCCTGTCTGAACATAAGGATATTTTAACATAAAAACAGGTGAGGGTGAAACAGGGGGACGGTTCCGGAACCGTCCCCCTGTTTCACTGCTTTTATCCTGTTTGCCTTTCAGGCAGGTCCGGATGTCATCATCCGGCTATGGATATGTATTTATTCTCTTCCCTGTTGGGAAGTGCCTCTTTCTTGGGGAGGGTCAGTTTAAGGATTCCGTGCTTGAACTCACCCTTAATGTCATCCGTTTCAAGGCCATCACCTACATAGAACTGTCTCATGCAGCTTCCTGCATAACGCTCTTTGCGGATCCACTTGCCATCCTTCTCATCCTCGTCCTTATCAAGGCCCTTGGATGCCTGAATTGTAATGTAACCGTTCTCGAGGGATACCTGTATCTCATCCTTTGTAAATCCGGGGAGATCAATCTGCATCTCGTACTCATTATCCCTTTCCTTGATATCGGTCTTCATAAGATCTGCAGCATGATGGCCATAGAGTTTCTTCTCTGCCTTACGATAGTCCCTGTCATTCCATACAGGAAAATCAAAAAGATCATCAAATAAATCGTCATTGTATACGCTGGGGAACATCATCATAATAAGCCTCCTGAAAGAATATGTGTTCCTGCTGCGCCGTTATGGCCTGCTTTGAAACATCCGGAACACTTTGTCTCTTTGTTATAGATGCAATATAACACGTATTGTTAGCACTGTCAAGAGGTGAGTGCTAATTAATTTGTGAACTTTTTGTGTTCATTTATGTAAGCCCTGTTCCAGACTTTTAGCGGCTGTATTATGATGATCTCTGTTACGCTTCCTTGCTTTTCTTACGCTTCTGTCGTCGATTTCTTTCCAGGTAACACGCTTTCCTCTCTTTTGCTCTGCCTTTTCCCTTAATTTCTCTGCTTTTTGCGGATCCACAAGATTAAGAATCCCAATAGCTCCGTCAAATCTGTCTTTTCCGGTGTCGGTTTTTTGCTTGCGGAGTTTTTTGTCCTGACCTATGTAGTCTGAGATCACCTTGGAGATGTTTGCTCCGTTTTCGGCAAGGGAATTGATCTCAAATCCGGTAAGTTCTTCCTTTTCGGAAAGTTTTTTTACTGTGCGGAGAGTGTCCATCATCTTTGTATATTCACGGCTGTTTGTATGGAAAAGATATCCGTCTCCGGTGTCTTCCATCATGGCAAGGAAGTTATCAAACTGCGTCTTAAATTCAGAATCTTTCATCTTATCGTACATGAGAAGACCCCCGGCGCGCCTTTCTGCCTCGTATGATGCGCCCTGCTTATATGTTCCGAATTCCCATACGGACTCTATCACGCCGCGGGTATAGATCCACGCCCTGTTATCTGCGCCTTCGGGCTTAGGAAGATCTCCTTTGTCCTTAAGCTCTGCAGTCGCATTCTTAAGGTTTTTGCATGCCGTCCCCATGCGCTTGAAAAGATCCATTTTATCCTGTGAAGATTCAAAACCGTTCTCAAGCTTTCTTTTTCCTTCTTCCGCAAGCGCAGCAAGCTCTTCAAGAAGTTCTTTATACGGAGGAACCGTTCCTGCCGCCTTTTCACCGAGCCTCTTTGAACCGAATGAGCTTTCCATTTCAGCCGCAAATTCCCTGATAAACGCAACCTCATCCGGAAGGACGCCGTTTTCAAGAAGTCTGCGTTTATCTTCTATATCTGCAATAACAACAGCCGGCTTGGCTTTTTCATCATCGTTAATAATGCCCAGCTGTATATCCATATCATTGCCTAAAGCGCCAAGATGTTCGTAAAAGTGTTTGATATCGTCAGTGGGCGTCTGGGAAAATTCTCTTACCGCGTGTTCAAAATCAGCAAGTTTGCGATCCATCCGTGCACGGATAACGTCTGCATGATCTCCGGAAAGCTCTTCGTAGGAAAGATTTTTAAAGTTTACCTTTTCTTCTTCCATTTCAACAAAGGCGTTAAAAAGGGCCATAACCTTCCTTGATGCCGCATATGCTCCCGGATCCTGCTCTCTTAAGGTATTGAGTTCATCCTCAGAAGGTACTTTTTTTATCTGATTAAAAAGACCCGTCATCATGGAATAACCGGGTTCCTTGATATGGGAAAGAGAGCCGTCTTCTGCAGACAGGGCTTTTTCCAGTTCAAGATGATACATGCGTGTAAAGGCCTTGAGGAAAGGCTGACGCGACATAAGATCAGTATCACGCATAAGACCCGAAACAAATTCTCCGGATGTTTTCAAATACGAACCTATGATATCCGCATCGTTTACATCAAGAAGCTGTATCTTCGTTTCAGTTGCAGACTTTATACCAAACGTCCTTGCTTTGATCTTGAGAATGTTTGAATCAAACATCGCCACAGGCTCGCTCATTTTTTCGATACCATCATTTCTTTTTCCGTCTAAAAGCCAGGGGGTGTTCTGTATCGCAGAGTGATAGACCATATAACGGCTTACACTCTCAGCAGTGACATTTGTATCCTGATGGCCTATGACAGAATATTCCCTGACTTTGAAAACGGTGGTGAAATATGTATTCCTCAGTTCGCCTGTTACATCGTTTCTTACATTCTGTATCCCGTTTGCATTAAGGTTTGCAAGCCCGTTTTGAGCAATATATTTTTCCATCTCATCGGGATTGATCCCGTCAGCTGCACCTAAATTTTCAAAGATTTCGGTTTTAAAATCATCAACGGCACCTGCTGTCTCTTCATGGTCCGCAAAACCTTCATCACTCCTGCGCCATGCAAGGACATTGCCCAAAAACATCTTTTTTTCATCAACCGAACCGATATGCCTGTAATGCATGACCAGCAGTTCCCTGAGCAAATCACGGTTCATATTAAATAATTCTTCCATACTGCACCTCTTATATGTCCGGCAACGCCTGTTATGCTGCGGACCGGCTCATTTTCAAATTTTTTTTAGTTTAACATACAGAATATAGCAAAAGTGAAGCAATCATTCCAAGACATCAGCCCGGTGGTATTTCGGAGGCATTCTGATACTTTTTTACGAAACCGTGACTTTATATTATAATTTTGTATCAGGATCCGTTATAAATTTACCGAAGGAATCATCATGAAGATAAAAACAAAAAAAATATCATATGAAGAAGCGGCAATTCTTCCTCTTCCAAAAGCGCTGCCTCCCCGAAGACCCTCTTTCTTTTTCAGGAAACTGATCAGGGTCCTTGCTTCTTCCGATCTAAAAAAAGTCGGATTTATTGGAAATACAGGCGACATGAGGGGTGTTTCCGAAAAAGAGCCTGCCTTATATCTGATGAATCACTCATGCTTTACTGACCTTATGATCGCATCACACATGATAAAAGGCCCGTACAATATCGTTGCAACAACGGATGCATTCGTTGGAAAAGAAAAACTGATGAGAGCCATCGGCTGCATACCTACACAAAAATTCCAGCCGGACATAAAACTGATCAATGATGTTTCATACTGTCTGACAAAACTCAAAACTTCGGTGCTTATGTACCCCGAGGCAGGATACACCTTTGACGGCACATCCACCACACTTCCCGAATCCCTTGGAAAACTTGTTAAGATACTCGGATCCGACGTAGTGATGATAGAATCTCACGGTGCATTTTTAAGAGACCCCCTCTACAACGGACTGAGACTGAGAAAAGTTAAGATCTCCGCCGACAAATATACTCTTTTTACAAAAGATGAGCTTAAGACCCTTTCCCAATCCGTTATAAACGAAAGGATCGCTCAGGCTTTTTCATTTGATAATCTCAAAGAACAGTTTGATAAAAATATCCGTGTCACGGAAGACTTCCGTGCAGAAGGACTCTCAAGAGTTCTGTATAAATGCCCCTCATGCGGGGCAGAAGATAAAATGAAAGCATCGGGCATCAGTCTCAAATGTGAATGCTGCAGTGCAGAGTGGGAACTTACGGAACTCGGAAAAATGAAAATGACAAACAAAGGGACAGCTGCAGGGAATGATATCACCACTTCAAATGCAGAGCTTCCCATAAGTTTTGATCACATCCCGGACTGGTTTTCATGGGAAAGACAGTGTGTAAGAAAAGAACTTGAAGAAGGAACATATCTGCTTGATGTTCCTGTACACATATATATGATTCGGGATTACAAAGCATTCTATGAGATTGGGGACGGAAGACTGACACATTCATACGAAGGCTTCCACCTGACAGGCTGTGACGGAAAGCTGGACTTTGTAAAAAAGCCACTCTCATCCTACAGCGTCAATTCCGATTATTTTTATTATGAGATCGGCGATATGATCTCGATCGGAGACAAGAACGGTCTCTTCTACTGTTTTCCGCCCAAAGGAACGGATGTCGTTGCAAAGACAAGGCTTGCGGCAGAGGAACTTTATAAGATCAAAAAGAAATAAACTTTAGTTTGTTTTAAATGTTTTCTATGAAATTAATTCTTCAGGCCGGCAACCAAGGACATCCGCGAGAGAAAAAACTGTTTCAGCCGCTGCTTTTCTAAGAGACTTTGATCCGATCTCATACTGCTGAAGAGTTCGTATATTAACGCCTGATGCTTCTGCCAGCTGAGCCTGGGTCATATTGATCCTCTTTCTGTATTCCTGCAGCCTTCCATATGCACTTCTTTCTCTGTATAATTCTTCAATTTCTTCTATTGCACGTTCATCCGATGCGGTATGAAGTGCAGGATACATCCTCATCAGGTCATCTGTTTTAATGACTGAAAGTATTTTTCCAAATGTTCTGTTTGCAGACCACTGATAATAAGCAAGTATATAACCTGCCCAGTAATACACATCCGTTTTATACCGGACTAAAGCCCCTAGCCATGGAGTCATATTCAACCCACATTCTTCGGCCGCGTGCTGATAGAGTTCTGTTCCGGACATACCGCTCACCACGCAGGGATCTCCCTTACCGAATCTGTCGGCATATCCGCTTATGATAAAGATACGCAACGCCTTATCCGGTTCAACATCACATGCATAATACGCATACTCCGTCATTTCTCCAAGATTGCGCATAGCATCGCCCAGATATGTTTCCTTATACGAATAACTCATTTATGCTCATCCTCTTAGATAAAATATCTCTTACATATATTCCGTCGCTGACATCTTTTTCCAACAGCCTGTTAAAATCATCCCTGGCTTCATCATCTCTTTTTATACGTTTTAGGTAGTATTCATCACCTGAAACCATTTCAGATTCAACAAAACTGATACGATCAAAAGCTTTTCTGCTTTTAATAAAAATCTGCATTCCGAGATTACCGAACTTTAACGCATCCGCTAGTTGCTGTAGCGAGATCGTATTTGAAAGAAAAGCTCTGGCATACGAAAAATAAGAATCATCTGCCCTGTAACCTGTGATAATATCAGCCTTATCAGTAACAGGAAGAAAATGTGAGATAATATACTCTGCTGTCCTTCTTTCAATCGGACTTGAATATCTGATATGACGGTTTTCCAATAATATTGCAATCCATTCAATGATACTGCGATCATTCAGTTTTAAAACTTTTAAACCATCCGTATTAAGGCTATATGTGCTGACAAAACCGCCTTTTTCTTCCCTGCACGCCCACTCCCGTGCAAGTTCAACATCTTCAGTACAATAAAACCCCTGACCATAGTCATTGGTGGTCTTTCCGTATCCGAATAACGGCTTTTCAACTATAACTTTTGATCCATGGTATATGATCACACTTTTCTCCTTATACTTCTAGGGTGGTAGTTATTAAATATTATACTTTTAGGGAAGCATATAATCAAGTATTAAAAAATCGGCCTGCCAAAAGGCAGGCCGATCAACTAAAATCCTTTTTTGAAAAGGTTATCATTCAAGATGTGCGTTTCTTAAAGTGCAGTAAGTACTGCCGCCGTCTTTGTAAATATCAAAGGTTCCGACGACAACGATCTCATCCCACACCTCAGGGTAGTCATCAGGAAATACATAGTCATCGGTAAGTTCGAATTCGATTCCCTGGGCGCAGCACTGTGTTGCATCCTGTATGATGCACGCATGGTATCTGACATCATTTTGCTCTTCATAGGCAGTGGAATAGTTTCCAAATATCCTTATCTTTTTGCCGATATAATCCTCAGGCTTTTGCATCATGTTAAATACAACGGAATAGATCACAACGCTTGAAAGAGTCGTAAGATCCACATCTATCTCACCGTCTGCAGACGAAAGATCCCCCACATATGAGATACTGTTTTCATTTGCAGAAGGATTTGTCAAAGTCTGATCCGCTGCTCCGGCATCTGCTTCTTTCTCCTGAAGGGAAGCATCCTCTAAAAGTCCGGGAGGCGTCTCCTGCTCAGATGCGGCCTGTCCTGCCACCTGCCCCGATGCCAGATCAGATGCAGCCTGCCCCGGTGCGGGATCTGCCAATACGTCCCCGGATCCATTCTGGGAAGTAAACGAAGCCGTCCTGTCAGCGGCCGCCGCAGAAGATCCGCATCCGGACGAAAAGAGCATTGCCGCAATGCAAAAACACGATAAGAATCTTTTACACAAAATATTTTTTCTCAAATTATCTTTTCTCATTTTTTTATTGCTCCAATAAGCGAGCATATTCCAAATACAACAACCTGCACTGCAACGATGGTGGATCCTACCGGTGTTCCGCTGATGATCGATATGATGATTCCGGAAAACGAACATACAACAGACAGGATAACGGAGCATATCGTTACGCTTCTGAAGCTGTTAAAAAGTCTCATGGACGAAAGCGCGGGAAATATCACAAGCGCAGAGATCAAAAGCGACCCCACAAGGTTCATGGCAATGACTATTATCACCGCAATGATCACGGCAACAATAAGGTTATATGCATCAGCCTTAACACCGGATGCTTTGGCAAAGTTTTCATCGAAGGTTACAGCAAATATCTTGTTGTAAAAAACCGTAAATACGATCAGTACGATAAACGAAAGAATATAGCATATGATAACCTTCTCGGAGGTAAGTGTAAGAAGCGATTTTGATCCGAAAAGTGTCGAGCACACATCTCCCGTAATATTCGGAGATGCGGAAAAGATATTCATCAAAAGATAACCGAAAGCAAGCGCAGATACCGAGATCATTGCAATTGCCGCATCTCCTTTTATCTTCGAATTATGACCGCCCTTCAAAAGAAGCACCGCACTTATTATCGTAACGGGAAGGATCAGAATCATATCATTTGTCAGATTTGCAACAGACGCTACGGCCATTGCTCCGAATGCTACATGGGACAGTCCGTCTCCGATAAAAGAAAATCTCTTGAGCACAAGCACAACACCCAGAAGAGATGAGCAAAGTGCGATCAGGACGCCCACTATGACGGCATACCTGACGAAGGGAAACTGAAATGCATCCATTAATTTCTGTATCATAATGTGCCTCCTTCGCCTGTCTCCTCTTTTTTTACATCTTCCTCACTCTGCTGATCATTCTTTACGCCTTCCTCATCCTGCTGATCTTTCTTCACGCCTGCTGCCATGCGGTGCAGCGAAGGCGGTATCATGCTTTTTGAAGCATCATTCATCTTACGATGAAGTTCTTCATCCATTTTTCTTATATATTCCTCTGTCGAGGAAAATGACACATTCTTACCGATATGAAGTATGTGACTTGCATACTTTATCACTTCATTTACATCATGAGAGATCATTATGATAGTCACGCCTTCTTTGTTAAGCTTTTCGATCAGCTCATACATCTGTGCCGTTACAACAGGATCAAGTCCGGACACAGGCTCATCCATAAGCAGGATCTTTTCGGCTGCACAAAGAGCTCTTGCAAGAAGGACTCTTTGCTGCTGTCCTCCCGACAGTTCACGATAGCATTTATCGGAAAGACCCGTTATACCCATTCTCTCCATATTTCCGGCCGCTATAGCCTTATCTTCGGCATTGTAAAAGGGCCTGAGCCCCATCTTTCCCTGACGTCCGGAAAGAACGATCTCCTTTACCGATGCGGGAAAATCTCTCTGGACAATAGTCTGCTGCGGAAGATAACCGATCTCGTTTTCCCTGAGATCATCGCCTCTTATTATCTCTCCGCTCACAGGCCTTTGAAGATTGAGAAGTGTCTTCATCAGTGTTGATTTTCCGGATCCGTTTTCTCCCACAATACAGAGGTAGTCGCCGGCATTTACGACAAAGCTTATGCCTGATGCCACGATCTGGGAGCCATATCCTACTGTAAGATTTTTTACTGTTAAAAGCGGCATATCATTTTCCTTTTAAAGCACATTATCCCCCGCAAATGCGGGGGGGTGTTATTTATGCATTATTATACAACTTCAATCTCTTTTTATTACAGAGCCTGGGTCAGTACCGCCAGATTATCCTCCATTACGGAAAGATATGTTAAGCCGTCTGCTATGTCCTGCTCGGTAACGGACTGCATGGAATTCATCTCAAGGATCTTCTGATCCTTCGACTGAGTATTGCTTACAACCGTTTTGGCAACATCATCCCCGGAACCGTCCACCGTAAGGACCGTATCAAGTCCCAGCTCATCAATCTTTTTTGCCAGAAATATGACCGTATCAAAACTTGCCTCAGTTTCGGATGAACAGCCTGAAAATGCGGCATAATACTCAAGTCCGTAGTCACTTACCATATATCTGAAAGGAAATCTGTCAGCAAAAAGAAGTGTCTTTCCTTCGGCAGAAGAAACCACATTCGTATATTTCCAGTCAAGGTCATCAAGCATCAGCTTATATGCATCCGCGTTTTTCCTGTACAAAGAGGCATTCTTCTCATCCGCTCTCATAAGGCCGGCAGCGATGACATCGGTAAGGATCTTGGCATTTTTCAAAGAAAGCCATATATGCTCATCGTACTCTATCTCACCTTCTTCATGGTGATGCTCATGATCTTCGTCTTCATCCTCATCATGATGCTCATCTTCCTGCATTCCATCGACTGTCTCTTCTTCAAAAACTTTATCTCCGAGAGATTCCATCATGTTGATGACAACCGCATCGTCATTAGTCATGTTCTTAACGGCATCTTGAGCCCATTCATCCGATTCTCCGCCGACATAGATGAACATATCTGCCCTGGATATGGTCATCAGATCGTCAACCGCAGGCTGATAGCTGTGCGTATCCACTCCGTCATCGAGAAGAAACACCACCCTTGCTCCCGCAGGATTATCACCAAGGACATTCATTGTCCAGTCATATCCGGGATAGCTCGTCGTAACGATCAGAAATTCATCATCCGATGCTGATGCGGCAGTTCCGCATCCTGCAAGACATCCGCATGTCATTACGGCACATATTACAAAAGCGATCATCTTTTTTATGGATTTCATTTTTTCATTCCCTCACATTGTTTCATCGAATCTTAGATGTGTGTTTTCTTTGTGCTCTCAGGTATTCGCATATTCTTAAGTATTCGCGCACTCCTCACACATTCCGTAAAATACGGTTCTTAACGGATCAAGTACGAATCCGTGATCATTCTTCAGATGATTTGCGATCTCTTTTAACTCATCGCAGTGTAGATGGATCAGCTTTCCGCATTTTTCACATTTACAGTGGAAGCACACACCGCTTCCTCCGTGTGAATCCCTGCTCACATATTCAAAACATGCGGGAGAATTCGCATCAAGGATGTATTTGTTCAGCAGTCCCTCATCCACCAGTTTCTCCATCTGCCTGTAGACAGTGGACTGGCCTATGGATGCTCCCTGTTCCTTAAAATACTCGCAGACATCACCGGCGGTGACATGTACGCCGGGTCTGCCTTCGAGATATCTCATCATTATCTCTCGCTGTTTTGTTCTGTATTTTGCTCCGGTTTCATTGTTTTTCATATGGACGTCCTTAAAAAAAAAAATAAAAATGAGAACTGTTCTCATTTTTATCATTTTAAAACTTATTTGTCAATAGATTTGAGAATGATTTTCAAATTCGTTTCAAAATCCGATGATCACTTATTTTTTGTTCTTCTGATCTTCTCCCCGGCGCTTCCGTATGTAAGTATAACGGACAGTGCCATGACAAGGCATGCGGCTGCCATCACAAGATAACAGAAGACCCAGAGGTTTCCGTGCCTTTGAACATAATATTCCATATATATCGTCATTCCCAGGCCCGAAAGGAAAAAGATGACCGATAAGATATGCCATATCCTGAACCTGTTTTTTCTGACCGACCGTCTTACCGCGGTTGCCATGGATACAATGAGAAAAATACCTGCAACCACCTGCATGAGCGACACAAATCCGTTGGATCTTAAAAATGATGCATCATATCTTGCACTGTCAAGAAGTGCCATGGACGAAAAATAACATACATAGGTATAGAGCACGCTTTTTTTCGTGAAATAAAAGATAAGGGATATGAATGTGATCAAAAGAAGCACCATGAATTTCCAGAAAAATACAGCTGTACGAAACTCACTGCCTGCTGCATCAACTGCTGTCTGAACACTTACTGGAAGTCCCTGGTATGCAGGATCAGTTATCACAGCCTTACCGCGGTCTGCACCGTTAAAAAGGGATACCAATGAAACCAGCGATAAAAACAGCATCTGGCCGGTTGCGCAGGCGCTGATGAATTCTTTCCTGTCCTCCTTAGCGCATATCATGGACGAAAAAAATGCGGCGACAAAAAAGCCCAGTACCATTCCGGCCTCATGATACGATCCCGTTATTGACCTGAATGCATTCCATACGCCTTTATATGTCTCGTAATGCGAATACCAATGTATGAGCCTTCCGAAAGCCCCTCCCCATATGGCAAAAAGAGGCAGATACAAAATGAGCCCTATGAGTTTTCTTGCCGCGCTTTTTTTATCCGGTGCTTTTTTCCCGGGAGCCGTGACAAGAGAAAAAGTAATGAGCCATGATGATATCAGAGACATTGCGGCGATAAGTACACCGTATCCTATGCTCACATTTCCTGCATATATCGCCGTTGTTGTTTCAAGATTCATTGTTCTTCCTCCGGAACCGCAGTCGCAAAATAGAGAATATCACTGACGGTTCTTTCAACGCCCCAGTCCACGTAGCTGTAAGGCTTGTCCCTCCAGATTATTTCCGCGGTCTGTCCTCCGTCAAGAGTGTAGGCATTGATACAACCCTTAAGCTGCATTATCTCCTGTGCTCCCTGAAGGACGCAGCACTGCTTATAGGGTGCCACATGCCCTATTGTCATGAGCAGATAATGGCCTTCTCCGATCTGACCTATTGCAGATCTTGAATATCTCTGCATGGTCTCACCTATCCTGTAATTCAGATTTGCTTTGGGAACTCCGTTATCAATAAGAACCGGACCGAAGGCAAGCGAAAATACGATATCGTTATCATCAACGAATTTCTGGGCTTCTTCCTTGGTCGACAGTTCTCCCGCATATGAAAAGATCATGTTGCCTTTTGAATCAAAAAAGCATGTATCAAGATGCGTCGTACATCTGTATACCTGCCTGTCATACACACATATACCGTACGGTCTGAACTTATAAAAGTCTCCGTTCATGGCAACAACGGCATTAGCCTGGCCCGCAAGAGCGGAGGCATATGTCTGGACTCCGTTTCCGAAAGTATCACCGGACAGTTTTCTCCTGATCTGGCTTCCGTCGGATACAAACACTTCCGCGAAATTACAGTAGCAGTTATTGCAATACTCCTTCCAGACTATGGCAAAGATTGAATCGTCCGCATAGTAATATATCTTCTGTCCCGCGGCAAATGTGACCCCCGGGTTAAAGACAAGTGGCTCATTACCGGTCAGATGCGTGTTTTCCGCAGCGATCTCATATATAAGTGAGGGGTCTGAAAGTTCATGATATTTTTCTTCATCCGGTTCATACCCGCAGGGAGAGCCCTCGGGAACAGTGTACATCTTGGGGATATACATAAGCTCCGATACGACACCGGACTTGGTATTGTTTTCATAAAGGGAGATGCTGTCGCAGAGATTTTTTTCAGAATCAGGTTCTCCGCAGACCCTGCATCCGATAACGCTCAAAAGATCAGCAGAAGGGATTATATTCCACTTTCCGTTATCGTATCTCAGATCGATGACTATATCATCTGCACTTGTCCCCATGCCGCCTTTTAAGACTTTTTCCGATGCGGATCTGTATGCATCTTCAACCACCCATGTCTCGTATGAATCGTCGTCACCGTATACTTCTCTTCTCGGGTGGCTTTGCACGATAGAATCAAGCTCTGATTCAAAAAGAGTTTTGATATTTTCCGAAGCAGATGACAGATCGGCATAATATACCCTTGCATTTATCCGGGCATCAAGATCCTTTATCTCAGGCTCTGACGTATATTCATAGGAAAAACCCTTTTGGATGATATCCATATACATGCCGGTTATATCATCGCCGTTTTCCGCATTTCTCGGGGTTTCGCCGCCATATAAAACATCATATCCTTCAGCGATCTTCCCTTCGGATAAAGTGCTTAAGAATGCATCCGCGGTTTCCATGGGGTTTCCTGCCGGATGAGCATACAAAAGATCCACTCCCGGATAAAAAATACAGACAAGTACGACCAAAGAACCGGACAGTACTCCAAAAACCCCGCTGAGAAAATGCATATGCCTGAAACGATACAGTATGAGCACCGCAGGTATCAGCATCATGGTAACAAAAAGAAGTACGCACAGAGCGCTGAAATGTGCACTGTCAAGTTTACTGATGGCATCCGAATATCTGCTTATGCTTTCCCCAATGATATCAAATAACAATTCTCCCCTACCTTTCATTCTCAGGAACAGCCGTAGCGAAATATATTATATCACTGACTTCCCTTTCTTCCCCGAAATCAACGAGGTTGTACATTTTGTTTTTCCACACTATCTCTGCAGTCTGGCCTCCATCAAGAGCGTAGGCATTTTCACAGCCCTTGAGGATCATGATGTTCTGCTCATCCTCAATATAACACCCAAGGGTTGAGGGCCATATGCAGCCTATTACAAGAAGCAGATAATGTCTTTCTCCCATCTGTCCTATTGCGGAACGGGAGTATGTATGCATGGTCTCGCCAATCCTGTAGTTAAGGTTGGCTTTAGGCACCCCGTGATCTACAAGTACAGGCCCGAAGGATGTGGAAAAAACAATATCATTATCATCCACAAACTGCTGTGCCTCTTCTTTGGACTTCAGGTCTCCGGCATAAGAAAAGATCAGGTCACCGTCTGATGTGAAAAAGCATGTATCAAGATTGGGAACAAACCTGCAGACAGTCCTGTCATAAACAGAGACGCCGTTAGCCCTGAATTTATAAAAATCCCCGTTCATGGCAATGACAGCCTTAGCTTCCGTAGCAAGAGCCGATGCACTTTTTTGGACACTGTTTCCGAAAGTGTCTCCGGATATCTTTCTCCTGAGCTGGCTTCCGTCAGATACAAACACCTCGGCAAATGTGCAGTAGGTATCATTACAGTATTCCTTCCATACGATGACGAAGATCGAATCATCGGAGTAATACTGCACCTTCTGGTTTCTTGCAAACTTTACATTGGGATCAAAAACAAGAGTTTCATCACCGATAAGATGTGAATTATCCGCGATCACCTCATCTATAAGATAAGGATCCTCAAGAACTGCATAAGCCCCGGGATCGGGTTCATAACCGCATACCGATCCTTCCGGTATCGAATACTGCTTGGGGATATACATAAGATCGGATACCACAGATGCCTTGATATTATTGCCGTATCTCAGGGCTCTGTCATAAAGATCCTTATCCGAATCGGGTTCTCCCAAAACTCCCGCTCCCATTATCCTTAAAAGATCATCCGTTGGAGTTATTCTCCACACGCCGTCAGCAAATTCAAGACCGATATTTATCTCTTCGGTGGAAGCCGGGATCTTTCCGCCCAGGATCTTTTTTTCCGCCGCATCATATGCGCTGTCGATCACCCATTCCTCGTAGGAATCATCCTCACGGTATACCTCTTTTCTGGGATGACTCTGAACGATGTCGTCAAGTTCACGGTAAAATTCATCCTTCATTCCGGCTGTCATGGTATCAAGATCCGTAAAGCTGACTCTGGCATCAATCCGTGCGCTCAGACCGCTTACTGTCATATCCCCTGCATATTCACAGGAAAAACCGTCTGCAATGAGCCTGTAATAGGGATTGTCCTCTGGGGCACCGGTTTCTTCCGTTGTTACGGCTTCTGCACGCAGGGCATCATACCCTTCTGCCATCCTTCCCTCGGACAATGCGGCAAAAAAAGAATCCACAGACGCCTTCGGATCACCGCCCGGATGTGCATAGAGCATTTTTACTTCGGGAAAAAAAATACAGACAAAAGTGATAAATGATGCGGGGATAAGTGCGAGAAGCGATGCAAAGAGCTTTATGTGCCTAAACCTTGCAAGAACGATAAGTGCGGCAATGATCATAAGATATGCAAAAACCGCTGAAAGTAAAGCCTGAAAATGTCTCTCATCCAGAGATGGTACCGCATTTATGAATCTTCCGATGCTTTCAAACACAACCTCAAAAAACAAATTTTACCCTCAAAAAAAATTTTTTATAATTTGTTCGATTGAACTTCCTGTTATAAATATATAAAATGCGATTACGAACAAATGTTTGGTGTGCATTATGAGCAAGGTATATGTTGAAGTAACCGCAAAATTTGATAAGGACGGCAGGGTGGAACCTGTCCAGGTCTCATGGACCGACGGCACCAGATATCATGTGGATAAGGTGGTAGGCGTCTGCCGGGCCGCATCCACAGGCGGCGGTGGCATAGGGATACGCTATACCTGCAGGATCTGCGGAAGGAATGCTTATGTCTTCTACTCCGAAAATGAACGCAGATGGTTCGTCGAAGGAAAGGACAAAGGACGTACCGACTGGATATACACCGTCATCTGACTCTTTTTCGCTATTCTATTACCATCGAGGCACAGTCAAGATCGGTAAGAAGATTATATTTTTTTCCGGTCTTAAAGCCTACAACTATGGGTCTCATGGGATAACCCGGATTGTTCTCAACCACACGGGCAAGCTCGCCGTTTGACAGCTGTACATATGAATCCACCGGGAAGATTATCACGGAATTCATAAAGCTTTGTATCGCTCTGGTGTCGAGCTCAACGGACATTCCCAGTATCATCTCAAGGGCATCTCTTTTGGGGAATCCTTTTTTGTAAGGGCGCTCTGTGACAAGAGCATCATAAATATCCGCAACGGACAGGATCTTGGCGTATTTTCCGATGACGTCACCGTTTATACCAAGGGGATATCCTTTGCCGTTCATCTTCTCATGATGCTGCAGCACGCCTTTCATGATATTGTCATTAAATGCATCCTTCTCCTTCAGGATCTTGAATCCAAAGAGCGTATGCTGCTTCATAAGTGCGAATTCATCATCATCAAGTTTTCCGGGCTTATTCAAAACCTCTAAAGGGATCTCTGATTTTCCAAGATCGTGCAAAAGTCCCGAGATCGCTATCTCATGGACTTCCTCATCCGAAAGCCCGTAGTTTTTTCCGATTATCATTCCCATGGTGGCAACGTCAACACTGTGCTTGAATGTATATTCATCGCTTACCTTTATGAGATTGATATCCACCGCTACGGCGTTATTGGATTCGATGGCTTTTATGAGTTCGCCGGTAACATTATTTGTGGTCTCAAGAAAATTATCGGACTGCACATTGTCATAAAGGAACTGGACGCCTTCACCGACGCGCTTTATTACCTCACTGTTTAATGTGACTTTGCTCTTGTCCTCAACACGGCTTTTTTCTATAAGCTCTCTGGTATATGCAGGGAGCTGTGCTTCAATGGAATGAATCTCATCGGGATCGGGTTCACCTTCTGAGATGTATATCCCCCCGATGGATTTTTTCTGCAGATATTCGATCTGGAAATCGTCAAGATATGCTCCTTTGGCAATAAGCTCACGTCCTGTTTTATCCAGGATAGCCTGATCGATCTTCATTCCGGGCTGGAGTACCCTTGTACTCATGAATTTTCTTTTAACCATCTAATGCACCGGTCCCCAAATACTTCTCATAAGTTTCAAAAAAACTGCTGGTTCTGACCTCATCGTCGGACGACAGGTTAACAGTTTTCCAAAGCTCTGTGTTCAGGTTTCTCACAAGATTTTCAAGATACTCATTGTATATCTTCTCGAACTCTTCATCCCGAAGGCGGTCAGTTACCAGGATCTTATTGGCATCGGTCTGGTCTCTGTCAATAGTACTGATGCACTGCATAAGATATATTCCGTCAGCGGTCTCCACGATTTCGCTCACTTCTCCGGAAGCAAGTCCGAAAGCCGCTTCCTCAACGGCAGCATCCATGGTTCCCTTACCGAAGGTGATCACGGATTCTTTTGCCTCATTGTATTTTGCGGCTTCAGTCTCAAAATCAAGAGTTCCGTTAATGATCCCGGTCCTTATATCCCGCAGAGTGTCATACACTCTTTGTCTGTCACTGTCGGCATATGATATGAACGAATCCCCGTTCTTATACGAAGTTCTCATATAAATGATCCGCACCTTGACAAATCTTGCTTCATCATCCGAAATTTCGGGTGAAATATCGGCGATTATATCTTCATACGCTTTTTTTGCAAGAGCCATTTCGAGATACATATTTTTTATAAGCTCTTCATCTGCGCCAAAGAATTCTTTTTCATGATCGGTCAGGGATGAATAATATTCGGAAGCCGCCATGGAAGCTTTGTCAGTTTCTGCCGGACTTAGGGAAAGACCTCTGTCAAGCGCAAGAAGATACATGGTCTTAACCTGGGCGAGCTGTGCAAGAGCAATATTCTTGACACTCTCTTCGAGAGTCATGCCGTTTTCTTCAACATCCCATATCTCCTCGCCATACACATTTTCATAGGTCTTCTGGATGTTGGTAAGGTAGATGCTCAGTTCCGCAAGAGTGGCACTCTGACTTCCGACTACGAATATCTCATCCTTCTCAAAACCCGTCGTAAGCACAACCTGTGCCTTGCCGCATCCGGTAAGGATGCAAAGGATAAGTAATG
>CAMPAP010000105.1 GCA_946631935.1 uncultured Lachnospiraceae bacterium | reverse complement strand
CCATTAAGGATGAGGTGGAATTTTTCGCATATGGCGATACCGCATATGAAATGTACGAAAAAGCTCCTGCCAATATTCAGATATCATATCCCTTAAGCTGCGGGGTTATATCAGATCTGCATAATGTTGAACTTCTGGTTAAATATATGATCGCCGACCTTCAGAACGGATCACCCAAGAATGCCGATTTTGTCATCGCTGTCCCTTATGATATTACCGATGTTGAAAAACGTGCATTCTTTGATCTTCTTAAAGAGGCCGGAGTCAAGGCACGTAAGATATACGTTGTACAGAAGGCACTTGCAGACGGCGTCGGAATGGGCATCGATGTCAAGAACGCCATCGGAGTTCTTGTTGTAAATGTGGGTTTTGAAACAACCGAGATCTCCATTCTTTCTCTTGGAGGAATAGTCTTATCAAGGCTTATAAAAGACGGAGGACTTGAGTTTGACGATTCAATAAGGGGCGCTGTCAGAAATGAATATGGACTTATGATCGGCGGAAAGACTGCCGAAGAAGTCAAGAAAAATCTCAGCGATCTTGAAAAGCAGGGTAAGGTTGCTTTGGTATGCGGAAGAGATATCGTTACCGGTCTTCCTGTTCAGAGAGAGATACCCACAAAACTTATAGTTGATTCTCTTGAGGGAGATTTTAAATCCATAATAGACAGCATTAAATTCATTCTTGAAAGAACTCCCCCCGAACTGTCCGCCGATATTTTCAGAAACGGTATTTATCTGACAGGCGGTGCAAGCCAGGTTTCCCATCTGGTTGAAAGGATCGCAGACGGAACGGGACTTAAGGTAAATGTTACCGATGAACCGATAACATCCACTGCGTACGGACTTGGAAGGATCATTCAGGAATCTGATTTTTCTTCGCTGGCTCAGAGTGCTGAAGGTATGGGTAAATGAGTCCTGTAACAAAACCCAGGGGGGAGAGATTTACGATACCCGGTAAATATCTCCTCCTTATTTTAACTTCAATATGTATCCTTCTCATGGTGCTGACTTATGGTACCCATTTTCTTGATGCTTCCGTAAATACGGTTGCCGGAACTTTTATCGTTCCTTTTGAAAAGGGTGTATCAAGAGCGGGAGAGTGGCTCAGATTAAGACATGAAGAATTAAATACAATAAGATCCCTCATGGCCGAGAACGAGGAATTAAAAGCAAAAGTTGCGTCCCTTACCGAGGAAAATACCATTCTCACCCAGGAAAGATATGAGCTTACTGATCTTCAGGCCCTTCTTGATCTTTCCGAAACCTATTATTCCTACAATAAAGTGGGTGCCAGAGTCATATTTATGGACGGCGGAAACTGGTATGAATCCTTTATCATTGATAAGGGAACTGACGACGGCCTTGCCATTGATATGAATGTTATATCGGGAGGCGGCCTTGTGGGAAGGATCACTTCTGTTGGTCCTAACTGGTCCCGGGTAACGTCCATTATTTCAGACGGCGTCAATGTCAGCTCCCAGGTGGTTTCATCCGATCTTACGATGATCGTTTCCGGTGACCTTAAGCTTTCTGACAAGGGACTTATGTCTTTTTCATATCTGTCCGATCCTGAAGATAAGGTTGTAAAGGGAGACAAAGTAGTTACCAGCAATATCAGTGATAAGTATCTTCCCGGACTTTTAGTGGGCTATATTGATACAGTTACCAATGACGCAAATAATCTTACCAAGTCAGGAACCATCGATCCTGCCGCTGAATTTGATTATCTTTCCACGGTTCTTGTTATCACTGATCTTAAAACCGACGATTTTGAATAAGCTTAGATGATCCAGAAGATTCTGAATATAATTTCCATAGTTTTCTTTTTTGTGCTTCAGACATGTGTTTTTACACATTTGAAGCTTGGAACAGTCATTCCCAATCTGCTTGTACTTGTAGTATGTATTTACGGCTTTTTCTTCGGAGAAAAAGCAGGTGCCATGTACGGTTTTTTTGCCGGACTTTTGCTTGATATCTTTTTTGGGGAAATGATAGGGCTTAATGCCCTTATCCTTGTTATGATCGGATATTTAAACGGCGGACTCACCGATCTTTTTTATGATGAAGATATCAGGCTTCCAATGTTTCTCATTGCCCTCAGTGATGCCACCTACGGTATCATGTTCTATATCTTTTCATTCCTTCTTAAAGGAAAACTGAGTTTTTCATATTATCTTTTAAACATCATTCTTCCCGAGATTTTTTATACACTTTTAGTTTCACTTATTATTTATCCGCCTCTTCTCGGTATCAATAACTGCTTCCGCAGATATCGTATCAAGAAGGAAAGGGAGTCTGAAAATGTTTGACGGGCTTCGTGAGAGAATAATAAATATCCTTACCAGCCGGGTCACGCTTGTTTATATGGTGGCCGTACTTTTGTGCGGCATCCTTCTTTACAGATGTTTTGATCTTCAGATCATAAAAGGTCAGGAGTTTCTAGATAATTTCGTATTAGAGCAGGAAAAAACAAGGGATATCATGCCCACAAGAGGCAATATATACGACAAGAACGGTAATCTTCTTGCGTATAATGAACTTGCTTATTCCGTAAGCATCGAGGATACTTTTGAAACATCCTCCGACAAAGACCTGAAATTAAACGAACTCAGCTATAATCTTTCAAAACTTCTTGAAAAAAACGGGGATACCGTTGATATCGATTTTAAGATAGCTCTCGATACGGATGATGAATTTATATATACGGTATCAGGGGCTCAGCTTACCCGTTTTCTTGCAGACGTCTATGACCATGTCAACACTTCCGATCTTACTGATGAAGAAGCAGCATCCACTCCCGTCCAGGTTATGATCTATCTTAGCCGTAATGCGGGAAGGGGATACAGATTTTCCGTAGGTGAGCTTATGGATCCCGAAGACAGAAAATCCGAATTCCTTGAAGGCAAAGGCTACACTAATAAGGAGTGGCTTGATATCATCAAGATCCGTTATGCCATCAGCCTTACATCATACAGAAAATACATAGGAACCACTGTCTCCACGGATGTGTGTGAGAAGACGGTTGCGCTCCTTCTTGAAAATTCTGATATTCTTCCCGGAGTTAAGATTGATGAAGTGACAGTCAGAAAATATGTTAACAGCAAATATTTTGCACATGTTCTCGGGTATACCGGCAAGATCTCCCAGGAAGAGATAGAAGATCTTAATAACAGGATGATAGAAGAGGGAGCATCAGAAGGCACATATACTTATGAGGATGTTGTTGGTAAATCCGGAATTGAAAACTACCTTGAGACAACACTTCAGGGAACAAAAGGTTATGAAAAGGTAATGGTGGACAATACCGGTAAAGTGTTATCTGTTCTTGAGCACAGGGATGCTGTCAGGGGACAGGACGTATATCTGTCCATTGATATGGATCTTACCATGAACCTTTATGATGTTACGGAAAGAAAGCTTGCATATATCATCACACAGAAGCTTCAGAATGCAAAAGAAGCCGTAAGGACCACTGATTCGGTCAAGACCATTCCCATATATGATGTTTACTATTCTGTATTCAGAAATAATGTTCTCGATATTTCCCATTTTTCATCGGAAAATGCAGGTGAAACGGAAAAGTCCGTATACCAGACTTATCTTTCTTACAAGGAAGGTGTTTATTCAACTCTCGAGCAGGGGATCAGGAATACAAGAACTCCTTACGATCAGTTAAATGATGAATATAAGGTCTATCAGTATTATCTTGCAAGAAACCTTTTAACAAACGGCGTTATCATCAGTTCTGCGGTTAATACTGAGGATCCGGTATATAAAGGATGGGATGCAGGCGAAAATGTCAGTCTGGGTGATTACCTTGAACATTGCATAGCGGAAGGCTGGATCGATCTTTCAAAGCTTTCTCTTGATTCAAAATATTCCGATTCATCCGAGATCTTTGATGCGCTTATAGCCAAGGCTATTGAGCTTTGCGACGCGGACTCCGAGTACCAGATAAGATTTTATAAATACATGCTGCTTAATGACAGGATCTCAGGAGCTTCTGTCTGCAGGCTTTTATATGAACAGGACGCCATCAATATTCCCGAAAACGAGATGGAGCGACTTAACAGGGGAGTGATATCTTCCTATACATTCTTTTACAACAGGATCAATAATCTTGACCTTACTCCTGCACAAATGGCACTTGATACCTGCAACGGTTCTGTTGTAATGACAAATCCGCAAAACGGTCAGGTTATGGCTCTTGTTTCATATCCCGGATATGACAACAATAAAATGGCTAATTCCGTCGATGCGGAGTACTATAACAAACTTATAAATGATGATTCTTCACCTCTTCTTAACTTTGCAACACAGTATAAATCAGCACCGGGTTCAACATTTAAGATAGTTTCGGCAACGGCAGGTCTTAAGGAAGGGGTTATTGATACTTCTTCAACGTATTTTTGCGATGTTGTGTTTGAAGATGTCGATCCTTCCCCCAAATGTACAGGTTATCACGGAAACGAAAATGTCAGGACCGCAATAAGGGATTCCTGTAACCTCTTTTTCTTCCATGTGGGTTATAAATTTGCAACTTTAAACGGTTCTTATGATGATGCACATGGTCTTGAATATTTGCGAAAATACTGTGATCTTTACGGTCTTACGCAAAAATCTGGCATCGAGATATCCGAGTATGATCCTGATGTATCAGATCTTGACTCTGTAAGATCCTATATAGGTCAGGGTACAAATGCTTATACAACATCCCAGCTTGCAAGATATGTTTCAAGCATTGCTAACGGCGGTACAACATATGACCTTACACTTTTAGATCATATTGTGGATTCTTACGGAAGGACTGTTTGGAGTGCAGAGCCTGTGGTGTATAACAGAGTTGAGCTTGAGCCTTACCAGTGGGATTCCATCAGAAACGGCATGATCGATGCGGTTGAAGCAAAAAGGTATTTTTCCGATCTTCCCGTCAGCGTTGCCGGAAAGACAGGTACCGCGCAGCAGTCAAGGTCAAAACCCGACCACGCTGTATATATTGCTTTTGCGCCTGCAAGGGGAGAAGCAGAGGTTGCTCTTTGTGCCCGTATTCCTTTCGGATTTTATTCTGATTATGCGGCACAGCTTGCCCATGAATGTCTTCAGGAATACTATGGTGTAAGTGAAGGTTTCGATGCAGGACAGTTTGCTACAGTTGAACAGAGAGATTAATGAACGCTTTAAAAAATTACAGGATAAAAGATTATGATTTTAAGATAGTGATATTTGCACTGCTTCTTTCTGCTATCGGCTATTTTGCCATCGGATCGGCAATGCAGAATTCCGCTGATGATAATGTCACCAAGCATCTTATCAGTACGGTTGTGGGTTTTTTTGTAATGATAGGCGTTTCTTTGGTGGATTATCATTTCATCATGAAATTCAGGGTCCTTATCTACGGATTTATGGTTACGATCCTTGCCCTTGTTATTTTCGGAGGTGAGACCAGTAATAATGCCCAAAGGTGGTTCAGGATAGGAGCTGTCAGATTCCAGCCCTCAGAGCTTTCCAAATTGCTGTTGATTTTATTTTTCGCCTCATTTATTATGAAATATAAGGAAAAAATCAGCAGTTTTCATTTGCTTTTGTTGTGCTGCGGACTTTTTGTGGTGCCGTTTTTCCTGATACTTGAACAGCCCGATCTGTCCACTTCGATCCTTATGGTAGTTATTTTTGCCACTGTGGTTTTTACGGGCGGCATTAAAAAGAGGATAATCCTCATCCTGCTGCTCATAATGATTCCTGTGGGTATAGGTTTTGTCAGTTTTATGTTAAACCCGGATAACGGTCTTTTGGAAGAGTATCAGCTTAAGAGGATAAACGGTTTCCTGTATCCTGATGATTATCCGGATATAGCCTATCAGCAGAATAATTCCATAACTGCCATAGGATCCGGAATGCTTGACGGAAAAGGTTATATGAATAACGAACTTACATCCGTCAAGAATTCAAATTTCATTTCAGAAGCCGAAACGGACTTTATATTTGCCGTTATAGGAGAAGAATTCGGTTTCAGGGGAAGCGCAGTTACAATAATCCTTTTATTTGCGCTTTCTCTCAGTATTTTAAGCGTCGGCATCAGGGCACAGGATACCGCCGGAACTGTAATATGTGCGGGAATGGGCATGTACGTGGGGATGCAGAGCTTTATGAACATAGGAGTTGCCACATTCCTTCTTCCCAATACAGGTATTCCGCTTCCCTTTATAAGTTACGGAATGACATCGCTTTTGACGCTTTACGCAGGACTTGGGGTTGTCCTTAATGTAAGGCTTCAGGTAAAACATATGGCGGTAACAATGGAAGATTTTGCCATATATAATGAGCGTATCTGAGATACGAATATTAATTGAAAGGGGTATTTCGGGGAACTATGAATATTGCTTTAATAGCACATGATTCAAAAAAGAAACTTATGCAGAATTTCTGCGTAGCTTACAGGGGGATACTTGCAAAGCATGAACTTTATGCTACAGGTACAACCGGCAGACTGATCGAGGAAGTCACAAATCTTTCGATACACAAATTTCTTGCGGGGCATCTTGGAGGCGAGCAGCAGCTTGCGGCCCAGATCGAACAGAATATGATAGATCTTGTTATATTCTTAAGAGATCCCGTTAATGCGGCAGTTCATGAACCTAATGTGGAAAATGTTTTCAGGGACTGTGACCTGCATAATATACCTCTTGCCACCAATCTTGCCAGTGCCGAACTTCTTATCAAGTCCCTCGACAGGGGAGACCTCGAATGGAGAGAGATGTATAAATGATCCGCTTTGACGGAAAAAATTTTTTAAAGCTTTTATCGGCTGTTTTAATATCTGCGCTTTGTCTTTCCGGCTGCGGAAGTTCTTTTCCTTCACCTTATTCCACTTCGCTGATCTCACAGGAAGTGACAAGGGGGAGTGCTCTTGAAGAACTTAAAGCAGATTCTTTT
>CAMPAP010000104.1 GCA_946631935.1 uncultured Lachnospiraceae bacterium | reverse complement strand
GTTGCTGATCTTATCGAATCGAAGTTTAAGAAGATGAACGGAAAGGTTCAGATCTATTCAATCGGCGCAACCATCGGAAGTCATACGGGGCCCGGAACCGTGGCACTGTTTTTCTGGGGTGACGAAAGAGAAAGATAAGGGCTCATTTTCGTATGTCTGATACAACACATGCCTTGAAAAAGATATATGTTGCCGGTTCCCAGATGTGGTTTGAAAAAAAGCATGGCAGGGAAAAAAAGCTGCGCGGATATGGCTGTGGTGTTGTTGCGTTACATGACCTTATAACTTATAAAGGATATTTGAAAAAGCCCGAAGGGCAGAATGAATTTAAGGAGAGGATCCGTAAGATCGAAAGGGGAGGCATGTATGTCTTCCCAAATCTTGGGATTGCTCCTTATTTTTATACTCTTGAATCCAATCTCTATCTTATGAGCCATCATTTGCCGGTAAGGCTCAGAATGGGATGGGGCATCAGAAGAGAATTTAAGAACAGGGCTGAGGATATAAAAAAGTGCATTGACTCAGATATCCCCGTGATATTTGCCGTTGGCCCCACGCTCCCTTTTTTGTTTAAGAAAAAGAACATTCCTCTTTACGACATGAACAGAAAGCTTTCAGGCATGAAGACCAAAGGCCACTACATGACAGTTCTGGGAGTTCTGGATACCGGAAGCGAGATATGGCTTGAGGTAGCTTCCTGGGGAAATCAGTACAGCATAAGGCTCAGCGATTTGGCTGCTTTTTCGAAGTACACATTTCCTTTTACCACCAGGTTCTACAGGGCGGTTATTCGTAAGTGAGGCTGTGCCCCGAATTCGTGAGGCGTCTCCCGCATAAGACGTTGATCGGAAAGCTGTGTGGGACGGATAAAACGATAAGTTTACCGGATAATACACTTAGTATATAATTTATAATTGCGTGTTCGTGACGGCCCGGGCATTTATGCCGGTCTGTCAGTAAACATAAAAAAAGACATGACTCGGAGGGTTTGAAATGACGGTTTCACAGATCTGTATTTTGACGGTGATCATCCTTTACCTGTTATTTGTGCTTTATCTTGGTATCAGGTTTTCAAAGGGAAACAAAACAACTGAGGACTACTATCTCGGAGGCAGAAAGCTGGGGCCTGTTGTAACGGCCATGAGTGCTGAAGCATCGGATATGAGTTCCTGGCTTCTTTTGGGAATTCCCGGTCTTGCATATGCCGGCGGATTTGCGGATCCATTCTGGACCTCCTTAGGACTTGCGGTGGGTACATACCTTAACTGGCTCATCGTTGCTTCAAGGCTCAGGAAGTATTCGGAACTTAACGGTTCTGCCACTGTTCCCGCTTTCTTTTCGAACAGATTCGGAGACGATAAGAATCTGCTTTCGCTTATCTCGGCAATTGTCATCATTATTTTCTTCGTACCTTATACCGCCAGCGGATTTTCTGCATGCGGAAAGCTTTTCAAGTCTCTCTTCGGACTTGACTATATGACATCCATGATAGTTTTTGCACTTGTTATCATTTCATATACCGCATTGGGAGGATTCCTTGCGGCATCAACATCCGATCTTGTGCAGAGTATCATCATGACCATCGCCCTTGCCACAATTCTTTTCTACGGAGCAAACCAGGCAGGCGGATGGGCAGCTGTATTTGATAATGCAAAAAGTCTTCAGGGATATCTTGATCTCAACAATACACATCTCATGGAGAGTGCTTCATCAGCGCCTTACGGAACACTTACCAAAATTTCAACCCTGGCATGGGGACTGGGATATTTCGGAATGCCCCATATCCTTCTAAGGTTCATGGCTATAGAAAAGAAAGAAAAGCTTACAATATCCAGAAGGATCGCCAGCATCTGGGTCGTTATCGCCATGTTCTCGGCCATAATAATCGGTCTTGTTGCAAGAGCAATGACAGCAGAGGGTGTAATGCCTGCTCTTGACGATCCCGAAACAGCAATTATCAGGATATCGGATATCTTAAGCAGACATGGTATTTTCGCTGCGTGCGTTGCAGGCCTGATACTTGCCGGTATTCTTGCCGCAACCATGTCCACTGCAGATTCACAGCTTCTTGCTGCTGCATCAAGCGCATCCGATGACATTTTCAAGAAAATGCTCTTCAAGGATATGAGTGAAAAGACATCCATGCTGATAGCAAGAGGTGCGGTCATAATAATGAGTATCATAGCTTTAGTGATCGCAAGTAATCCCGACAGCTCCGTATTCCAGATAGTATCCTTTGCATGGGCCGGATTTGGCGCGGCATTCGGACCTTTAATGCTTTGCGCTCTTTTCTGGAAAAGAACCAACAAGTACGGTGCTCTTGCCGGAATGATCAGCGGAGGTGCCATGATCTTTATTTGGAAATTTCTTGTAAGACCCATTGGAGGCATCTGGAATATTTATGAACTTCTTCCCGGATTCATTGTTTCCCTTATATTTATAGTGGCGGTAAGCCTTCTTACTCCCGCTCCCGAAGGGAAGATCATTGAAGATTTTGAAAAGGCATCCGCTAAATAATCATTATTATCAGTCTTTTACTGCATAAAAATGTATCGGAGGTATCGGATATGGGGCAGGATCAGGAACTTAAAAGTAAAGTGGATTTTTTTCACTCGGTTGTTTTTAAGCTTGTTCTGGCATTAGTTGTTGCGTTCATTATCGCAGGGCTGACGCTTTCAGTGGTTTCCATCAGGAATGCCGAAGACTCCATGAAGGAAGCCTATAAAAAATATACCATGAATGTTGCCCAGGCTGCATCCACGGCGGTTGATGAGCTTTGCAGAGAGGGATCTGCCGATGAAAGTGCCGGCATCGCCAAAGAGACAGAAATGATAGAGCTCCTGAAAGCGGATCCTGACGGAAATAAGGAATACTTAGGTGAATATTTCGGAAGGGCTCTCGGAGAGACAGAGCTTTCAGGGATCAACGGTTCGTATGCGTATTTTGTCAGTTCCGACGGTTTGATGCTCTACCATCCCACTGCCGATAAGATAGGAAATGCAGTTGAAAATGCTGCTGTAAAGGGCATAACAACAAGACTTGCATCCGGAGAAAAGCCTTCAACCATAGGTGACGGTTCTGTCGTTTACGAATTCAAGGGAGCCGACAAATTCGCCGGATATGCATTTACCGAAGGAGGTAATATCGTAGTCGTTACAGGTGATTATGATCTGGTAATGGCGCCTGTTACCACCATGAGGATTAAGCTGATCGTAGCTTCGCTGATCCTTCTTGTCATATCGCTTATTGCTTTTTATGTCATCATAACAGTGACCTTAAAGCCCATTGATACCATAGTCGAAGTAATAAACGACACATCCACCTTCGATATGAGACACAATCCCAAGAGCCCGGGCCTTTGCAGGAGAAAGGACGAGTTCGGACTTATAGGAAACAGTGTCCGCAACATGAGAGCCAAGCTCAGGGAAATAGTCGGTGAGATAAGTGAAAGTTCCGCGGAGATTGATAAAAATGTGGTGGAACTGGATCAGACTGCGGATTTTGTAAATGAAATGTGTACCGACAATTCCGCCACGAGCCAGGAGCTTGCGGCGTCTATGGAAGAGTGCGCGGCAAATGCGGATACGATAAACACAAGTATTGCGGGAATACAGAATTCCGCCCATCAGATCGAGATGCATACCAATGACGGTAACACTATGTCTGAAGAGATAATGACGAGAGCCACCGAACTCAAACAGACTACCGAAAAGGCACTGCAGACCACCAGGAGCATCTATGAAGGTGTCAGGGCAAAATCTGATGAAGCGATTGAAAACTCGAAAGCTGTCGAGGAGATCAATGCACTTACCAGCACCATAATGTCCATATCATCCCAGACATCGCTTCTTGCTCTTAATGCTTCCATCGAGGCTGCAAGAGCCGGAGAAGCCGGAAGGGGATTCGCGGTGGTTGCCACCGAGATCGGAAATCTTGCAAATGATACATCCGCAGCCGTGGAGAATATAAATGTGATAGTAAAGGATGTGAACATGGCAGTCTCACAGATGCAGTCTTGTCTTGAAGAGATGGGATCATTCCTTGAAAACACTGTACTGAAGGATTATGACAGCTTCCAGCAGGTCAGCGTCCAGTACCAGGACGATGCCGATATCTTCAAGGAAAGCATGCAGAGCATCAAAAACGGTGTTGATGAACTTACAGAGATCATATCCGATATAGTGATCGCTATCGGATCCATCAATTCCACCATCGGAGATTCCGCTGACGGAATATCCGACATTGCGGAAAAGACAACGGATATCGTTCAGGGAATGAGTGATACCAAAGTAAAGGTATCCGTGTGCCATGACTATGTAAAGAAACTCGGTGGAGTCATTGACCGTTTCGTTTTGAAGTAAAACGCATACGTGCATAGTCGCCTCGATGCGGTTTACCTTATTATATCCTTTAAAAAGGCAATAATCAGTATTAACGGCAGCTCATGGCTGCCGTTGTTTTAAAAGCAATATTGACATAAAGTCAGCAGGAAAACGTTTTTTGGCACAAAAATCCTTGTAAAATCGGGATTATTGTTGTATCATATTTTTTAGTTTAATCGGATCGGTCAGTGACGATGATACAAGACTTGTCCGATATCTATCATCGAAAATAATTTTTTAGGGAGGGATTTGTATGTCAGATGTAAAAGCAATGACCAAAAAAACAGGCGGATTTAATTATCTTATTATGCTGCTGCTCTTTGGACTTGTACCTGTAGTTACGGCACTTGTGGTCGAGACCGTCGTGAGCATGAACAAGGTAACTTCTTCAACTGAGAACGATATCGTTATGATGCTTGAGGTTGCCAATTTACAGTTCCAGGAATATGCAGAGAGCATGATCATGGAAGAGGGCGAAGATGTTTTTCTGAGGGAGGATGCGGATCACGCTTATGTTGATTCATTTGTAACCCACGGACTCGGACTTACTATCTTTATGGGTGATACCAGAGCTGTAACGAACCTCAGGGATTCGGCTACCAATCAGAGACTTGAAGGTACCAAGGCAGGAGATGCAGTCATCGCAGCAGTTCTTAACGGCGGACAGCATTATGTGGCTGACGGAGTTAAGATCAACGGTAAGCCCTACTATGTTGACTACCTTCCCCTTCACAATACATCAGGCGAGATAATCGGAATGACTTTTGTAGGCATGAGTGATGATAACGTTTCTTCTGCCGTTAATTCCGTTGTAACTCCCCTTATTATTGCCGCTGTTATTCTCATTATCGGTATCGCAGTGCTGGTAGTTCTCTTTTCCATGAAGGTTAAGGGAGCTCCCGTTGCTCTTGCGGATGACCTTGCAAGGATCGCTACCGGTGATCTTACCACCGATACCTCGGCTACTTCCGGTGTTACCGAGAATGTCAATATGATCAATTCCATCAACAGCATGAAGGAGACACTCAGTGCGACTGTTTCCGACATTAAGGATATTGCATCAGCTCTTCAGGGAGATGCGCAGGAAGTAGTAGGCCTTTCTGACAACAGTTCCAACAGTGCGGCTCAGATCAGCACTGCGGTAGGCGAACTTGCCACCACTGCACAGAGCATGGCAGAGAATGTTCAGGACGTAAACTCCCAGGCTGTTGATATGGACGGAACCGTTCAGGAGATCAGCGGAAATATCGAGAACCTCAATAAGAATGCCGGCGATATGATGTCAATTTCCAAGGCGGCATCCGAGAAGATGCAGGATGTCATGAGATCCAGCAAGGGGTCTGTTGAAGCAGTCCAGACCATCAATAAGCAGATCAACCTCACCAACGAATCCATTGCCAAGGTTAATGAGGCTATCGATCTTATCATCGACATTGCAAGCCAGACCAAACTCCTTTCACTCAATGCTTCCATAGAGGCTGCAAGAGCAGGCGAGGCAGGAAGAGGTTTTGCGGTTGTTGCGGATTCCATTTCACAGCTTTCCGAGCAGTCCAACAACAGTGCTTCCACCATCAGGAATATCGCAGAAGAGATCCTTGCCAATTCAGAGACTTCCGTAAGACTTGCAGGCGAGATCATGGATACCATGAATTCAGAGCAGATCTCCATTGGAGAAGCACAGGAAGAGTTTGATAAGCTTAATCAGGCTATAAGCGAATCTGTTGACGGAATCAAGGAGATAGATTCCATGACCGATAATCTTCGTGCCATCAAAGAGCAGATCGTCAGCAACGTTTCGGATCTTTCCGCCATTTCCGAAGAAAATGCCGCATCCAACCAGGAGGTATCCGCAAGTGTTGATACCATCGCAGCTTCCATCCGTGAGATAGCAGATAAGATGCAGGAAGTTAATGAGCGTACCGAGCAGCTCAACAATGCGGTTGCATTCTTCAAATAATCCGGGATATTAACAGATTTTTGTCCCTGCCGGAATCTTCCGGCAGGGATTTTTTTCTTGTCTTTTTGGCTTATATGCACTAAATTATTTATATAGTACAGGTCGTATAAGAGAGGTGTATTTTGCGTATTTCACCCGTTGATGCATATTCGTCATATGTATATATGAGGCCCCTGGAGTACAGTGTTCCGAATACGTCGGGAACATCTGACAGCTATGCGGAAAGTGTCAGAAAAAATGGCGGCGGAAATGCGGTAACGCCTTCAAAGCCCGTTATGTACGCTGATTCACAGTCTGTTGCTTCTTCCGGTAAGGAAAACAGGGAGAAGGCCAAACAGGTATCCCGGTATTACAACAGGATAGCCAGCCGGCATTTCGGAGAGGCTACAGGTTACGGTTCCGGAGGCGAAGCTAAGGGATATGAAGCCGAGGGAAGGATACTTGATCTGTTTGTATAAATAAAAGGAACGCCTCGGCGTTCCTTTTTTGAAATCAATGCCATGCAGGAGAATCTGACTGACAATTCAATAAAGGAAGCGGCTGATCTTTCCGAGAAGGTTATGTTCCTTGCAAGGGACGAGATCCTTATGAGCTTCAGGTTCCTTTCAAGAAGCCTGTCGGAACTGAAGATGAGTGCACATTTAGGCGCTGGCGGTGTGTTTTCCTTTGCAGGCGGTTTTGAGTATGACCCGGTATTTATCCTGAAGAATGCCGGAAGAGATTTCAGATACCCTGCAAGGATGATGATCCATGTGCTTCTCCATCATATCTTTTCCCATCCTTTTTGCGGTGAGAGAACGGACAGGGTGCTGTGGGATCTTGCATGCGATATAGCTGTTGAAAATGTCATCGATGAACTGTCATCACCGGTATTTACACTTGATGCTGACTTAAAGACAGCCGGAATGCTCAGGGTTTTGCGTGAAGACATAGGACAGCTGACTGCGGAGAAGATATACAGATACTTCAGGAAAAATCCCATGACACCCGGAAGAGTCATGGAATATGAAATGGCCTTTGCAAAGGATTCCCATGAAATGTGGAGGGATGCTGTTCCGGATGAGATCGTAATAAGCGAAGAAGAATGGAAGAAGATATCAAGACAGGTCCTTACGGAGATCAGGGATTTTTCCGAAAAAGGAACTGCCGGGCAGTCCCTGGAAAATAACTTAGCGGAGGGTGCAGCGGTCAAATACGACTACGGGGCATTGCTTGAACACTTCATGGTGACAGGGGAACATACCTCCATAAGCGAAGATGAATTCGATTATATTTATTATACTTACGGTCTCGAAAAATATGACGGCATGCCTCTGATCGAACCTCTTGAATACAGGGAGGATAAAAGGATCAGGGACTTTGTCATAGCCATCGACACATCAGCTTCAACAAGCGGTGATACGGTAAAAAAATTCATCAGGCAGACATTTGATCTTCTTAAGAGTCATGAAAGTTTCTTCAGAAAGATAAATGTCCACATTATCCAGTGTGACAGCGAGGTTAAGAGTGATGATAAGATAACAGACCGCGAGTTTTTGGATATCTACCTTGCCGGAATGAAGATATATGGGGGAGGGGCGACGGATTTCAGACCTGTTTTTTATTATGTGGATGAACTTGTTGAAAACAGGGAGTTTGATGATCTTAAAGGAGTTATTTATTTTACCGACGGGTATGGGATCTATCCCGAAAAAAAACCTGACTATGATGTCATATTTGCTTTTCTGAACGAAGATCCCGGCAGGGCGGCTGTGCCTGCCTGGAGTATGAAGGCCATAATAGAGGAGGATTCGCTCAAATGAATATATCGGCTGCCAAAAAGGTCATAAAGGATACTGTTTCCATTTATCTGATGAAGGATGATGACGGAGAATACAGGATCCCGCTGGTGAGACAGCGGCCTGTTTTCATGGTAGGCGCTCCGGGTATAGGAAAAACCGCCATCATGGAGCAGATAGCTTCAGAGCTCGGAATAGCCCTGGTTTCGTATTCCATGACCCATCACACCAGACAGTCTGCCCTGGGGCTTCCTTTTATCACAAAAAAGGAATATGGCGGCGATGAGTATTCTGTGACCGAATATACAATGAGTGAGATCATTGCATCCGTCTATGATGCCATCAGCGAAAGCGGGATAAAAGAGGGGATACTGTTTCTGGATGAAATCAACTGCGTCTCTGAGACTCTCGGGCCTTCCATGTTGCAGTTTCTTCAGTACAAGACCTTCGGGCGGCATTCAGTTCCCGACGGATGGGTCATAGTAACTGCCGGAAATCCTCCGGAATATAACAGATCCGTCAGGGAATTTGACGTGGCAACTTTGGACAGACTTAAGGTGATATCTGTTGAGCCCGAGCTGAAGGTGTGGCGTGATTATGCATCGGATAAAAATATACACGGTGCTATTATGGGGTATCTCGATGTAAAAAAAGATGACTTTTATGTAATGGAGATGACCTCCGAAGGAAGAAGCTATGTGACCGCAAGAGGCTGGGAGGATCTTTCGAAGATGATCGAGCTTTCCGAGGAGCTTGAACTTACGGTGGATGAGACCCTCATAAGTCAGTACCTTCGTGTGGACAGAGTGGTGAAGGATTTTGCGGCATATTACGATCTTTATAAAAAGTATAAAAAAGATTACAGGATCGCAGAGATCCTTGCCGGATCACCTCCTGCCGGGGCATTTGCCAAAGCCGCAGAAGCGGGATTTGACGAGAGGCTTTCCGTCCTTGGCATGCTTTTTGATGCTGTCTCATCAGAAGCAAGGGCGGTAATGGAAAGATCGGATCTTCTTTCTGCGCTGGTGCCTGTTCTCAAGGGCTTCAAGGCATCCGCAGAATCCGGAGCACCCTTATCTGAAGCATTAAACGTTCTTAAAAATGCATCTGATGCCGCCGCAAAAAAACTTAAGTCTCTAAAAGCTGCAGGGGCCCTGTCAGATGCGGATAAAAAAATATTAAAAGCATCTGCGGCATTTTATGATGATATGATCCGTGCTGTAAATGATGCTTCCTGTGAATCTGCTTCTTCTGCATTTGCTCTTGTTAATACAGCTTTTGAGAAAAAAGTTACTCTTCTTAAGAACGAATCACTTAGCGCAGGGGCGAAGCTTTCCTGCATGATAAGATTTGTCAACGAAGCTTATAAGGGCGGAAACGAACCTGTAATACTTGCGGCAAGGCTCACATCCGATAACTGGACTTCAAGATTTATCGGTTCCTTCGGAAATGCAGACTATGAAGAGCTTGCAAGGGACATGGAGATCTCTGAAAGAGGAAATGAACTTAAGCAGAGGATCCTTAATCTGGATCTTTAAGATCTAATAACTTATGGCTCTGAAATGACACCTTCAGACTGGAGTACATACATTGGAAAAAGAGATTATTTTGCAGGACGGCAGCCTTGTTTTTGATATCAAAGGGGATGCCGCAGCCCTTGAGAGGGTTACCGGAAATATCACCGTGCTGGATATCCCTGAAGAGATTGAATGCGCCGGATCGCAGACAGGATATGCGAGGGTAAAGTCCATCTTTAAAAAGGCACTTCTCGGGAAAAAGACCATAAAGAAGATAACGGTTCCTGACTGCGTTGAAAGCATCGGGGACTGGGCGTTTTCGGGGTGTTCCAATCTGGCTGAGATAAGGATCCCTTTATGTATTGTGGGGGAGTCTGTTTTATCCGGATGCAGATCCTTAAGGATAGTGGATCATCCGAATCTTTCGGAGGATAAGAGGAAGCTTTTTGCGGGCTGTATCAGATGGGAAGCGCCTTCTCACCTGACGGATCTTGATAATGCGGGAAGAGACTGGCTTGAAAAATTTGATGCATGGGTTCTTTCCCTGCTAAGGTCTCCGGATGATGATGGTTTTCAGAATCAGATCCTTTGCGGAGAGGAGGATTACGGAAGTTCCGACAGGGATGCGTATGAGAGCAAAAAAAGAGTGATGAAAGCATCCGTATGCATGGAAAGACTTCTGAATCCGGAAGAACTGAAGGATTCATCAGAAAAGATTTTTTCCGATTACATATATTCACACAGATCCGGGTCTGAGCTTGGCTCTGAGAGCTGGTATGCTCTCAGGGATGAATATCCGGATAAAGTTCATTTTGAGCTTTTGAGCAGACTCGGCTGTATCGGCGATGATAACAGGGATACGATGATACGGGAACTTGGTGAGAGCAGCGGAGAATTAAAGAGTCTTCTTGTAAAAAGCTCAGGTATAGACGCTTCCGGAAGATTTTTTTCATCCCTTACCATTTAGAAAGCAAAACTAACTAAAACATAATGAATTTTTTGTTGATTATTTTGAAAAATCCGTTGTAAATCCTGAGAGCAGGCGATAAAATAAATATGTATGCGAATATCTTTCGTTTCGCCGAGGAGAGGAGAGAATTATGAAGAATAATAAAGGTTTTTCACTTGTGGAACTTATCATCGTCATTGCCATCATGGCTGTGCTTCTGGGGCTTCTTGCACCCCAGTTCATCAAATATGTGGAACAGTCAAGGCGTTCTAAGGATATCCAGAATGCTGATATGTTAAGAGAAGCATTTCTTGCAGATATTGCAGATGCTCATACTACCGGTTCCAACACAATTCAGGTTACCTACAGTAACGCTGCACAGCTTCCCGATACCATTAACGAAGTTCCCCTTACCGCAGGAAATGTATGTGGCAGAGGCCTCACATTTACCGCAACCTATGATGTTGATTCAAATACCGTATCCATATATCCTACCGGTCATCCTTCGTATAATCTTGCGTCCATTACAGGCGCATCTGCATATAAGAATGCATGATAATAAACAGTAAAAGGAATAAAAAATGACTTTAGAAGAAGCAAAAGCAAAACTTGAAAAATTCGGACAGATGCAGGTTCTCAGATACTATGACGAACTTGATGATGCGTCAAAGAAAGCACTGCTGGATCAGATCGATGCGACGGATATGAGCATCCAGGCAAATGCCGCACATATGGAAGAGCTTGGAAAAAGAGGAGTTATTTCACCTCTTGAATGCATGGAGATCCCGGAGATAGAAAAGAACGCTTCCGAATTTGAAAAGACCGGCCTTGATGCCATAAGAGCAGGCAAGGTTGCGGCGCTTCTTCTTGCGGGCGGAATGGGAACAAGGCTCGGTTCGGACAATCCCAAGGGAATGTACAACGTCGGCAAGACCAGGGATCTGTTCATTTTTGAATGTCTTATCAATAATCTTAAGAAAGTAACCGATAAGGCAGGAGCTTTTATTCATCTTTATATAATGACTTCCGAAAAAAATAATGACGCTACTGTCAGATTTTTCGAGGAGAAGAATTACTTCGGATATCCCGGGGAGTATGTTCACTTTTTCATGCAGTCCATGGCTGCCGCAACAGACTATGAGGGAAAGATCTATCTCGAAGAAAAAGGCCGTATGGCAACATCTCCCAACGGTAACGGAGGATGGTTCGTTTCCCTTGTAAACGCAGGACTTCTTGACGGGGTTCACAAAAACGGTATTGAGTGGTTCAATGTATTTGCCGTTGACAATGTTCTTCAGCAGATCGCAGATCCTGTTTTTGTGGGAGCAACCATTTCAAGAAACTGCACTGTCGGTGCAAAGGTTGTAAAGAAAGCCGCACCTGATGAAAAGGTCGGTGTTATCTGTCTCGAAGACGGAAGACCTTCCATAGTCGAGTATTATGACCTTACGGAAGATCTCATGAATGCAAAAAATGAGAAGGGTGATCCTGCATATAATTTCGGAGTTATCCTGAATTACCTTTTTGCCACCGAGCAGCTTGAGAGGATCCTTAACGGGGCTCTTCCTCTCCATATCGTCGAAAAGAAGATCCCCTGCCTTGACGAAAACGGAGAGCTGTTTAAGCCTGAGACTCCTAACGGATATAAATACGAGAATCTCGTTCTTGATATGATCCATCAGTGTGACAGCTGCCTTCCCTTTGAGGTCATAAGAGAGAAGGAATTTGCACCCATCAAGAACAAGACGGGCGTTGATTCCGTAGAAAGTGCACAGGCGCTGCTTGAACAAAATGGAGTGGTATTGTAATAAGCACGTGAAGCGTTAATTTTTTATAAGCGGACTCTTTCGCGACCGTCGGTACTTAATGAGAACAAACGAAGTGCAGTTCGAATTTAGTACCGCTACGGAAGCGAGCGAAGCCGGGAGGCGTGTCCGCGTTAAAAACATTAACGGTGAGCGTGCGTAATTTATATAAGGAGTATGAATATGGGCAAGATATTGGTCACAGGCGGAGCCGGATTCATCGGAAGCCACACTGTCGTCGAACTTCAGGATGCAGGCAGAGAAGTTGTCATCATGGACAATCTCTCAAATGCCAGTGAGAAGGTTCTTTTAAGGATTGAGAAGATAACGGGCAAAAAGCCCGTTTTTTACAAGGCTGATATAAGGGACAGGAAAGCGCTTGAAGAGATTTTTTCCGCGGAAGATATAAGTGCCGTGATCCACTTTGCCGGACTTAAAGCGGTAGGAGAATCTGTTGCAAAGCCCTGGGAGTACTATGAGAATAACGTCGGCGGGACTCTTACTTTGGTTGATGTTATGAGAAAGCACGGATGCAAGAATATCATTTTTTCATCCAGTGCCACGGTATACGGAAATCCCGCATTCATACCCATTACCGAACAGTGCCCCAAGGGACAGTGCACCAACCCTTACGGCTGGACCAAGTCAATGCTCGAGCAGATCCTTTCGGATATCCAGAAGGCAGACAAAGAGTGGAATGTGATCCTTCTCAGGTACTTCAATCCCATCGGTGCTCATAAGTCCGGAATGATTGGTGAGAACCCCAACGGAATTCCCAATAACCTGATGCCCTACATTACCCAGGTTGCGGTTGGAAAGCTGAAAGAACTCGGAGTTTTCGGAAATGATTACGATACTCCCGACGGCACCGGGGTGAGGGATTATATTCATGTTGTGGATCTTGCCAGGGGACATGTAAAGGCCCTTAAAAAGATCGAAGAAAATGCGGGACTTAAGATATATAATCTCGGAACAGGTACAGGATACAGCGTTCTTGACATAGTAAAGAATTTCGAAGAGGCTAACGGAGTGAAGATCCCTTATGTGATCAAAGAAAGACGCCCCGGAGATATTGCTGCATGCTATGCAGATGCATCACTTGCAAAAAAAGAACTGGGATGGGAAGCTGAGTACGGCATCAGGGAGATGTGTGAAGATTCCTGGAGATGGCAGAAGAACAATCCGAACGGATATGATGAATGAACGGATCAATATGTGCTGTCCTCTTCGATCACTTTGATCTCGAGAAAATCAAATGGCACTTCTTCAATGAATGAATCCTTGTTAAATCTTGCAGTCGAAGTCTGCTTGAATGAAGAGATGTTATTGTCCAGCCAGATGGGTACGGGAAGATCGAATTCCCTGCAGGCTTTTTCCAGAGAATTGAGGATCTTGTGAGTCCGGGTATCCGCGGTAGAGTCTTCTATGACCGTATCCCGAAGCATATGAGTGTCTTTGAATTGCCTTACCCAGAGTCTGAACATAAATCTTTCCTTTTAGGTTTCTTTTTGGGGTTTATTTTAAGATTTTTCTTAAATATCCTGCCTGTTTACTAAAAATCTACAACATACTGTTTTTTTTTACAAGAATAACCTGCCTTCAGGGGCGGGTTATTTGACGTTTTTCCTACACAAATTTATGTATCTATGATAAAATATAGGCAGTATGCACAGATAAAAATATAAGACCGGATCGGATATATTAAATGGATAATGATATAAGTGAAATAGTTCAGGGAAACGGTATAGAGACGTGGCAGGAAGTCACTCTCGTATATAATGCTGCCATGAGACAGGTTCAGACCAAGATAGAGATCCTGAATGAGGAATTCCAGCATATACACCGTTACAATCCCATTGAGCATATAAAGAGCAGAATGAAGACCGCTGAGAGCATCGTTAAAAAACTCAAGAGACACGGTCTTGATTCGACAATAGAAAACATGGTCAATCACGTCAACGATATAGCCGGCGTCAGGATAATCTGTTCCTTCTCGTCGGATATATACCGTATTGCCGATATGATCGAGCATCAGCAGGATATCAAGATCCTTACCGTCAAGGACTATATAACCTTCCCCAAGGCCAGCGGATATAAGAGCTATCATATGATAGTGACAGTTCCTGTTTACCTTTCCGACCGTGTTGTGGATACGAAGGTTGAGATCCAGATAAGAACGGTTGCCATGGATTTCTGGGCGTCTCTTGAGCACAAGATCCACTACAAGTTCGAGGGAGATGCTCCCCAGCACATCAAGGATGAACTTGTGGAGTGCGCGCATCTTGTTGCCGATCTGGATGAGAAGATGCTTGAACTTAATGATGAGATCATCAAGCTCAGCAATATTCAGGACGATCCTGATTCCTACTAAAAAAACTCCCCATAAAATGAGGAGTGCCCGGAAACCTTTCGGCTCCCGGGCTATTATGAAAAAAATGATCGTTTTGTATTCTCTGCCTGCTTACGAGATTCATTATATCGGCATTATATGAACAAAATGTGAACACGGTGTTAAAAAATAGTAAATGTTTATAAATGATTGAATTTTTTCCATCGTTTTATAGACAAAATGCACAAAAAACACAATATATAGAACCACATACACTATATATACGGACATAAAACTATAATCAATCAACATGTATTATGGAGGCGACTATGGATACATTCATGGATCAGTTATCGCAGAAGCTTAACGCTCAGCAGATCATCCGCGCAAACGGTGAAGCGGAATCGGAAGCTATGGGCGTGATGAGAGCTCAGGTCAGAGAGTACCAGGAGTGTCTTGACCGCATGAAGAGTGTTGCCGAGGAACTCAGCGGGCTTCAGCAGACCATAAATGCGCTTCCGGATCTCGGGGGAGTTGAAGGGGGTGCTTCACAGGCCGTTATCAATGACCTCAAAGAGCAAATGGAATCCATGAATAAGGCCAATGAGGATTATCTGCAGCAGATGCAGAATGATCTTCTTGCCGGCCAGAATGATTTTATCGAGCGTCAGCAGTCTCTTGCCATGAGCCAGAACGAGCTTATGAGCAGACAGAGCCAGATGCTTGAAGAGCGCAGCAATGAACTTAAGGAACAGATAGAATCCATCAAAGCTGCCAATGAAGAAAACCTTGAGAAGATAAGAAACGGTCTTACAGACGGCGGTAATGAGGAGCTTACCAGAAGACTCAACCTTCTTGAAGAACAGATAGGAACTCAGTTAGAAGATCTTAAGGCAAGGGTCGGATCCCAGATAGATGCGGTAAGATCTTCCAACGAAGAGTATCTTACAAGGATGCAGAGTGAGTTTTCTTCATCTGCCGCTAATGATGAAGTTTCATCCAAGATGGATGTCCTCAGGGATGATGTATCTGCCATCAAGCTTCAGATGGACAGTCTTAAGAATGCCAATGACAAGAGCCTTGAACAGGTAAAAAATGACCTCAGACAGGGTCAGCAGAAAATGCTTGAAGCCCAGAACTCGCTTCTTTCCTCGCTTCAGAATGCAGATGTTCACAAGGAATGCGTCCGTGTGTATCGTAATGTCCAGGCGTCCATTCAGGATGAAAATGCCAAGCAGCTTGAAAGCATCAGGCAGGATAACCAGTCCAAGGCTGACAGCATCAGAAGCGAAAGCGGTAAGACCATTACTGCCATCCGTGATGAAAGCGCAAAGCTTCTCGGAAGCATAAGAAATGATAACGCAAAGCAGATCGATGCCATCAGGGAAGAAAACGCAAAATTCCTTGTAAGCATCAGGACGGAGACTACCAAGCTTGAAGAGCAGGTGGGTACCGTAAAGAAGATCGCCGTAGTCGCCGTCATAGTATCTGTTATCTCCATAGCTGCTCCTTTTGTGGCTAATTTCCTGTTTTAATACGGTTTTATTGTGAAGACTTCTTTTATCTCCAAAAAAAGAGAATTTTTATTTCTTGTCACAACAGCAGTCACGATTTTTTCGTGCCTGCTTTTTGTGCATGGTGTTTATACCTTTTCCGAGGGCACCGATGATTATTTTCATGTATATATAGATGATTCCAAGGTTGGAGATTTTGCATCCTACGAGGATGTCCAGGAGATCATAAGCACTGCCCGCAGAAATGTTGCGGCTTCCTACGACGGGATTGCTTTTATGGATTACGATCTCAGAGTGGAATCGGAAAATGTTCTTACCGGGGATCTGACTTCCAAAAGTGAAGGGGTGGCTGTTGCGGAAAATCTCATTTCCGCATCTTTAAAGAGTGCCCTGTCTCCATCCTATACCGTAAAAATGGGAGACAATATGGTGACCCTTGCCACGGAAAGTGATGTCCTTGCCCTTCTTAATGAAGCGATTGACAGATACAATCCCGGCGGCAGGTTCAGGGTAAGGCTTATCCATTCTCCCGGAAGGGATTTTAATGCCCTGACGGCAGAGGTGTACGATACATATACGGCATCGGAGGATAAAGCAGACGGGATTCTTCCCAAAGGCGGAGCCGGTGAGTATATCTATAATCAGACCAAGGTCAAAGTTGAAACTCCTCAGACGGTTTCGTTTCAGGATTATGAGACGGGACTTATATCCATCGGATTTGTGGAATCCATCGAAATAGCCGAGGGCTATGTTCCTTCGTCGCAGATCGTAAGCCTGTCCGAGGCGGTGGATAATATCATCAAGGAACACGAGAGTGCATATGAGTATAAGATCGTAGCCGGTGATACACTCAGCGGTATCTCTCTTAATCTTAACGTTCCCATCGAGGATATAGTTGCGCTCAATTCCGACAAGCTTGAAAATGCCAACTCCACACTTCATGTAAATGACACTCTCATCATAACCGTTCCCGAGCCTGAACTTTCGGTTGAACATATCGAGAGGAACTATGTGGATGAGGATTATGAAGCGGATACCGTGATCATTCCCAGGGATGACTGGTATACCACGGAGACAAATGTTATCCAGCAGCCATCCGCAGGACACCACAGAGCCATAATCGATCAGCACTTTGTTAATGATACCGAGTCCGAAAGAGAGGTTCTGATAGAGGAAGTTGATATCGAAGCCGTTCCCAAGATAATGGAACGCGGTACCAAGATCCCTCCGACCTATATCAAGCCTATCTACGGCGGAAGGATAAGCTCTTACTTCGGATACAGAAAAGCTCCCACTGCGGGTGCCACCACATACCACAGAGGAATTGACTGGGCTGTCGCAACGGGAACCTCTGTCATGGCATCCAGCGGCGGTACGGTAACCCAGGCAGGATGGGGAGGAAGCTACGGATATACTGTTCTCATAACTCATCCCGGCGGAACCCAGACAAGATATGCTCACCTTTCCAGAGTGGGAGTATCTGTAGGACAGTACGTAAACCAGGGTGAAGTAATAGGACGAAGCGGATCCACCGGCCGAAGTACCGGACCTCACCTTCACTTTGAGATCCTGATAAACGGAACGCCTGTTAACCCGCTGAATTATGTACCCGGGTAATAGTATCAGGATCCGCAACATTATATTCATTTAACTCGCAAGCGCCACCCGGCATTTTCACCACCTATGCCGGGTATGTTTAAAGTAATTACGAATGGCCAAATAAAGCTATCTGGAGGAAAAAATGCCATTAACTGACTATCTTGAGAGAAATGCAAAAGAATACGGGGATGAGGTTGCTCTGATCGAACTTAATCCCGAGCAGAAAGAAACAAGACGTGTAAGCTGGAAGGAATACTCTCTGATACAGCAGACGGAAGACCAGCCCTATAGAAGAGAGATCACATGGAGCGTTTTCAATGAGAAAGCAAACCGTGTTGCCAATATGCTCATCGGAAGGGGAGTTAAGAGGGACGACAAGGTAGCGATACTGATGATGAACTGTCTTGAATGGCTTCCCATTTACATGGGAATACTTAAGAGCGGGGCCATCGCCGTTCCCTTCAACTTCAGATATTCTGCTGACGAGATACGCTACTGCGCAGACCTTGCCGAGGTTGATGTTCTCTTTTTCGGTCCCGAATTTATCGGACGTATCGAGTCGATAGTTGATGACCTCGAAAAGAACAGGCTTCTTATTTTTGTGGGTGAGACCTGTCCCACATTTGCGGAAAGCTACAGGGAGATGGTTGCGGACTGTTCAAGCGCAGCGCCCGGAATAGAATTAAAAGACGACGAAGACGCGGCTATTTATTTTTCGTCCGGAACAACGGGCTTTCCCAAGGCCATACTTCACAAGCATTTAAGTCTTATGACTGCCGCGAAGGTTGAGCAGAAACATCACTCCACAACGCATGATGACTGCTTCCTCTGCATCCCTCCCCTTTATCACACAGGTGCAAAGATGCACTGGATGGGAAGCCTTGTAAGCGGATCAAGAGCCGTTCTTTTAAAAGGAACCAAGCCCCAGTATATTTTTGATGCCGTATCAAGGGAAAAATGTACCATTGTATGGCTGCTTGTTCCCTGGGCTCAGGATATACTTGATTCTCTCGACAGCGGAGACCTTAAGATGGAAGACTATGAGCTCTCCCAGTGGAGGCTCATGCACATAGGAGCCCAGCCGGTTCCTCCTTCACTTATCCGCAGATGGATGAAGTATTTTCCGAATCACCAGTACGATACCAATTACGGCCTCAGCGAATCCATAGGTCCCGGCTGCGTACACCTTGGAGTGGAAAATATTCACAAGGTTGGAGCTATCGGAATTCCCGGATACGGCTGGCAATGTAAGATCGTTGACGAAAACGGACAGGAAGTAAAGAAGGGTGATGCCGGAGAACTCTGTGTCAAGGGTGACGGTGTCATGACATGTTATTACAGAAATCCCGAAGCTACCGCTGAGGTTCTTAAGGATGGCTGGCTTTATACCGGAGACGTTGCGATGCAGGATGAGGACGGATTTATATTCCTTGTGGACCGCAAGAAGGATGTCATCGTATCCGGAGGTGAAAATCTTTATCCGGTACAGATAGAAGATTTCCTCAGAAAGCATGACAAGATCAAGGATGTCGCCGTAATAGGACTTCCCGATCCAAGGCTCGGCGAGATAGCGGGAGCCATCATTTCCGTCAAGGACGGAATGACCTGCACAGAGGAAGAAATAGAAGAGTTCTGCCAGGGACTTCCGAGATATAAAAGACCCAGGAAGATCATATTTGATGATGTTCCCAGAAATCCTACCGGAAAGATCGAAAAGCCTCTTCTCAGAAAACGTTACAGTGTTGAGAGACTTGTTGAGCAGGAGAATGAATCTTAACGTAAAAAGCAGGTTCAGGCAGTTTCAAAATTGAAATTGCAAAAAATGGAAAGATCCGTATCAGGTATGGAGATAAAAGATAATGCGTGAACTGATGATAGGAAACAAGGCTGTGGCACGCGGAATGTATGAAGCGGGATGTGAATTTATTTCAAGCTATCCCGGAACACCTTCCACGGAGATCACAGAAGAGGCAGTCAAATATGATGAGATTTACTGCGAGTGGGCTCCCAACGAGAAGGTAGCCCTTGAAGCCGCGCACGGAGCATCCCTTGCCGGAAAAAGAAGTGCATGTGCAATGAAGCATGTGGGACTTAATGTTGCGGCAGATCCCATGTTTTCCATTTCGTATATCGGTGTGGATGCGGGGCTTGTGATCTGCGTTGCTGATGACCCGGGAATGCACTCATCCCAGAATGAGCAGGATTCAAGGCACTATGCCATCGCTGCCAAGCTTCCCATGCTGGAGCCTTCGGATTCCGAAGAATCTCTTGAGTTCACAAAGCTTGCATTTGACCTTTCGGAAAAATATCATACCCCCGTGCTCCTTAAGATGTGCATGAGAATATCCCACTCCCGGTCGGTTGTGGAGACATCCGAGCGCGTGCAGAAAGAGACTGTTCCTTATGTGAAGGATCAGAGCAGGGTAATGCTTCCCGCCCAGGCGAGAAAGGCTCATGTCAGGGTTGAACAGAGAACTCTTGATATGACGGAATATGCGGAGACTGCGGAGATAAACCGTATCGAGGATGGAACTGACAAAAGTGTCGGTTTTATCACTTCCTCCACTTCCTACCAGTATGTAAAGGAAGTATTTGGCGATAAGCACCCCGTTCTCAAGATAGGGATGATCAATCCCCTTCCCGTAAAGAAGATCACGGATTTTGCTTCATCGGTGGACACTCTTTACGTAGTGGAAGAGCTTGATCCCATAATCGAAAATCACTGTAAAATGCTGGGCATCGGTGTTCACGGAAAAGACACCTTCCCTATTGTGGGAGAGTTTTCCCAGCAGATCATAAAAAAATCCATGAAAATGGATCTGCCTGCTTCCGAAAAGCTTGAGGATGAGATTCCCTTAAGACCTCCCGTTATGTGTGCAGGATGCCCTCACAGAGGACTTTTCTATACACTTAAGAAAAACGGATGTATGGTCTACGGAGATATAGGATGCTATACTCTGGGATCTTTTGCTCCGCTTAACGCCATGGATCTTAATGTGTGCATGGGAGCGTCCCTTTCGGGAATGCACGGATTCAATAAAGCTCTCGGAGCAGAGTCTGAGCATAAAACGGTAGGTGTCATCGGGGATTCCACATTTGTTCACTCGGGAATGACCGGACTTGCGGACATCGTATATAACGGCAGCGCATCGACTGTCATCATCCTGGATAATTCCATAACGGGAATGACCGGACACCAGCAGAATCCCACCACAGGTTATAACATTAAGGGAGACCCTGCAGCAAAGATAGATCTTGAAGCTCTGTGCAGGGCAATGGGAGTTAACCGCGTACGGGTAGTGGACCCTTATGACCTTGATGAGACCGACAAAGCGGTAAAGGAAGAACTTGCTGCCGATGAGCCTTCCGTAATCATAACCCGCAGGCCCTGTGCGCTTCTTAAAGGTGTAAAACACGGAAAACCCGTAACTGTTGATGAGAGCAAATGCGTGGGCTGTAAGGCCTGCATGCAGGTAGGATGCCCTGCCGTATCGGTTGTGGATGGCAAAGCGCATATAGACAGAACCCAGTGTGTGGGATGTAATGTCTGCACTCAGATGTGCAGATTCGGAGCATTGAATCAAAATTGAAATTTCAGTCACGGCTCCGTAAAGTCATAATATATTTAACCCGCACACGCCTCGCGGCTCCGGTTCTCGCTGGCAGCGGTACTAAACTCGCACTTCATTTCATTCGTGCTCGTTAAGTGCCGGCCGCTCGAAAGGGTGCGCTTATAAATATATTATGACTTCACGAAGCCTGTATACCGTAATTTGATATTGAGTTACATTCGCCTGACAAATAATGATGTGGCGGAATATTGAGGATTAATCTATGGAAACAACTAATATTATGATAGTCGGTGTCGGAGGACAGGGATCTCTCCTTGCAAGCAAGATCCTCGGACACCTTCTTCTGAATAAAGGCTGTGATGTCAAAGTCAGCGAGGTGCATGGAATGAGCCAGAGGGGCGGCTCCGTTGTCACATATGTCCGTTTCGGCGACAAGGTCTACTCTCCCATAATCACTGAGGGCGAAGCTGACATCATAGTTTCCTTTGAACCCCTTGAGGCCGCAAGATGGCTTCCTTATCTGAAAAAAGGCGGAAGGATCATAACCAATACTTATAAGATGGACCCCATGCCTGTCATTACAGGAAATGCTGCCTATCCGGAAGATATTGAGAATAAACTTATGGAAAAAGGCGTTCGGGTCGATGCCATGGACTGTCTTTCCAAAGCTGAAGAAGCCGGATCTTCCAAAGCGGTGAATATCGTGCTTCTCGGAAGATTTTCCAACTACTTTGATTTTACGAAGGAAGAGTGGCTCGATTCCATTAAAGCCTGCGTTCCGGAAAAATTTCTTGATATCAATCTCAGGGCTTTCGAGCTGGGAGCTGAAAAATAAAAAAAGTCCTTGACTTAACGGATATGTCAATGCTATATTACATAAGCGGCTGACATTTAGGCCTATTTTTTTCGCGCTAATATTTTTATGGCGTTATGGAGGAATCATTAATATGCGTACTAAGATTACACTTGCCTGCACAGAGTGCAAACAGCGCAACTACAACACAACCAAGGATAAGAAGACCATGCCTGACCGCATGGAGATCAAGAAGTATTGCAGATTTTGCAAGAAGCATACACTTCATAAGGAAACAAAGTAATTCCGTCCTATTATATAAGGAGATTAGCTGATGGCAGATTCCAATGAAAACAAGATCAGCTTCTGGAGTGGTGTAAAGGCAGAATTTGGCAAGATCATGTGGCCGAACCCTCAGACCGCTTTCAGACAGTCTGTTGCTGTTATTGTTATTTCCGTTGTTGCCGGTGTGATCATCGCCCTTATTGATTTTGCAGCAAAGAGCGGTGTTAACTGGATCACATCATTATAAGGAGGATAGGAGTGGCAGAAGCAAAGTGGTACGTGGTCCATACCTATTCGGGCTACGAGAACAAAGTAAAGCTGGATCTTGAAAAGACCATTGCCAATAATAAAGAATTAGCTGAGAAGATTCTCGAGATAGAAGTTCCCACCGAGAGCGTCATGGAAGTCAGGGACGGCAAGAAGAAGGTCGTTGACCGTAAGATGTGTCCCGGATATGTCATCGTTCATATGGAACTGACTGACAGAACCTGGTATTTTGTCAGAAACACAAGAGGCGTTACCGGATTCGTAGGACCCGGAAGCAAGCCTGTTCCCCTTTCCGAAGAGGAGCTTATAAATCTTAAGATCGGCAAGCCTCAGTACCAGCCCGGTTCACAGGAGAAGGCACCTAAGAAGGATTACGGCATCAAGGTCGGTGACCTCATTGCGGTTGTTGACGGAACCTGGAAGGATACAGAGGGCAAGGCTCTTAAGATCGATGACAGTAAGCAGACCGTAACCATCAATGTCGAGATGTTCGGAAGAGAGACTCCTCTAGAAGTTCCTCTTGATAATGTAAGAAGGATGGGTTAAACATGTGACCAGCCGCAGATGCGGTTGATTATAAATCAAGTGGGAGTGTGCTCCGGCACGAATACCACGAAAAGCCTATTAAGGCAATAAAAACAGGAGGTGCCATTATGGCAAAAAAAGTAGAAGGCTATATCAAATTACAGATCCCGGCCGGCAAGGCAACACCTGCGCCCCCGGTAGGCCCTGCACTCGGACAGCATGGTGTCAACATCGTTGAGTTCACCAAGCAGTTCAACGCAAGGACCGCAGACAAGGGTGATACCATCATCCCTGTCGTTATCACCGTATATGCGGACAGATCTTTCAGCTTCGTTACGAAGACTCCCCCCGCTGCAGTTCTTATCAAGAAGGCAGCAAAGGTCCAGAAAGCATCAGGCGTACCCAACAAGAATAAGGTAGGAAGCATCACCAAGGCTCAGGTAAAAGAGATCGCTGAGACCAAGATGCCCGATCTTAACGCAGCATCCATCGAGAGCGCAATGAGCATGATCGAAGGAACCGCACGCAGCATGGGTATTACTATTAAAGACTGATACATTGGGAGACATTTATTGTCGATAGAACCAGGAGGAAAAAATAATGAAGCATGGCAAGAAATATTCTGAAGCAGCTAAGCTCGTCGAGCGCGGAACTTTCTATGAGCCCGCTGACGCAGTAGCACTTGTAAAAAAGACTGCTTCCGCAAAATTTGATGAAACAGTAGAACTTCACATTCGTACAGGATGTGACGGAAGACACGCTGACCAGCAGATCCGTGGTGCAGTAGTTCTCCCCAGCGGTACCGGTAAGGACGTAAGAGTATTGGTATTCGCAAAGGGCGATAAGCTGACCGAGGCTCAGAATGCAGGAGCTGACTTTGTCGGCGGTGAAGAGCTCATCCCCAAGATCCAGAACGAGGGATGGTTCGAGTTTGATGTCGTTGTTGCTACTCCCGACATGATGGGTGTTGTAGGTCGTCTCGGTAAGGTTCTTGGACCTAAGGGACTTATGCCTAACCCCAAGGCCGGTACAGTTACCATGGATGTAACTAAGGCTATTAAGGATATTAAAGCAGGTAAAATCGAGTACAGACTTGATAAGACCAATATCATTCATGTGCCGGTTGGAAAAGCTTCCTTTACAAATGAACAGCTTACCGACAACTTCCAAACGCTGATGGATGCAATTGTAAAAGCAAGACCGAGCGCACTGAAAGGAACTTACTTAAAGAGCGTCACCCTTTCTTCCACCATGGGACCGGGCGTCAAAGTAAATCCGGCTAAGTTTGTATAATTAAAACAACAAAACGCAGAGTCTGAAATAAAATTTTACATTGACATCTGAAATACAACATGATAAAATACCGAAGTATTGCCGAAGACAGCAGGCGCCGCATGGCGTAATCATATGAGCCTGCCGAGGGAATTTACGGATGCGCGCAGTCGCATTCTGTAAGTATGGGATCATCATCCCCCTGTCAGACGGCAGGGGGATTTTTCTGTATCATACAGAAACGTAAAGCCTCATCGTCTAAAGCGAACGATGCAGCCGCACGGGAGAAATCCTTTGGGGCTGTCCAAAAAAATAAGGAGGTGTACAGAACGTGGCAAAAGTTGAACTGAAACAGCCGATCATCCAGGAAATTTCTGAAACCATTCAGGGCGCACAGTCAATCGTGCTGGTTGACCACCGCGGTCTTACGGTTGCAGAAGACACTGAGCTTCGTAAGCAGTTAAGAGAAGCCGGCGTGACTTACAAAGTATTTAAGAACACGCTGATGAGATTCGCTTTTAAAGATACTGAATTTGAAGGCGTAATCGATGCTCTGAAGGGACCGAGCGCACTTGCGGTTTCTAAAGAGGATGCAACTGCT
>CAMPAP010000103.1 GCA_946631935.1 uncultured Lachnospiraceae bacterium | reverse complement strand
CCTTCGCAAGCATAAATGATGAAATGATATATCTGATCACAGCATATATACCTGATTCGGATAGATGGGAAACAGATTGGAAAACCAGAAAGCCGCATAGGAGAAGATAATTCATCCATACTCATGAAAAGACTATCGTCGACATTTTTACCAGATTCCGTCAGAAATTATCTTACATGTAACAAGAGCCCCGACCACATGATGCAGAATTCATGTCGTCCAAGGCTCTTGTCTTATTTATACTGCTGCAAATCCCTTTTCCAGGTCTGCAATTATATCATCGATATGCTCGGTTCCGATTGAGAGTCTGATGGTGCTCTGGGTGATTCCCTGATCCTGAAGTTCTGTGTCAGAAAGCTGAGAATGTGTTGTTGTAGCAGGATGGATAACCAGACTCTTTACGTCGGCGACATTGGCGAGAAGTGAAAAGATCTCAAGGTTATCGATGAACTTCCACGCTTCCTCTTTGCCACCCTTTATCTCAAAGGTAAAGATCGATGCTCCGCCGTTAGGGAAATACTTGGTGTAGAGCGCGTGATCGGGATGATCTTCAAGTGAAGGATGATTTACCTTTTCTACCTTGGGATGGTTCTTAAGGAATTCAACAACCTTCTTTGTATTCTCAGCATGTCTGTCAAGTCTGAGAGAAAGAGTCTCAACTCCCTGGAGAAGAAGGAATGCGTTGAAAGGTGAAATGGTTGCTCCGGTATCTCTGAGAAGGATGGCTCTGATGTATGTTACGAATGCTGCGGGACCCACTGCATCATAGAAGGAAACTCCGTGATAGCTGGGATTTGCATCAGCGATGCCGGGATATTTTCCGCTTGCTTTCCAGTTGAACTTTCCGGACTCTACTATGATACCTCCGAGAGTTGTTCCGTGACCGCCGATGAACTTTGTTGCGGAATGAACAACGATGTCTGCACCGTGCTCAAAGGGTCTGATAAGATAAGGAGTTCCGAATGTGTTATCAACAACCACGGGAAGTCCGTGCTTATGAGCGATCTCTGCAATGGCATCTATATCGGGAATATCACTGTTGGGATTTCCGAGAGTCTCAAGATAGATGGCTCTTGTGTTGTCCTTTATTGCTCCCTCTACCTCGGAGATATTGTGAGCGTCAACAAATGTTGTCTCAATACCGTACTGGGGAAGAGTATGTGCAAGAAGGTTATAACTTCCGCCATAGATGGTCTTCTGTGCAACGATATGTCCGCCGTTAGCAGCAAGAGCTTCAATGGTGTAGGTTATGGCTGCGGCGCCTGATGCAAGAGCCAGTGCTGCGCTTCCGCCCTCAAGAGCTGCGATCCTCTTTTCTAAAACGTCCTGAGTGGAATTGGTGAGTCTTCCGTAAATATTTCCTGCATCGGCAAGTCCGAATCTGTCTGCAGCATGTTTACTGTTTCTGAACACATAAGATGTTGTCTGGTAAATGGGAACCGCTCTTGCATCCGTTGCGGGATCGGGCTGTTCCTGTCCTACGTGAAGCTGAAGTGTTTCGAATTTGTAACTCATGATCATTTCCTCCTTTACTTTTCCCTGTTTTACCGGATTGTTTTTCTTACTGTTTTTTTATTTTTTGTCCGGGACTATTTAGTGTCTTTAGCCTGTATTGCATTTCCTACGCTGTTTATTTCTTATGTGCTAATGATATTTATATTTGAGCAAAGTGTAAAATACCTATAATCGTTCACCCGTTATAAGAAAAACTTATCGCATATATTTATACATACATCCTCAAAGAAATGACACGTACACACAGGCAGAGCGTGCTTTTTCGCTTTTTTAAATTTTTTCTTGACATATTATTTCTGTGGTATTAAACTGACGTTTGTAAAGCAAAGGCGCTTTGGATAACTCCAAGGCGCATTTTCTTTTTTATAACAAAACGGGCAAAGGCGCTCAGACAATACACGGTCTGGGCGCCTTTTTTTACTTAGGACAATGCCCCGGGAGAGGAGGTAACAACATGAATAATAATTCCCGCTTAACCTTTGATACTTCAAAAGATTCGTAGTGATGATCACGACGAAAAAAGAGAGGAGAAAGATTATGGAAGAGTTATTAAGCAGTTTTAGCAGCGAATTATACGGCGTGTGGTTTTTGATAGGAGCAGCCCTGGTCTTCTGGATGCAGGCCGGATTTGCAATGTGTGAAGCCGGTTTCACAAGAGCCAAGAACTCCGGCAATATCATCATGAAAAACCTCATGGACTTTTGTATCGGAACCGTTATGTGGTTTATCTGCGGTGCATCCCTTATGCTCGGTGACAACATCCTCGGTGGTTTTGCCGGTGGATTCAGCTTTGATGTTTTTACAAAATACGGTTCTTTTGATTATTCATCATTCGTATTCAACCTTGTTTTCTGTGCAACGACCGCTACCATCGTATCCGGATCAATGGCAGAGAGAACCAAATTCTCAAGCTACTGCCTGTATTCAGCGATCATATCTGCAATTATCTACCCCATCGAAGCTCACTGGACTTGGGGCGGCGGATTCCTTGCACAGTTGGGATTCCACGATTATGCAGGTTCAAACTGCATTCACATGGTCGGTGGTATCTGTGCTCTCATCGGTGCATGGATGCTGGGTCCCAGGATCGGAAAGTTCGAAAAAGACGAAAAGGGAAAGGTTACCAAGGTAAACGCATTCCCCGGACACAACCTCGTCATCGCAGCTTTAGGTGTATTTATCCTCTGGCTCGGATGGTACGGATTTAACGGCGCGGCAGCAACCGACCTTCCCACTCTCGGTTCTATATTTCTTACCACTACAGTAGCTCCCGCAGTTGCCACTGTTGTATGTATGATCTTCACCTGGCTTAAATACGGCAAGCCCGATGTTTCAATGTGTCTCAACGCTTCACTTGCAGGACTTGTTGCCATCACCGCACCATGTGATGTAACGGACTGTGCAGGTTCGGCGGTCATCGGTGCCATTGCAGGTCTTCTGGTAGTATTCGGCGTATGGTTCAACGATAACGTAACTCATGTAGACGATCCCGTTGGTGCTGTTGCGGTTCATATGTTCAACGGTATCTGGGGTACCATCGCAGTAGGTCTTTTTGCAACCGATACTGCTCCCGGATTTGCCAGTGCAGGTATTACAAAAGGTCTTTTCTACGGTGGCGGAATAGGACAGCTCATAAAACAGCTCGGTGGTATGGGTGTGACCATCGCATGGACAGTAGTTACCATTACGATTGCTTTCCTTATCATTAAATCAACTATCGGACTGAGAGTATCCGAAGAAGAAGAGATCACAGGTCTTGATGCAACTGAGCACGGTCTTCCTTCAGCATATGCAGGCTTCTCCATCATGGATACCACAACAATGACAATGAGTGTGAACGAAAACACCAACCTCGGATCGGAAAGTTATGACGAAGCTTCACAGGCAAAGAAGAACGCTGCAGTTCCTGTCATCAGGGAAGCTGATGATCTTCTTCCGGAAAGCTCAACCGGCATTTACAAGGTTGTTATTATCGCAAAGCTTTCGAGATACGATACTCTCCGCAAGGCAATGAATAAACTAGGCGTAACGGGAATGACAGTAACCCAGGTAATGGGATGCGGAATCCAGAAGGGTGCAGGTGAGAGATACCGTGGTGTCGAGATCGACGCAACCCTTCTTCCAAAGGTTAAACTTGAAGTAGTCGTAAGTGCGATCCCAGTAGAGAAAGTTATAGAAGCTGCAAAGAAAGCACTTTATACCGGACATATCGGAGACGGTAAGATATTCGTTTACAGTGTTCGTAAGGTCGTTAAAATAAGAACGGGTGAAGAAGATTTCGACGCCCTTCAGGACGTGGAATAAAAGATCTCCCCTGTAAGGGAAAAGCGGCACAAAATGTGCCGCTTTTCTTTATGTCGCTTTCTGAATTTTTTATAATTTTTCCATGGCATTCTTTATTCGCACCAGAGCCTCTTCAAGTATGCTGTGGGGACATGCCGCATTCAGTCTCTGATAACCGTCTCCGGATCCTCCGAACATTTTTCCGGAATCGAGCCACAAACCCGCTTTATTTATGATCAGATCATCAAGCTTATTTCCGTAAAGACCTGCCCCTGTAAAATCAAGCCATATCAGATATGTTCCTTCGGGTTTTACAAGTTTTACTCCGGGAATGTTTTCATTTACATAACTGACAGCCCTGTCAATACCCTCCTCAACATATGATCTCATTTTCAGATACCACTCTTCTCCATGCAGATAAGCTGCCTCAGCAGCTGCTATTCCGCATATATTGGGTTCGTCATAACCTGTTGCATCGATCTGACTTATAAATCTTCTCTTTATGGCAGGATCCGGGATAAAGATATTCGACTGCTGGAGTCCCGCAAGGTTGAAGGTTTTACTTGCAGAGGTTGCGGTAATGGTGAATTCTTTGAAGCTTTCATCCTGTTCCTGAAAAACATTATGTTTTCCGTTCCATATAAAATCAAAATGGATCTCATCACTGAAAACAAACACCTTATGATCACGGCATATCCTGCCAATCTTTAGGAGTTCCTCTTTTTTCCAGGCTCTTCCCACGGGATTATGCGGATTGCAGAGGATAAAAAACTTTACATCATTTTCTGTTATCTTTTTCTCAAAATCTTCATAATCCGTTTCAAACTTCCCGTCTTCTCTTTTCACCAGATCGCTTACGATCAGTTTCCTGTCGTTGGATCTGACAACATTTGCAAATGGGTAATATACCGGCTGCTGTATCAAAACCGCGTCTCCCGGTTTTGTCAGCGCTCTTACCGCTGCGCTTATTGCAAAAACAACTCCCGGTGTCTTAACATGCCACTTTTCTTCAACATCCCAGTCGTGATGCCTTTTCATCCAAAGAGCTACAGCGTCAAAAAAGCCGTCGCCCGGCTGTGTGTTTATATACCCGTAGATATTATGCTCAGCCACGGACTTTACGGCATCCTCAATATAGGAAGATGTCTTAAAATCCATATCCGCAACCCATAAGGGAAGTACGTCTTCGGGAAGGCCTCTCCTTGTTTTAAAATCATACTTGAGACATCTTGTTTTATAACGATTAATTATTTTGTCAAAATCAAGATTTCTTTCGGGCATCTGCTTCACCTGTTTCAGCTTTCAAATGCTGTTTTAAGATCATTTATGATATCTCCGGGGTTTTCGATACCTACCGATAATCTGAGAAGCTTATCAGTGATACCGAGTTTTTTTCTTATTTCTTCCGGCACATCGGGATGTGTCTGTATGATGGGATATGTCAAAAGGGATTCGGTTCCTCCCAGGCTTTCCGCAAAAGTGATGAGCTTAATTCTTTCAAGCACCTTTACGGCAAACTCAGCGCTCTTAACCGAAAAAGAGATCATACCGCTTCCCGCATAGTATACTTTCTCAACCTCTTCTCTATTCTCAAGCCATGCCTTAACAGCCTCTGCATTACTTTTATGTCTGTCCATACGGATCGCAAGGGTTTTTAATCCTCTCAGACAGAGCCAGCACTCAAAGGGCCCCAGAGTTGCTCCCGTGGTTTTGGAAAGCAGTCTGAATCTGTCTGCAAGGATCTTGTCTGCACTGCATAAGAATCCACATACGGTATCATTGTGACCGCTCAGGTATTTAGTACCCGAATGCACAACTATATCCGCTCCCTCAGAGATGGGATTCTGAAAATAAGGAGTCATAAAAGTGTTGTCCACTATCACCAGTGCACCGGCGTCATGAGCAAGCTTTGAAACAGTCCCGATATCGGTTATATGCATCATGGGATTGGTGGGAGTTTCAAAATATATGGCACGGGTATCAGGCCTGATGCTGTTTTTCAGAGCATTGATATCCGATGTGCTGACATATTCAATGTTATATCCGTTCTTTTCACTGATCTGGGTTATGAGGCGGACAACACCGCCATATAGATCGTCCCCGAGGATGATATGGTCACCGGGTTTAAAATATTCAAAAACGGTGGCGATGGCAGCCATTCCGGATGCAAACGCGATGGTATCATATGCATGTTCAAGTGAACTTATGGTTTCTTCAAGATATGTTCTTGTGGGATTTGATTCTCTGGAATAATCGAAACCGGTAGGATTATGACCGGGTGTAAGATGGGAAAAAGACGCAGTCTGATAAATGGGATAACTGATGGAACAGTTGGCATCCCTGTTTTTATGTCCTTCTCCGTGTATACATCGTGTGTCGATTTCGTAGCTCATATCTTTTTCCTTTAATCAGTTATATTCTCTGTCTCTTCCGTGAGGTGTATTCCAGCATTCAAGATCAGGTCCCGCAGGAACGATTCTGTATGGATTGGAAGCAACCGCACAGAGATGGTAATGCTTCTTAATAGCTTCAAAGTTTGTAGTATCACCGAATCCGGGAGTCTGGTAGAGATCTCTTGCATATCCCCAAAGATTCTCATATTCCCTTATGAGTTTTTTATTCAGATTAAAACCGTTGTAATATGCAACATCAAATCTTGCCAGTGAAACATAAAGTCTTACATCAGATTCGGTTATCCTGTCACCGAACAGATATCTTGAATGGGATAACCTTTCCTCAAGAGCATCCAGACGGTTAAATACAAGGTTATAATTCTTTTCGTAAGCTTCCTGACTTCTTGCAAATCCGGCTTTATAAACTCCGTTATTGATCTCATGAAAAAGAATATCATTCATCTCATCGATCTTTTCACGAAGGGGCTCCGGATAAAGATCAGGAGCTCCTGGTTTATGAAATTCCTTCCACTCTGTTTCCAGATATCTTGTCAGATTAAAATAATCATTATTAACAACTTTACCCGTTGTTATGTCAACATATGCGGGAACCGTAAATCTTCCGACATAATCAGGATCTGCTTTAAGATACGCTTCGCTCAAAAAATGATATCCGAGTACCGGATCGACATTTCCCTCATCAAGAGTAAAAGCCCAGTCATTGGGATTCTCCGGCCTGACGGGATCAAGAATTCCGACACTGATGACATCTTCAAGTCCCAGAAGCCTTCTTACAATAAGGGAACGGTGTGCCCAGGGGCATGCCTGGGAGCACAGGATCCTGTACCTCCCCGCCTCAACTGGAAGCTTTCCCTCTCCTTTTCCGAAGGGTGTGGTGAATCTGTTCTTCTGTCTTTTAAAACTTCCGTCTCCGGAAATCTCTGCGGTTATATTTTTAAGCTCCGGCATGTGCGTTAATCTCCGATAAATCAGTATTCGTCTTCAAACCTGTAGCCCTTCGGCAAAAAGAAACCTCTCTTAACCTCAGGGGGCATATCGGGATGTGCAGGATAAAGAAATGCGTTTTTATTTCTCCTGAATCCCTTTCTGTTATAAAATCCCACGCTTCCGGGATGAGTATTCAAAAAAATATTCTCTCCTTCCATTTGTGCGGAAAGTCTCGAGACAACCTCACGTCCCAGGTGATGTCCCTGGTAGGAAGGATCAACCGCCACATTTAAGATAAATCCCTGGCTTACTCCGTCAGATTCTGCTCTGGCGCATCCTATAAGTTTTCCCCTATCTGTGGCAAACTGTACATATCTGCTGCCTTCAAATGCTTTTTTTGTGATATTCACATCACGCTTTTTTTTGCCGAAAGCATTTGATAAAAGTTCATTAACTTCGTTTATATCTATTCCTTCGATAGATGAACTGTAAGAGATATTTACCGATGCTTCGTTAATGTTGCTCTTTTCATGAACAGGAAATCCTTCCGGTACTTTCCCGTATTCATTTTCAAATTTAAATCCCAAAGGCAAAAAACTGCTTTCATCAAGTCCTGTCAGATCCTCACCTTCCTCATATCCTGAAAAGGTGAAGGAATTCTTGGATCTGAAAAAACCACTATCTCCGAAGTATTTATAATAAGAGCTGTCAGTATAAGCAAAGATCTCATGACCCTTAAATCTTTCCAAAAACTTTCCGAGGATATTTCCGGTGATCTCATCTCTTCTCTCTTCAGATACCGTAAGATCGGTAATAAGAGTCCACTCGATATCATCAGACAAAGCTCTGCCTACTCCGACTATCTCTTCTCCATCCAGCGCATATACACAATATGTACTGTTAAGGAATGCTTTGATCACTTTATTAAACTCAGCATTTTTACCTGTTGCTGATGAATTGATAAAATCAGTGACCTTGTTAAAATCTATATTTTTTGGATCATCTGTATATACAATAGCCATAACTACTCGTAAAGATCTCCTGAAAGGTAATGGTCTCCGCTGTCGGGAATGATGACAACGATATTTTTTCCTGCGTTTTCTTTTCTCTTTGCAATCTGTGTTGCGGCATATACCGCTGCACCTGCCGAGATGCCGATGGAAATTCCCTCGACTCTTGGAATCTGCCTTGCAGCCAAATATGCATCCTCATCGGTCACATCAATGACTTCGTCAAAAAGACTTTCATCTGTCACAGGCGGTGTGGGGCCTCCGCCTATTCCCTGTATTTTATGAGGTCCCGGCTCTCCACCGTTAAGCACCGCATTTCCTGTAGGCTCTACAGCAACGATCTTAATATCCGGATTCTTTTCCCTCAGATACTTTCCTGCTCCTGATATGGTTCCGCCCGTTCCCGCCGCTGCTACAAAAATATCAATCTTACCGTCAGTATCTTCCCAGATCTCGGGACCTGTAGTTTTATAGTGAGCATCCGGGTCGTTGGGATTAGCTCCCTGACCGATGATCACGGCATTTTCGGTTTTCTCCAAAAGTTCTGCCGCCGCCTGACCCGCACCGCCCATTTTGGCTGCACCGGGTGTCAGTATAACTTCTCCGCCGTATGAAGAAATAAGTCTTCTTCTTTCTACGGAAACATCATCCGGCATGCATATTATCACGGTATATCCTCTTGCAGCACCGATCGCCGCAATGGCTATTCCTGTATTTCCGGAGGTACCCTCGATAATGGTACCTCCGGGTTTGATCTCCCCTGCTTTTTCTTTGGCAAGGATCATATTAAGTGCCGCTCTGTCCTTAACTGATCCCGCAGGATTGAAGGATTCAAGCTTTACAATGATGTTTGCTTCAAGGCCAAGTTTTTTTGCGTATCTGTTAAGTTGTACAAGTGGCGTATGCCCGATAAGTTCTTCTATACCCTGATATATCCTTGCCATTTTTATTACCTCTTAATTTGCTTATTTGGTGTTATTCTTGATCTCATCTGCGGTAGGAGCATAATTTCCGCCGAGATACTTTTCACTGATCTTGGTTGCGGTGCCGTCCTCGGTTACCTCAAGAAGTGCTCTGTTGATATCTTCAACAAGCTTCTCATTTCCCTTACCTACTACGAAGTAGCTGTAAAAATCATCTCCGCCTACATTGGTAAGAGTTGCGGTCTGAAGATCATATCCGAACTCAGGCTGATAGAAACCATAGTACATAGGAGCATCGATGATAAGAAAGTAATCCTTCTGGTCTGCAACCTGGTTAAGCTGAAGTGCAAGATCGGATTCATTGTATTCTACGATGATGTCCTTATCGCTTGATTCGTTATACTGCTCGGTCCAGATGGTATAAGCCATGGTGGGGGATCCTATATAAGTCTTGCCTGCAAGATCTTCATAAGAAACGGTATCACCGAGTTCAATTGAATCATTTGCAACTACGATAAGCTCATTCTTGAACATGGGTGCGGTGAAAAGATATTTCTCTCCACGCTCTTCGTTCCAGCTGAGGTTATTAACACCGATCTGATATTTGTCAGCATCGATTCCTGCGAAGATTGAAGGGAAATCAGGTGACACTTCCCACTTAAGCTCATACTCGGGGAGCTTTTCAAATACCGCATTGAGAAGTTCTACGTTCTGACCGGTAAGGTTGTTGTCATCATCATAATAAGTGAAGGGTCTGGGTGAAGCATGGGTTACTGCAACGATAGTTGTCTTCTCGGTTACTTCTGCACTTCCGGCATCAGCTGCATCAGAGGTGCCTGCATCAGGAGTCTCGGTAACTGCTTCGGTTGTCTGAGGTGCAGCAGTCTGCTGGGTATTAGCATCCGCACTCTGTCCGCATCCTGCAAAAAGTGCTGCAGTTGCAATTGTTACTCCAATAAGTTTCAAAACATTCTTTTTCATAATATTTTCTCCTTTTGCATCTTTATTTCTTCGCAAGCTTTAAAGCCTGTGCAAGATCATCAATGAGTTCCTGAGTATCTTCGATTCCGGGTGATACTCGTATGAGCAGATCGCTTATACCGAATTTTTTACTTACATCTTCCGGTATGGATCTGTGAGATGTTGTTGCCGGATGTCCTATAAGGGATTCAACACCGCCAAGACTTGCTCCGAGAGTGAATATCTTAAGGCTGTCTAAAAACTTCGCGGGACAGTATCCGTCAGCAAGTTCAAATGAAAGCATTGCTCCGGGATAGTCAGTCTGACTTTTTTGAAGTTCATATCCGGGATCCGATTCAAGTCCGGGATAATGGACTGTCTTAACCGCTTCGTTACCTGCAAGGAATTCTGCGATCTTCCCTGCATTGTATGTCTGCTGTCTTACTCTTACTCCAAGAGTCTTGATGCTTCTTATGAGCTGGTATGCATCAAAGGGCTGAATGATCCCACCCTGAAGTACCTGTATCATATGAAGCCTTTCAGCAAGCTTGTCATCGTTTACTGCTGCGATACCTGCAATAATGTCGCTGTGTCCGCCGAGGTACTTTGTAGCACTTTCCACAACCACATCGATCCCAAGTTCAAGAGGTCTCTGTGCAAAGGGTGACATGAAAGTGTTATCTACGATTGTCAAAAGAGAATGCTTTTTTGCAACAGATGCTATGCCCCTGATGTCATTAACCTTGAGTGTAGGATTGACCGGTGTTTCAAAAAACACTCCTTTTACATCATCTGTAATGTATTGTTCAAGATCTTCCGGCTTGTCGATATCAACAAGTTCCCATTTGATACCGAAACCTGAAAATACATTATTAAGCACTCCGTATGTTCCGCCGTAAACCATTCCTATAACAAGAACTTTATCTCCTGCAGAAAACAGACTCAGTGCTGCGCTTGTTGCAGCCATTCCCGAAGCAAATCCGAAAGCATGTTTTCCGCCTTCAAGAGATGCTATCAGATGTTCCAGGCTTTCCCTTGTGGGGTTGTTCCCTCTTGCATATCCGTATCCTGAATGATCTTCAAAACTCTTCTGCTCAAATGTAGCCGTAAGATAGATAGGAACATTTACTTCTCTGGCGTAAGTGACTTTATCATTTGCACCATGTACCAAAAGTGTATCTATACTGCCCATAAAAACCTCCTGCAATGCCACTTGGCGGCATCGACATTATTACTTTTAAAAATCTTCAAATACTGTAGTCATCTGCTGACTGAAGCATATTAATGTTTCTTAAGAATGACTTCAGACGATCGCTTGTGGGATTATCAAAAATCTCCCTCGGGCTTCCGTTTGCAACCACTTTTCCGTTTTCCAAAAAGATGATCCTGTTTGCCACGCTTTTAACGAAGTCCATCTCATGTGTTACAAGAAGTATGGTAAAGCCTTCCTTTGCGATCTTTTTTATGGTAAGAAGCACTTCACCCACAAGTTCGGGATCGAGAGCTGATGTAGGCTCATCCATGAGAAGAAGCTTGGGCTTAAGTGCCAGGGCTCTTGCTATGGCAACTCTCTGCTGCTGACCTCCGGATAAGTGTCTGGGATAGTGACCAAGCCTGTCTCCCATACCCACTCTTTCAAGTTCAAAGAGGGCCTGCTTTTTTGCCTCCTCTTTCTTTTCCTTCTTGACCACCGTGAGGCCTTCCATGACATTTTCAAGTGCTGTCCTGTTCTTAAAAAGATTGAACTGTTGGAATACCATTTCGGTCTGTTTTCTGAGTTCAAGTTTTTCCTTTGAAACTTTAGTGGTCAGATCAAAAGTTTTTCCGTCAATGGTCACTGTCCCTGCTTCAGGTTTTTCCAGAAGATTAAGACTTCTTAAAAGAGTTGACTTTCCGGTTCCGGAAGGGCCGATTATCGCAACAACTTCACCTTCATTAATATCCAGGTCCACATTATCAAGTACCACGTTTTTTCCGAATGATTTGCTAAGACCTCTTATTTCGATCAGACTCATTTTGATTCCTCCTTACGAGGTGATGCATTCTTATCTTCAGGCGGCTGCTCCGGTATGGTGATCTTCTTTTCAACCAGTGCAAGGATCCTTTCAAGAATAAAAGTTATTACCCAGTAGATGATCGCCAGTGAACAGTAAACTTCGAAGTACCTGTAATTTCTTCCTGCAAGGATCTTACCTGCTGCTGTGATCTCAACTACAGAACAGGTAAATGCAAGTGATGTACCTTTTATCAGAGAGATAAATGAATTACCCAGAGGAAGAAGTGCTACTGCTGCGGCCTGTGGAAGAATGACTCTTCTTAAAACCTGCCCACCGTTCATGCCCATTGATTTGGCTGCTTCTATCTGCCCCTTATCAACCGACTGGATTGCAGCTCTTATGGTTTCAGAATCAAATGCCGACTGGTTAAGGCCCAGGGCAACCATGGCAAAGAGTATTCCGGGAATGCCGTTTATGTTGAAGCTGGTTCCGTGATAATAATTAAAATATTTCAGTGCTATGGGTATTCCGAAATATGTTATATAGAGCTGGACTATGATAGGAGTTCCTCTTACGATGGACACAAAAGCAATTGCTATCTGATTAAGGACCGGGATCCTGTTCATTCTCACAAGAGCGATCAAAAGTCCTATGACCAGTCCAACAACAAGAGCTACCAGAGTCAGGTATATCGTAGTGGGGAGATATTCAAGCAGGTCGGGGATTTCCGTTATTACCAGTTTTCCGTCAAACAGTTTTGCCATGACCTTTTCCTTTCGTTCGTTTTTCTTATGATCAAATGTTAATCCGCAACCTGCGATTTGAAAATTTCCAATAAATGATCGCTCGTGATAAGTATTTCTTATAACAATTTTTTCAGTCCCTAAGCTTGGATGATATGGGATTGATGGAAGCATCCGTCGAAAGAGTACGTTCAAAGGGATTTCTTCGTGCCGGGTCTTCGGAATTCCACTTTGATACACTGATCTTAGTCTGATAATCTTCAGCGCTTTCTCCCTGTGGATGTTTCTTATATACATTTTCCGGATCTTCTGACAGTGCCTTTCTTGATCCGTCGCTCTTCCAGAGTTCGTCGTAAGGAACCTGGGATGCGATCCTCTCTGCATAGCTTGCAAAGATCCCCTTCGTTTTCTTTTCCGGAAATTCAAAGAATGTATATTTTCTGAATTCCGGAATTCCGAACAACTCCTTTACATATCCCCATACATTTTTATATTCGGTGATCCTCTTTTTAATAGGACCGACATTGTGGTAATAGCTTGTCTCCCACCTTACCAAAGTTACGTAGAGTCTGATGTCGGAGTCGGTTATATAATCACCGAAGAGAAATCTGTTGGTCTCAAGCCTTTTATCGATCTTTTCGATCGAATCAAAAAAGTCATCATAGCTTTCCTGATATGCTTCATAACTCTGGCAGAAAGCCATTCTGTAATGCCCGTTGTTTATCGTGGGGAAAAGCCAGTCATTGAATTCATCGATCTCTTTTCTGTATTTGACGGGATAAAGATCCGGAGCATCCACAGGCTGGAATTTTCTGAACTGGACCTCGATGTAATTGGTCAGTCTGTGGTAGTCATTATTGACTGCTTTCTTATCTTTAACATCAACAAGAGTCGGAGTCGTTGCCCTTCCCTTATAGTCAGGATCCGCATTTTTATAAAACTCACTTAAGAAATATGCACCGAGAATGGGATCTTTATGATCCGGGCTGTCACCAAATCCGTGCCCGTATATATTGCTCTCACCGCTGTGTGTTGTATGAGCATCTGCGATCACGTTTTCAAGGCCCAGAATATCTCTTGCTATAACCGGCCTGTTTGACCAGTGGCAACCATGTGCCCAGTAGATCGCAAATCTTCCGTCCTCCGCATGAAGATCCTCATCTCCGTCACCGAAGGGTCTTATGAATGCGTTAGCCTGACGGATAAAAGCACCTCTTTCGTCTATCTCATCTTTGATCTCCTGAGGTCTTGGCTTTGCCCCCACCTCTTTTGCATACTTTTCGGCGATCTCATCCGTGTAGGGTGCCTTGTTATTTCTGAATATTGAACATGCATTAGCCATTTGTTTTTCCTCCATCTTTTGCTTTATTGTTTTCTGTCATCAGTGTCAGTGTAATCTGAGAAGACCTTATAAGATCCTTTATATATACATACTCTCCCGTAGTATGCACATTTTCCATTCCGCAGGAATAAACTATCGTTTTTATTCCGGCTTCATTGAGTCTGTTTGCATCGCTTCCACCGTAGGTGTTTACGTACTCTGTTTCAATCCCTAAGTGTGAACATGCTTTGCCGAATCTTTTTACGACTTCATCACTTTTTTTAACGGTGTATGATCTGATGTGTTCCACTGTCTTGTAAACAAGTTTTGCTTTTATCTTTGAGCAGCACTCATCAAAGATCTCCTTTATTTCTTCCGACTTATCCAGTGCTTTTTTATGATCAAGGCTTCTTATCTCGCCGGTTATCTTCACAAGATCGGGTACTATGTTTCTAGCACTTCCCCCTTCTACGGTTCCGACATTTACCGTTGTATATCCGT
>CAMPAP010000102.1 GCA_946631935.1 uncultured Lachnospiraceae bacterium | reverse complement strand
GCATGTCGTGTACTTCGTTGAGTGCACCTTCAGCGGTCTGTACTGCAGAAATACCGTCCTGTGCGTTGGTGGAAGCCTGGGTAAGACCTCTTACCTGTCTTCTCATCTTCTCTGATATTGCAAGACCTGCTGCGTTATCAGCTGCACGATTTATCTTATAACCTGAAGAAAGCTTTTCGGTTGACTTTGCAAGGCTGTTAGTCGTGAGACCGAGCATTCTGTTAGAGTTCATTGCTGTAAGATTGTGCTGTACTACCATAATAATATCCTCCTTGAGTGTGCCCTGATCCCTGTTTGACCGGACATTTACTTAGTTAACTTTTCCATGTTTGGCGGTTTGTTTCTCGCCTACATTCTTTATATCGGATGCTTCGTCAAATAATTAACCCTTTTTTTATAAAAAATTAAAAAAGAGCAAAAATCCCGCAATTTTGTGGTTTTTTGCTCTTTTTATAATTTGTTTGCCTGTGTCTGATAGCTTTCCGGACAATAACTATTTCTTTGAGTCAAAGAAAAGTGATTCGGATCCGCTGCCGCTTCGCTGGGATTCATAGTAGCTGTACACCGCATTAAGGGAATTACGTCCTTTTCCGATCTCATCCCTTGTTGCCTTGAAGAACTTTTCCATCAGCTTCTTGTTCTCAGCCTCCTGGGACTGGAGCATCACGCTCTTGTCAGTGATCTGTCTGATCAGATTCTGGAGTTTCCTGATCCTTGAAGCATTTTTTTCTTTATCTTCCTTAAGCGTATCGGCTACTCTTGCATAAAGCGCTTCAAACCCTTCATCCAGAGAATCCAGTTCTTCTATGAGTTTGCCTTTTTCTTCTATGTAAGAATCAAATTTTGAAAAATCCGGCATCTCATCGGCATTATCAAAAATATTTCTCTGGGCCAGATTGAATTCGCCGATCTTTTCGAGAACTTTAAGCTTTTTTTCAAGAGACTCTTCCAGCAGCTGCAGATAATCTTCCATTCACCGTCTCCTATCAGTTTCTCCAGGTAATGCCGTTCATTCTCATTACCTCTTTCCAGGTATCCCTTACCGAATGCATATGGGTGTTGACTTCCTGAAGAATCTCAGCGTCTTTTTTCATATTTGCCTCGATAAGCCTCTGCGAAAGATAAGAATAGATATTCTCGAAATCCTGGGCCACGGCATACTTCATGTCAAGAGTCTGTCTTAAATAATCAATGATATGTTCCGCCTTAAGGATATTAGTATTAGCTTTGGCCAGATCTTTCTCTTCAATTGCCCCCAAAGCAATATTAATGAACTTGATGCATCCTTCGTAGAGCATAAGAGTAAGCTCTGCTGGAGAGGAAGTCATTACTTTGTTATTGGCATATTGCTGATAGGCGCTTGGTAAAGCCATACCTAATTTATCTCCTTACTTTTTACTATTAGTTGCTGCTTACGCCGAGAAGTCCGGAAAGAGCATTGGTCTTACTCTGGAGGTTTGCAAGGGATTTTTCCATTGCGGAGAACTTCCTGTAGAGGCTGTCCTCGTAATCATTCGCCTTTTCCTCAAGAGTGGCAATGGTCTTCTTATATCCGTCGTAATCGCTCTTCATCTTCTTGTCATCGTAGAAGTTTCCATATGATCTGTATCCGTCAACGGACTTTGATACATTTGAAAGCTTGGAATAAAGATCCTGAGAAAGCTTCGTGAAGAACTCCTGAACCTTGGCAGGATCGGATGCGATCATGGCCGACAGCTTATCAGCCTTGGAACTTGTTGAAGCATCATCTTTATCGCCATCAATGTGAAGAGCATGCTTCTCGTTATCGGCGGTATCAAACCAGCTTCCGGTTCCGATTCCGAAATCGGACAGATACATCGTCTTGCCTCCGACCTCTATCCCGGCACTAAAGGCACCGGTAAAAAGGTTTCTGAGGTTGAGAAGATTGGTATCTCTTCTTAAAAGAGAATCCTTGATCTTCTGCTCATATTTTTCAACTTCATCTTCGCTTAAAGCTTCCTTCTGCTCATCTGTGAGCATTGAGAACTTCCTGGAAGATTCGGCATTGTAATACTTATCGATCTGGTTGATCACCTTGTTGTACTGGGTGATCATATCTTTGATCATACCATAGATTCCGCTGGTATCGGTCTGGGTGGTCAGGGTCACTTCCTTGTCTCCGGTCTCTTCAAGAGCGGTAATGGTAAGATTGTTGATCTTAAAAGTATTGGTGTCGCTGGTGAACTTAGCGTTGTTCAGGTATATGACCGCATCGCTTCCGTCGATCTTGGTTGCATACTTACTCTGGTCAAAACCTTCGGCTTCCATCTGCTCCTTGGTTGCGGTAGCAAGTCCAAGTGATGAAAGAGCTCCGTTTGTATCTGTAAGCGAAAAATCATTGGAAGCTCCGGTTGATTTTGAACTTACAAAAAATCTCTGGGTATTCTCATCAAATGAAGCGTTAAGACCTGCCTTCTTAAGAGAAGTAAGTACATCGGAAATGGTGGTATTCTCATCAACGTTAAGAGTACCCTTTTCCTCTCCTCCGATATTTATGCTTATAACATCGGTTTTTCCGCTTCCAAATCCGAGCTCGGAAAGCTTTGTCGATGCATTGTAAGTCTTGGCAGTGCTTGCGCCGTTAAGATCCTTGCCGGTAAGATAAGCGGTCTTGGCAAGCTTCTCAACCTTAAGCTTCTGGGTCGCATCAACAGCACCCTCTCCGGTAACAACGCTTGCAACGGAAGAGTTGGAAACGCTTGTCATCTTCTTGGAGAATGCGGAACCGAATCTCATATTGGAGATATAGGTCTGCTGAAGAGCCTTGATATTGGTATTGATATCCTTCCAGAGATCCTGCTTCCATTCAAGCTTCTTCTGGTCGCCCTCTGCGTTTGTTACCTTCTGTCTCTTATTGCTTACAAGGGCTTCTATAACGGAATCAGTATCAAGTCCGGATATAAGCCCGCTCATTCTGATCTTATCTGACATAGCCGCCCTCCTTATCTCTGTTCGTTAACGAAAAGTCCGGCAAGCTCCCATACCTTTGCTATCATGTCCAGCGTCTTCTCGGGAGGAAGCTCCTTAATGACTTCTTTCGTCTCTTTATCAACTATCTTGATGGTGACTCTGTTGGTCTCTTCATGGAAACCGAAAACAGCTTCGGAATTATCCATCTGTGCGCCGTTGATCTTCTCAACAGCTTTCTTCATCTGCTCCTTGGTAGCCTGCTGGTTCTCTTCGTTCTTGCTCTCGGAATCATCAGCGCCATTCTTGGAATTTGCAGAATCCACAACAGCAATATCCTCCAGAGATGCCTTTGCAGGATTCATGTCTGCAGCTTCGGGCATCTTCTCTGAAGGGGTTACCGGCTTAGGCGCAGGAGAATAACTCTGTGCCTGAAGTCCCATTACCGTACCGATAGGTTCTATTGACATTTTGATCACCTCCATGTGATATTTCGGATGTTTTCCTTTTCATCCTTAGGGTTTACTGTTTCAAAATCTTAATATCTTTTTTCCGGCATCTTCAAAGTGCTGAAGATACTTTTCTATTTGCTTTATCGGATACTCTTTTCCTAATATTAACCCTTTTTATAAAAAATTGTTTAAAAAATATAAAATAGCAGTTGTTTTGCTTTCCGTCAGTAGGGCTGGATATGCTCGGTCACAAGATTGTCAACGAACCTCTCCGTAAGCTCATATACGAGAACATCGGGCTGATAGATCTCAGGAAGATCGTTCTGCCAGAGTTCATGGGGAACCATGCTGATCTCGCTGAACTGCTCGCCCAAGAAATAACGCATGATATTGCAGAATGAATCCCTGTAAATAAGGACTTTTCTCGGATCCGCACCGGGATTTCTGTACATGAGGGCGCCGTTAACGTCATCGGAAACCATTTCCATTCCCTCAACGGGATAACCGGCAAAGGCATAATCCACATCGTCAACGGATTCAACCGATCCGAGATTCATCAGCATGAGAAGATCTCCTGTCTTGGTGTTCCTGATGGTCTTCTCCCTTTCTTCGGCCGGAGGGATTTCAATACCAAGCTCTTCAAGGAGCGCTCTTGCTCCGATATAGCCACCCAGGTAATTCCAGTGGGTATCCAGGTGATAATAAAGAGGCTCATCGGGATGGGCGGATTTGTATTCGGACAGATCCTCATATGCCCAGACCACACGGATATCCGTATTTTCCCTGAGATATTCCACCAGCTGGTCAGTATTGCAGGTATCGCTGACGCGGGATGAGTTGTAATATCCCGGCATATATTCGCTGTACATCCTCTCCTTGTTGGGAGCTATGAAAAGAACGAATTCCATGCCGTGCTCATCGCACCACTGTTTAGTGTTCATAAGGCTTTTGGCGGCAAATTTAAGCTCCATCTCGGAGAACTGCGCCCTGCCCTTATACTGTGCAATGTTGATGCCGTCGTTGCTGGCTTCGGACTTGTAAAAAAGCCAGTCGTCCTTTCCGACGATGCTGAAGCCCGTGCCTTCTTTCAGAATCTGATAACTGAACCTACCGTTTAACATGATCATCTTGTTTCTGAAAGGATAATTATCATTGTAATAACTCTCATACTGAAGAGGATAAGATGACACGGTTTCCAAGGAAAATACCGGTTTTTCCGTCATATTCCTGTTCTCGTAGTTGGCGCTGTCAAGAAGCGGGCCCCAGAAATGGTAAAAAACCGGGAGTCCGAGAATAAAGCCCCAAAACGTTATATGGACAAGGATAAGCTTTATATTCAGTTTTCCGCTTACGCTTTTTTTCATATTTTTCATCAAAATCTGAAATAAATGAACGGATTATATGTATTGCTTGCAAGCAGTATGATGCTTATGAGAAATACAAAAGCGCACCATATGTACTGAACGAAGGGATTAAATACGATCTTTTTTACCGAAGGTATCTTCTGCGGCATGAGCTGGATAAGGCCCGCTCCCAATATGCCAAGTATCATGGCTATAAGGCATCTGTGGGATACCAGTTCTCCGAAGGAATAGTATCTGTCGAGACCCGGAGTGAACATCCTGCCAACGATCATAAAGGCATTCTTAAGTCCCTCAACACGGAAAAATACCCAGCCGAGATTGACCACAAAAAATGCATAGATCCAGGCAAGGGGCTTACATTTATCCAGGATCTTTGAAAAACCGAGCTTTTCTATTACTCTGAATATTCCGTGGTAAATACCCCAGAAAATAAACGTAAAACCTGCTCCGTGCCAGAATCCCGTAAGGAAGAATACGATCATCAGATTGATATACGACCTGACCTTTCCTTTTCTGTTACCCCCAAGGGGAATGTAGAGGTACTCCCTGAACCAGGTTCCCAGGGATATGTGCCATCTTCTCCAGAATTCGGTGATGGATTTTGACATATAGGGATAGTTGAAATTCTCCAGGAAATCAAAACCGAACATTTTTCCCAGACCTATTGCCATATCCGAATACCCGGAAAAATCATAATAGATCTGGAGAGTATAGTGGATCGATGCAATCCATACAGTCTGGGCCGACATGACTGAAGGGTCAAGGCCGTATATGTGGTCTGCGGTCTCTGCAACGATATTTGCTATGATGACTTTTTTTCCGAGACCCAGGATAAAGCGTCTGATGCCCTCTGTGGATTTTTCGATAGTTACGACCCTGTTTTCAAGCTGTTCGTTGATATCCTCGTACCTGACAATGGGACCGGCGATAAGCTGGGGGAAAAAGGAAATATAAAGTCCCAGATTTATGATATTTTTCTGAACGGGGAATTTGCCCCTGTAAAGGTCAATGATATAGGACATTATCTGGAAGGTAAAAAACGAGATACCGATGGGAAGCGGGATCCCGAAGGTGGGCACGGGGATATGAAGATAGACGTTCATCACCACCGTTGCATATGAAAAATACTTGAAAAATCCCAGAAGTCCCAGGTTGAAGATAAGAGCAAGCACCAGGGTGAGCTTTGCCTTATCCCGGCGACGGTCCATTATGATGCCTGCAAAAAAGTTGACGATCACTGACAAAATCATAAGGAGCACATAAACAGGCTCTCCCCATGCGTAGAAGAACAGACTCGCAAGAAGCAGAAATACATTAACGTATTTATTTTTATGAAGTATCCTGCTGCCGATAAAAACCACCGGCAAAAAAGCAGTTATAAATATCAGTGAACTGAAAAGCATATCTCACCGTAAAATTCTTATTTTCCAAACTATTAAATTATACACCATAAGGGCTTTTATTGCATTAAAAAGGCCATTTTACATCCGAAGGATTTTTCTCCGGAGCAAATGGCAAATGCATCAGTCATCCCAGTTTTTCGGAAAGGATCATCTTAAGGATCGCAAGTGCCCTTAAAAGCACGGTGTGGGAAACGCTTACCTTATCAAAGCCGTTTAAAGCGATATTTTCAGCCTCATCTGCTTTATCAAGATAGCAGGCGCAGATATCCGGAAGCTCATCATATGATGAGAAAGTCTTAAGATGGACACCGTTTTCAAGCATATCATCAAAATTCCTGTCACCATCAGTAACGCAAAAACTTCCGGATCCGAGTATGTCCCATATCCTCTGGGGAAGTCCCTTTTTGATGGTCCTTGAAGTCAGATTGAGATTTATAACGGAGGACCTGAAGACCACAGGCATTTCGGTGAGGGTACTTACGCCGCCGTGGATCACCACATTTTCAGAGATATCCGATGTATCTGATCTGGTAAAAAGATGAACGCTCCCCACAGGCAGGGTTTCTCCCAGTCTGTTAAGGACCCTTATGCGGTCAAGGCTTGTCAGATGGTTCCCGAGATAGTTATTTACGGCAACATATCTGTCCATATCGGTTAAGGCATCATCCGATCTGTAGAATGAAGGATCTGCATCCTTAAGAGCATCGATATCTTCTTTTGAAAGGCCGTTTTCGATGATATCCAGGCCTCTTTCAGGCAGCTGGGCGGATATCAGTTCTTCCATATGTTCAAGTGCCTTCTTTTCGATCCTGCCCTGCTTTTTTAAATATTCATATCTGTCCTTTTCGTTATATAAAGAACCTATAAAAGAAACTCCGTACTCGTAAGTATCCGGAAACGGGATCTTGGAAAGTCTCTCCGTCGCAGCTCCAAGGGGCATATAAAAAACACGCCCGGGACATATATCCTTAAGGCTGTCATACTGATCCCTGTCAAATAAAAAGACTCTGTTGCAGGGATTTTTGATCTCGGGGCTGTAGATCTCAGCAACCGGGCAGTCAACGGAAAGAGCCGCATAGATAATCCCAACCCTTTTGCAAACAAGTGAAATAAACGGAAAAAAATCAATGGAAAACACAAAAAGAGGCTTCTCGGCAGCTATGGCTTCAAGCAATATCCTTACTCTCTCTTCTCCCGGGATATCCTTTCGCTCCATTTCAACCGTCACTTCGCTCACCGTTAGTCCTGCTTTTGCAAAGGCATCGATAAAATCCGGCTCACATATGCTGTTATATCTGTAAAACAATACTTTCATCGTTTATCCGTTCATTTTACGTAAAATATCTCATCTATAGCATCATAAAGGTCATCCATCTTAAGAAGCTGTGATACTCTTCCCCTGAGTTTTGACGCTCCGGGCATTCCGTGGGTATACCAGGCAAGATGGGCTCTCATTTCTCTAACTGCTATGTATTCACCCTTATATTTCAGGAGTAGGTCCGCATGTCTTTTGGCTACTCTTCTTTTTTCGGCGTTGTCGGGAACAAAGATTTCTCTTCCCTCTGCCAAATCCGTGATCTGTCTGAAGATCCAGGGGTTGCCTCTTGTTGCCCTAGCTATCATTACGCCGTCACAGCCGGTTTCACTCATCATTTTCATGGCATCTTCGGGGCAGGTAACATCGCCGTTTCCGATAACGGGGATCTTCACCGATTCTTTAACCTGTCTGATGATGTCCCAGTCCGCTTCGCCGGAATAGTACTGGGCTTTAGTCCTTGCGTGAACGGCAATGGCGCTTACACCGGCATCCTCTGCGATCTTTGCGATCTCCACCGCATTTACGTGCTCTGCATCCCAGCCTTTTCTTATTTTGACAGTGACGGGCTTTTTGGGGGAGTTTTTGACCATTGCTCTCAGGATGTTTCCTGCAAGGTCCGGATCTTTCATAAGGGCAGATCCTTCTCCGTTTCCCGCAACCTTGGGCACGGGGCAGCCCATGTTAAAATCGATTATCTCAAAGTCGCCATCCTGGAGCCGTGCGGTAACGTCACCTAAGATATCGGGTTCGGAGCCGAAAAGCTGCATGCTGACGGGGTGTTCGGTCTCCTCCGTTTCAAGCATTTTGACGGTGTTTTTGTTGTTGTAGGAGATGGCTTTGGCGCTGACCATTTCGGCACAGACAAAGCCCGCACCGAGTTCCGAACAGATGATGCGGAAGGCGGTATCCGTTACGCCGGCCATGGGGCCTAAGATGTAATTGTTCCTGAGTTCGATATTTCCAATTCTCATAATTAGCGACAGGTTACTGACACGGGTCCTGCCGGAGTGTATGTCTTTTTTCATTTCTCGGTGCCAGGCAGAAATTCAGTTTGCTGAAGGATTTAGTTTGCTGCCGCAGGCCATTCGCTTCGCTCAGGCCAGGCGACCGAATTTCTCGCAGGCACCGAAATTCAAAAAGTCATACACACCCGTCACCCGTGGACCGGTTTTATAATTCTATCTTTTCTCCAAGGATCAATACTTTGTAGTAAGCAGTGAGGGATTCGAAGAGTTCGGCGCGGTTCTTACGGATCTCGCCAAGAAGAAGGCCTGCGGATACGGAGTCGTACATGATATCCGACTCATCGGGATGTGCATCTAAGCGGATCTCTCCGTCATCTTCAAAGGATATGGTAAAGATACCGCCAACTTCTTCTGTAAAAAGGACTGCGATTATGTGGAGGTCCTTTTGAATGGACTCGGGAACTTTTTCAAATTTTGGATTGAAATAGTATTTCTGATCGTAGGAATTAGCGCCACAAAGCACTATTCTTCCTTCTACCGTATCATTATCGTTGATCATGTTTTTTTCAGACATATCCGTATATTCCTCTCACCGACACTTCACCGGAATTCACTTCCTTTATCTTGCCGTCATCCGTTTCAACAAGGAGCTCCCCCGTTTCGTTTATTCCTCTGGCAATGCCGTCATATTCTCCCTTCGGGTCAAGTACCCGCACTTTTCTTCCTGCATTTACCAGCCTGTCGTAATATTCTCTTCTGATAAAGCCAAGGTTTTTTTCTTCTTCAAAGCGCTTTGCCATGGGGCCGAAGATGTTGAGGATCTCGGCTGTCAGAAGGCTTCTCGGAACCGGTTTTTTCCAGGCATCCTCAAGCGTAATGGCAGTTGCCTTAATCTCCTTCGGGAATTTCTGGTGTCTGACATTGATGCCGACGCCTATGACAACATATCCGATATAATCGGATTCACAGTTCATCTCGGTCAGCATGCCACAGCACTTTTTTCCGTCTATCACGATATCATTGGGCCATTTGATCATGGGAGCCATTTCGTTTCTTTTTTCGCTGCGCTTTCTGCCGGAAGTGCGGTATATTCTGCCTTCCAGTATTTTTTCCATGGCCATGCACACAGACAGGGACATAAGAAGCGTCAGCATCGGCGCATCGGAAGGACTGACATCCGGCCTGAACATATATGAAAAATAGATATTGCTCCCTGAAGGAGATGTCCAGTTCCTGCCTCTTCTTCCACGGCCTGCTGTCTGGTTGTCACTTGCTATCAGAAGCCCGCTGCCCGCTCCGGAGGATGCACGCCTTGCACACTCGGTATTGGTGGAGTCGATGGAATCAAAAAACAAAACTTCACGAACACCGGATGCTTCCTCAAGTCTGCTTTTTATCTCATTGGCAGAGTAGATATCATAAGAAGCTGCATCCGATCCATCTTCAACAAGCCTGTATCCCCTGTTCCTTACGGCTTCTATCACATAGCCTTCGCTCTCAAGGGATCTTATGGCCTTCCATACCGCAGTTCTTGATACATTTAAAATTGTACAAAGCTCCTGGCCTGAGACAAAGTCTTGTCTCTTGCGCAGGAGCTCCAGTATCTTTGCTTTCATTTCTTATAATGTCGCATCCATTACAGCTTTGATGGTATGCATCCTGTTCTCTGCTTCCACAAAAACAAGAGATGCATGGGATTCAAATACCTCATCGGTGACTTCCATCTCGTTAAGACCGAATTTTTCGGAGATCTCGCGCCCCTTTTTGGTGCCAAGGTCATGGAATGAAGGCAGGCAGTGCATGAAGATCGCATCGCATCCGGCCATATCCATAACATTTTTATCAACTCTGTAGGGAGAAAGATCTTCGATCCTCTCCTTCCATACATCATCGGGCTCACCAAGAGAAACCCATACATCGGTATAGATGATATCCGCACCCATGGCACCTGCCTGGGGAGAATCGGTGATGATTATCTCAGAACCTGTGGCAGATGCGATCTCTTTTGCTTTTTCAATATAAACGGCAGAGGGCTGATATTTTTCGGGAGCGCATATCACACAGTTCATGGATACAAGGGCACATGCCACCATAAGAGAATTCGCAGAGTTCATGCGGGCATCTCCCATATAGCAGAGAGTCAGGCCCTCAAGTCTTCCGAAATGCTCTCTTATTGTGAGCAGATCCGCAAGCATCTGTGTGGGGTGGGATTCATTGGTCAGTCCGTTCCATACGGGAACCTTGGAATAGTATGCAAGTTCTTCAACAATGGTCTGTTCAAATCCCCTGTACTCGATACCGTCAAACATTCCGGCTAAAACCCTTGCAGTGTCAGCAATGGATTCTTTCCATCCGATCTGTGAACCTGCGGGATCAAGGTATGTTACATGCATCCCAAGATCATGAGCCGCAACCTCGAAGGAGCATCTGGTCCTGGTACTTGTTTTTTCAAAGATAAGCGCGATGTTCTTACCGGGATGCCTGTCGGAAACGGGGATCCCCTTTTTCTTTTTATCCTTAAGATCTGCAGCAAGATCAAGAAGATAAAAAACCTCTTCCGTCGTAAGGTCACTCATCTTGAGAAGATCTCTTCCCTTTAAATTAACCATAATCAGTCCTGTTCTCTAAAAACTACATATCCGCCCATCGGCGGATATGCAGTCATAGGTATAAGTTATATGTTCTTATCAGCATTCTTCGTATCCGGTGTGAGGATCTGTGCACTCGTCAGCCTTCTTCACTCCGGGCTTTGCATTTCTTGATGTCTTCATGCCCTGTTCAAGAGCAACGCCCATGCTTGCGATTCCCTGAAGCTCTGCGGGAAGAAGGATGGTGGTAGCCTGTCCGTCTGCAACCTTTTCAAAAGCTTCGAGACTCTTGAGCTTGAGAACAGCATCATCTGCCTGTGCATCTCTTAAGAGCTTGATACCGTCAGCCTTCGCCTGCTGAACCTTAAGGATCGCTTCTGCCTGACCTTCTGCCTCGAGGATCATCTTCTGCTTATGAGCGTCTGCGTGAAGGATCATTGCCTGCTTTTCAGCTTCCGCATTAAGGATTGCAGATTCCTTGTTACCTTCTGCCTCAAGGATCCTTGCTTTCTTATCACCCTCTGCTCTGGTTACGGCTTCACGTCTCTCACGCTCTGCCTTCATCTGCTTCTCCATGGCATTCTGGATCTCAGCGGGAGGAATGATGTTCTTGAGTTCTACACGGTTAACCTTGATTCCCCAGGGATCGGTAGCAACGTCGAGAGTTGCTCTCATCTTGGTATTGATGGTCTCACGGGAGGTGAGGGTCTCATCGAGTTCAAGGTCACCGATGATATTACGAAGTGTTGTGGCGGTGAGGTTCTCAATGGCGAGCATGGGATTCTCAACACCATATGTATAAAGCTTGGGATCAGTTATCTGATAGAAGACAACCGTATCGATCCTCATGGTAACGTTATCCTTGGTGATAACAGGCTGGGGAGGGAAATCCGCAACCTGCTCCTTCAGATTGACTCTTCTTGCAACACGGTCAAAGAAGGGAAGCTTGATATGAAGGCCTACGCCCCAGGTTGACTGGTATGCACCAAGTCTTTCAATGATAAAAGCATTTGCCTGAGGTACAACCTTGATACAGCTTACGAAAACCATAAGAAGTACAACGATCACAAAAATTAATCCCGCCATTTTCTACTCCTATTCTGTCGCTTTGGCGACATTCGTTTATTTCGCGAAAGCTTTGCTTTCGCAGAGCTCCATTTTTAACTCCCGTTTCAATCCTCATCCTGCTCTTCGATGATCCTTGGATCAAGGAGGGCATCGGATCTTTCAAGCTTAATGGCGTCCTTCAGGGATTCCTCAAGTTCAACAATGAGTTTGACTCCTTCGATCCTCTTGATGACCACCACCGCGTTTTTGGGGATCACATATCCGTCCTCTTCGGTCCTTGCCATCCAGTCCCTGCCTGCAACGGTAACCTCTCCGATATATTTGAGGTTATCTATCTCGGATGTGACAATGGCTCTCTGACCGATAAGCTCGTCTATGTTGGTCTTGACACGGTTCTTGTTAAAATATCTCATGGCAACGGGTCTGGTGAAGACTAAAAGTACAACACTGACCACTATAAAGACTATAAGCTGAACCCAGAAGTAGGGAACAACGAAAGCTACAAGGGCGGCAATAAGAGCGCCTCCGGCAAACCATATACTGGCAAGCCCCATTGTGGCTATCTCTGTTACAGCAGCAATTGCAAGTACAACAAGCCAGAAAATTACCTGTTCACTCATTTTCGTTTACCTCCGAAAAACATTACCATTTTAGCATGTTTTTCTGTTCTTTTCCACTATTAACATTTGCAAGGAAGGCCGCAGCGGTACAGACCACATGACTGTAATAAAGAAAGAGAAGTCGATATGGGACGAGGTGACAGTAAAGAAGGAGAAGTCGGTATGAAACAGGGTGACAGAAAAAAAACATCAGTAGAATATATGGTGTCCGATGGCAATACCCGTGTGGGCGCCGTTGTTGGTCCTGAAATGGGTAAAATCACCGATATTCGAAGTTCCGTTAAGTGCTTCCTGGGCGGCGTTAATACAGCTTTCCTTTATCCTGCCGGAATTATAAACCTGGTTTACCTTACCGCTCATGGCAGG
>CAMPAP010000101.1 GCA_946631935.1 uncultured Lachnospiraceae bacterium | reverse complement strand
TCCATTGGCGAAAAAATCTTTTTATCATCGATCAGATCCTTTAATGTCGTCATGTTCATTAACTCCTTCCACAAATCTTCTTGTCCGCTGTGTTTCAAGCCATTCCATTGCCATCCGTATTGCTTCACGCTGCAGGGATCTGCTCCTTGCCATCCAGAACCTCGGTGAGGCAATATACCTCATGAGCTCGGCTTTCGGGATACGGTGATCACCCTTCCAAAGAAATGACTTAAGATATCCCTTTTGTATCCACCTGATTATCGAGTTCTTATGGATCCCGGTGATATCACTTGCCTGGCGGATGCTTAGTACATCCGGTTCCGACGAAAGGATCGTGCCGATCACCGATTCCTTCTCTGCATTTCCGTCCGTCCTGCGGCTCTGATAACGCCTTTCCATATATGCCGCCACATCCTCAGCCCGGATCCGGTAATACCTTACTGTTCCGACATATTCCTTGTGATAAGGCACGAGCCCTCTCTTGGTTGCAAGATATGCCGTTCTGGAGCTGATACCGGCTGCTTCCATAAATTCCCGCTGGGTGAGATAGTTCCCGTATCGCTCTTTGATATCCAATACTCTTTTTTCAAAATCCGTCATCGTTCCTCCAATCTCCTCCGTCAGCATCTGCCGCCTTAAGCTGATCTGTTCCCTCAAGATGGGGTAGTTCTCTCCTTGTTCTCTCTTTTTTGCGCAATAAAAAACTTCCTTGTTTTTTCAAGGAAGTTCAGTAAAATGAAGCTTCTTTTCAGTTTTCTCAGTATTTTTAGTATCTGAAGGCTGTCAAAATCAATTATAAGCTATATTTATTTATCTTGATTTTTAACAGTTTTTCGCTTGGTATAAAACACTCGAAATGCGTTTGCCCTCCGGGGCACGAGGGTTCGAATCCCTCCGTCTCCGCTAACAAAAAAGGGAAGCCGCGTAGGGCTTCCCTAAGTTTTTATATCATCTTTTATAAAGTACCGAGCTTTCCTCTGCAGAAATCTATGAACTCTCTCTCCGGCATGGGCCTTGCATAATAGTAACCCTGGATATACTCACAGCCCATCTTTGCAAACCACAATGCCTTATCTTCGTCCTCTACACCTTCTACCACGATCTCGGCTCCCAGGCTCTTAAGAAGGATTATGGTCTGTCTCATGATTTCGTAGCTTCTGGAATCTCCAAGTCCGTCTACAAGCGACTTATCAAGCTTGATTATCCTGTAAGGGAAACTCATGACACGCCCGAGGTTTGAATAGCCCGAACCGTAGTCATCAAGCGAGAATCCGTTTCCGTTTACCGAAATATCATTCATGGTACGGAGCACGGCATCTGCAAGATAATCGGATGCAGTCTCGGTTATCTCAAAATTGATCCTTCCGGGATCTATATTGTATTCCTTAAGGATATCCTGTATCTTTTCAGCCATATTGGCCTGCATGCACTGTATTACCGAAAGATTGACCTCCACAAAACGTATGCCGCAGTTTTTGGCATCTCCCTGTGAAAGGAACCTGCACACATCTCTTATGACAAATTCCCCTATCTGAAGGATGCTTCCGCTTTTTTCCGCCGCAGGTATGAAGAGCGCGGGAGATACAAAACCAAGCTGCTCATCCTTAAGTCTGATAAGTGCTTCCGCCGATATAAAAGCCTTCTCCCTGGTGGAGTAGATGGGCTGATAATACATTTCAAATTTATTGTTCTTGATGGCGTCTGAAATAATGCGGTCGATATTATTCTTGACGATGAAATCCTTCTCGGGAGCCACCTGGGAATATCTGACATATTCATTTATAGGGATCGCATAATCAAAAGTCTCGGAAAATCTGATAAGCTGTCTCTCGCTTCCGATCTCCCGGGGGATCGCAACACCGCATATGGCAAAATCAAGCTTTAACCTGATACCGTCCACAACAAACAAGTCTCTTAACTTGGGGAGTATGATCTGTACCTCTTTTTCAATCTCATCAATGTGATAATCCCCACGGATAACATATGCAAACAATCCGTTCTTCAGATAAAACAGGTTAAGGTCAACCCTGATATTTCCCTTAAGACGTGAATAGAAATTATCGGCGATCTGTCTGAGAAGCGCCATGTACATATCATATCCGAGGGCGGATCTTATGGATGCGATGTTCTGGAGCTTTCCGAATACGACAAAAGCATCATCCCCTGACATGTAAACATTACCGATGGAATTCCTGAAAGCAGTATATGACTTGGCTCCGGTCTCCATATCGAGATTCTCCACGGGATTTATGACGAAAAATGTCAGGATAAGTACCGTGATGGCAAAACCGAACATCTGGGTAAGGAGTTCCGGATGCATTCTCTGGATCTGGAATGTGATGACATTAATGGGGAACACCACCATAAGAGCGGTGTATTTTACTCCGCTCAGTCTCTTTTTGACATAGCAGATGATGATATGCACCATGCTGAACAGAACATAATAATAACCCACAACTATAAAGATCCATGTCAGATCCCCGCGGTGATATACGACCCCCACATCTTCACTTGTGTAGTAGAAAAATCTGTGATTGAAAAAATTGGATATGACAAGGACCGTTTCGACAATAAAAGGAAGAAAATAGAGTGCGGCCAGGATCTTTTTACGCATGATGATCCTGAAGGTTCCCGTGATCTTTCCCACAAGATAAATATACATCGTATAGTTCATGATATTCACGATATTATACAACGCACAAAAGATCTCCTTGCGGAGCACGGAATCGTGGATGCCTGTAAATGAAAAATCCGCGGTCCTTAGGATATCAAGAATGGTAAGAGGGATCAGCAGGATAACATACTGAACAAATGCTCTGTTATCCTTACCACGGAGCATCCTTCTGAATATTAAAGAAGCCAGCAGCGATATCAGTACCAGTACAGCTGCCACATCAAGATAATAAATTCTCTGCATGCGATCCTTTCGTAAGGTTTAAGCCTGTGGATTATGGTTACAATCATCCGAAAGATTGTAAATATAACTGCCCTTTTGGTTGGTAAACCTGTATTATTTCAGGAGATTTTCATCCAGATGCTTCATGATCACTTCTTCAAGCCTTCTGGCATTTATCGGCTTGGAAAGATATTCGTCGAATCCCTGTCTTAAATATTCATCCCTTGATCCGGAAAAAGCATTTGCCGTAATGGCAATAAATGTTGTTCCGGCCTTTTTGACATTTTCGATCTGTTTTGCACGCTTAAGAGCTTCAACTCCGTCCATATCCGGCATTATATGATCCAAAAGCACCACATCAAAGTTTTCCCGGGCAAGGAGCTCAAGCATCTCATTTCCCCCCACCGCCTGGGTGATACCGACCTGCGTTTCTCCAAGGAGCATTGCTTCAAGGGAACGGTTTATCTCATTGTCATCCACAATAAGGATCTTTGCATCCGGCGCTTTGAAAAGCGGTCCTTCCGCCTCTTCACTTTTTTCGGGCTCGGGAGTTTCTGCCACGAGGTCCGACTCTTCTGCCAGTTTCTGAGGTATCCTTACCGTAAAGACAGAGCCTTTTCCGTATGTGCTCTCCACGGTGATCTTACCATTCATCATCTCAGTGATCTTGGATACGATGGTAAGACCAAGACCGATTCCCTGAAGATTGTTGGTAAATACATCCCCGGAGCGGTCAAAGGATCCGAAGATCTTGGCAAGCTCTTCCTCTTTGATACCTATACCGGTGTCGGATATGCGGATCTCAAGCATCACATTTTTGTCATCGATCTCGGAAGACCCGACGTACATGCTGACGCTTCCTTTGGATGTGAACTTCACGGCGTTGGAAACCAGATTGATCATTATCTGTCTGATCCTTACGCTGTCTCCAACCAAAACATCAGGTATGAGTGAGCCCGTATTGCAACTGAGCTTTAATCCTTTTTCTTCGGCTGCGGGCTGACAGATGCCATATACCTCGCGGCAGAGTTTTTCCATTCTGTAGGGCGAGGTTACTATACTGGTCTTACCGGATTCAAGCTCTGAATAATCAAGTATCTTGTTGATTATATCCATCAGACTGTTTCCTGCAGTGGAAATATCCCTTGCATATCCGGTTATATATTCATCGTCACTTTCCCTGAGTATCAGTTCATCCATTCCGAGAATAGTGTTCATTGGTGTCTTGATCTCACGGGAAATAAGAGAAAGAAATTCACCTCTTGCAAGACCTGCTTTTTCAGCTTCGAATCTGGCATCGTCCAGTTTTTTAAGTGCATCCTGCAGCCCTTCATAATCAGGGGTCTCAACAAACAGAAGAAGGATGAGGACAGCGATAGAACCAAAGAAAAATGTAAGTAAAGTTCCCGGGAATACAAAATTTTGAAGGATAACTCCCACAAGCACCACAATGAATCCGCTGAAAGAACCAAGCTCCCTTGAATTCATTTCCTTATGATGGAGAAGTGAAAACAGTACGCCAAAGAATATAAAAAAGATGGTGACAACGGAAGGAACGATATGAAGAAGACCGAACATATACTTTCCGTTCTCAAAGTAAAAGATCCATCCGGTAAAGATATTCATGACAAGAAGCGCCGTGTAAATGATCATCACAGCAAATGCAAACCGTCTCGAAAGCCTGTTTATATCATTCTCAACAGACACATATGCTTCTGTATAGCGGAAATATGCAAAGCCGGTGAATCCGGCAAAGAAGAAATACAAAGTATTGATGATGAGCGATGCCGTAGCACCGAATTCATCCAGACAGCTTATGGACACGGCACCGATGACATCAAATATCAGACCGCACAGAACAGATATAAGAAGAATAAGAAACTTTTTATATCTGTCCGTGCGTTTCCTTCGCATCTGAAGAAGACAAATAATGACGATCGACATGAAGAAGATCGATGCAGTTTCATAAGAAATATTATAACCGTTCATAGTAAACAGTATACAACAATGCCACCATGATATTTATTAATAAATTATAAAATATCGTCGGTGCGCTCTTCCTGCTCTTTCTGCACATCGGGAAGGGCGGAATACATGGGTTTTTCTTCCTTTCCTTTGATCACCCTGTCAACGTAATTTCTGGTGATCTTCATTACCGTACCGCTGAGTGCGAGAACGCCTATAAGGTTTGGCATTGCCATAAGGCCGTTGAAAGTATCGGAAAGATCCCATGCAAGAGTAAGATCCATGGTGGCACCGAAAACTATAAACACAACGAATATGACCTTATAGACCATTATCGCCCCGGTTCCGAAAAGATACTCAAAAGCCTTGCTTCCGTATACGCTCCATCCAAGAACCGTGGAAAAAGCAAAAAGCGTGATGGCGATGGCAATGAACCATCCGCCGAAAGCACCTAAGGTTCCTTCAAATGCCTCAGCTACAAGAGCGGTCTTTTCAGATGTCGAGATCATGAGACCGGTCTCAAGGTCCATAACACCGGAAGAAAGAACTGCAAGAGCCGTAAGTGTACATACGACGATAGTATCGGCAAACACTTCGAAGATTCCCCACATACCCTGTCTTACCGGCTCCTTTACGTTTGAAGTGGAGTGTACCATAACAGAAGATCCAAGACCTGCTTCATTTGAGAAAACACCTCTCTTCATTCCCATGGTAACAGCCGCCTTGACACCGTATCCGACGAATGCTCCTCCTGCGGACTTAAGATGAAAGGCTCCTTTAAATATCGCAGCAAAGACGGGGCCGATCATGGAAATATGTGCGATCACGATGACGATACATCCGATGACATAAAGAACCGCCATAAAGGGAACAAGCTTCTCCGTTACGCTGGCGATCCTCTTCAGCCCGCCGACTATTACAAGAGCCGCTATGATCATAAGGACTATTCCGGTAACAAAATACGGAATCTTGAAAACGGAATTCAGGTTGACAGCTATGGAATTGATCTGGCTCATATTTCCGATACCGAAGGATGCAAGGATACAGAAGATACTGAAAAGTACCGCAAGCAGGGCTCCTATCTGTCTGCAGCCCTTTTTGCTGCCAAGGCCTTCTTTAAGGTAGTACATGGCACCGCCGCACCATTCGCCTTCGCTGTTTTTTCTTCTGTAATAGATACCGAGGACATTCTCGGAATAGTTAGTCATCATACCGAAAAATGCAACGATCCACATCCAGAAGATCGCACCCGGACCTCCTGTTGCAAGAGCTGCCGCAACACCGGCTATATTACCTGTACCGATGGTTGCCGCAAGAGCCGTACAAAGGCTCTGGAACTGGCTTATCTGCCTGTCATGCTGTGCGGTATGTGCGGTGACATGCTTATTTTTGAATATCCCGCCAAGAGTATGACTGAACCAGTGGCCGATATGGCTTATCTGGAAAAAACCTGTCAGCAGGGTCATCAAAATACCGGTTCCCACGAGAAGGACCAGCATGGGCAGTCCCCAGACAAACCCATTAACGGCATCGTTTACATTTGTTATAACGCTCACTTTTTTTCTCCTTTTTCCTGCAGATGTTTTCCGTCAGTATCAGATAAGATGGGGGCCTTCCACAGTGGAAACGATAAGGTCCATATCTCCCGAAAAAACCGCTCTTTTTACTCCTTCCGAGGTTATGATCATGTGGGTTCCCTTTTTTACCTCAGTGCCTAAAACGGTTCCGCTTCCCTCAAGAACACTGGCATTTAAAAAAGGTGCTCCTGACTCTAAAATGTACTCTCCCTTTACCTTTAACCTTGCCACCTTGTAATACCTGCAGTCAGTGATGAGCACCATGGAATTATCCGGGCACTCAGGTGACTTTTTCACCATTTCTCCGGTACTTTTGGAGGGGACCTTTATGACGTCTTTACTTTCCTTATGGTGGAGAGGTCTCTTCTTACCATCCTTCTGCCTGTCATAATCATACAGCCTGTATGTGATATCGCTTGTGGTCTGTGTTTCAAGGACCGACAGTCCCGCAGACATGGCATGCACGGTTCCCGGGTCTATCTGTATCACGTCCCCGGGACTTACGGGAACCACACGGATAAGTTCACCCCATTTTCCGTTGTCTATCATGTCGCAGAGTTCTTCCCTGGTAGTTGCGTTATGTCCGATGACTATCCTTCCTTCATCGGGACTGTGAAGCACATACCAGCTTTCGGTCTTGCCCCAGGATCCGTTCTCATGAACCAGGGCATATTTATCATCAGGGTGAACCTGTACACTTAAATCGTCCTTTGCATCAATTATCTTAACAAGAATGGGAAATCTGTCACCTTCCATATTTCCGAAAAGTTCCCTGTGCTCATCCCACAGCTGTGATAACTTAAGACCGTCAAAGCATCCTCCGTCAACTATGCTCTCTCCGGTGGGATGGGCCGAGATCCCCCAGCATTCCCCGACATCGGATCCGGGCTCGTCATATCCGAATTCCCTGCAGAGCCTTTCACCGCCCCATATCGTATGTGAAAAATAAGGTTTAAATAAAAGTATCTTTTCCAAAACAGGCCTTCCTTACTACTGATCTTTTTGTCTCCATCTGCCGGATCTTTAGTCTTAGTAAAAGCTATTTAAAGACTGCTCCCGGGATGACGGATGAATAATCGAATTCAGAATAAAACTTTCTCAGGGATTCATAATACTCTTTATAATCATCCTCTGTCAGTTCGTTTTCTCCCGAAGCCATTTTTTCAAGTATCATTTCACTTACACTGCTTACATAATGACAGGAATCCGTATAATTGTACAGATCAGTCACCATGTCTGTATCATCATAAAAACAGAAAACATGCACATTGTCATACTTAAGCAGTTCTTCCGTAACTATGGTCATGGTCTCTATATAAGCATCAAGCCTGCCCTTTGATACATAGGTCTGCCACCAGTCAGCGATACTGTAGGGAGGTATGAAATAATAAAATTCCGTATCCGGATATGCGGCCGGGTTGGCTGTAAGATTTGCCCTTATATTTTCTATGAGCATTTCCCTCTCTGAATCCTCTAAGCCCTTCTGCTCAAGAGGTGCTTCATAATCCTCTACGAATAAAAGCACATATCCGGGACCTGAGCAGTCGTCTTTTTCCTCAAAATTCATATAATCATCAAAAGTATCCGCAGGGATCTTCTTAGCCGATCTTATCAGTTCCGCATTCACATATTCAAAAAGAATATCTGCATTGAAGACATATATGTCATCGTTAAAAGGATCGTCATCCATCAGGTAATGAGGATAGGACGCGGCAGGATTGATATAATCACTTTCCGTCATGATAAATGACATATCAACACTTCTTATCACCATCTTAAGATCCGGATTGTTTGCAAGAGCAAATCTTTCCGCATCATAGATCTCCTTAAAATATCCCCCTGCATAGGATGCTTTCACGCTCTTTGTCCCAAACAGAGCGTCAACCGAGGATGTCTTAAAATTCTCGCTCATGCTGGTTCCCGTTACAAGAGCATCATAATCGAAATTTTTGAGGATCCCGTTATTCTGATACCTCTCATTATCAAGTATGTAGGACACGCCTTTAGCGGGAGCATGAAAATGAAACATGGGATCCACATAAATGACAAGAACGGCAACAAAAATAAGCAAAGATATGCTTACCGTCAAAGCCTGTATGAGAAATTTTTTCCAGATCTTTTTATCTTCCATTAAAAAAATCACCTGTCAGAACTGTGAATATATAAACTGCGAAACCGAGTTGGAATAAAGGAAAGCCCACACAAAAAGGATCCCTGTAAGCACCGCTGTAAGTGTCCGGGGCCTGTAATTTTTTTCATATACATTTTTTGAAAGCTGCAATCCCGCAAAGGTTGCCACATAAAACAGCGGGATAAAAATATTAAGATGATAACGAATGAAGGGAGTTGTCCCGAACTTAAAGGTGTCATAAAAAGCAACGGAAGGCATCAGATTTCCGAAGTCGAACATCTGCTTAATAAACACCAGCGCAGACTGAATATCGGGAGCCGCAAAAAGGATCCACCCGAAATTTACAAGCGCAAAGGTAAATACAAGTCTAAGTACCTTCGGGATCTTCTCAAGACGTTTCCCTAAAAGTCTTTCAACCACCATCACCGCTCCGTGAAGAGTTCCCCAAAGGATAAATGTCCAGTTTGCTCCGTGCCAGAACCCGCTGATGATAAAGATCGCCATCATGTTGAAATACGTCCTCATCACACCTTTGCGGTTTCCACCCAGGGGAAAATAGATATATTTTCTGAGAAAAGAAGTCAGGGAAATATGCCATCTCTTCCAAAAATCGCTTATGGAAAGAGCTTTGTACGGAGAATTGAAATTCATGGGTATGGACAGGTTAAACATCCTTGCAACGCCTGCTGCCATATCACAATATCCCGAAAAATCAAGATATATCTCAAATGTATATGCCACAGAGCAAAGCCATCCGTCCATAAGGGACATATCACTTCCAAGTGAAAAACCGTAGGGAAGCGCACCGGCAAAGCGCGCCGCAAGAAGAAGCTTTTTGGCCATTCCCACGGTAAACCAGATAAAGCCTTTTGCGATATTTTCCGGGTCAGGTGCAAAGCGGGACTCATCATTTATCTGGGGGATAAATTCATCATGTCTTGTAATGGGACCCATGACGACTCTCGGAAAGAACCATACATATGCAAGATAATCCGTTACAGATGCGCCTTTTGTCTCTCCTCTGTAAGAATCCACCACCCAGGTGATCATCTGGAAAGTGTAATAGCTGATGGCCACAGGCAAAAATATGACTTTTGCCGTATAGTCTCTGCCTGCAATGCCGCAAACGGTTTCCGCAAAGAAATTAAAATATTTGAAATAAAGCAGGGGCATTACGTTTACAATTATCGCGGCAGAAAGAAGCGCTTTACTCTTTCGGGCAGAAAGCATGCGAAAGAACAGATAATTAACAACAGACGAAGCAAGGAGCATTAAAAATGCTCCCATTCCGTAGGGAATGAAAAACAGCATGGATGCAATGATCAGAAATATCTTTGCAAGCTGATTTTTCCCGTATTTTCTTGCACCAAAATAGCATGCTAAAACGACGGGAAGAAATATAAGAAATTTTAAGGACAAAAATCCCACGATAATCTACTCCATGATCCTGTCTTCCGGAATGTGATCTTTCAATACGGATATCAGCATTTCCGGAACGATGGGTTTGGCAAGGTATGCCGAAAAACCTTCTTTTAAATACATGGCCTCAGCTCCCGATACAACATTGGCAGTGAGTGCTATGACAGGTGTCTTTATATTTGCGCAGCCTCTCATACGCCTTAAGGCTTTAAGAGTCTCTATTCCGTCCATCTCCGGCATCATGTGATCCATGAATATGATGTCATATTTTTTCTCATTAAGCATTTCAAGGGCTGTTCTGCCGCCGTCTGCCAGATCGATCTCCATCTCGGATCTTTTCAGAAGCCCCTTGAACACCCTGAGGTTCATGGTATTGTCATCCACCGCAAGAACCCTGACTCCGGGCGCTCTGAACTTTGCCGCCTTACTTGCTTTGGCATCACTTGCCTTCAGCCTTTTCAGTTCTCCCATGGGTTCGGAACTAACAATCTTCTGGGGTATCCTTACCTTGAACACGGAACCTCTTCCGTAGTCACTGGTCACACTTATGGTTCCGTTCATAAGTTCCACAAGTCCCTTGGTGATGGGAAGTCCCAGTCCGGTTCCTTCAATATTTTTGTTTTTTTCCGAATCAAGTCTTGAATATCTTTCAAAAAGCTTATCGATATCCTCCTCACGGATTCCTATTCCTGTATCCGCAACCCTGAAGCAGAGATAGAAATCCTCCCCGTCCCTTTCTCCGTGGGCCTCAACATCCACACCGCCTTTTGAAGTATACTTTATGGCATTTGAAACGATATTTATAAGGATCTGTCTGATACGGGGAGCATCTCCCATAAGTTCCGAAGGCAGAGTATTTGAAGGCTGGATCTTAAAAGCAAGGCGCTTTTCAACAGCCCTTCCTTCAAGAAGGACATATATATCATTAAAAAGGGATGCCGTCTGGTAAGGCTTTTCATTAAGTGATAACTCCCCTGCCTTAAAACCGGTAAAATCGATGATATCATCTACAAGGCTGATGAGTGTCTTTCCCGCCATGTTGATATTCCAGGAGTATTCCGCAGTCTTTTCGTTGGTGGTCTCCCGTCTTATCATCTCGTTCATTCCCAGGATCGTATTAACGGGAGTCCTGATCTCATGGCTCATTCCGGACAAAAATCTTCCTCCCTCGTCTGCGGCCCTTATCGCACCTATGACCTCTCCTCTTGCTCTAGAGAGGATCACAAGGGTGGAAAAAGTCTCTATAGCCACAAAAACAAGAAGGCCAAAGACCGCTCCTCCGTAGAGCTTGCTGTATTTCGGGAGAACGCCGGATATGACATCACCTATTATTGTCAGGGCAAGAAAAGAGATACCGACACTCACGCTCTGATAATCACTGATATGTCCGGTCAGTATATCCATGATAAGGTTTATGAAAATGGTAAATATACAGCCGGCCACCACTATGAATGTAAATATCGCGTACTCCTGAAAATAAAACACCCGTGTCACATCCAGGATCACTCCGCTGCAGGCGGAAATAAAAGTGATGACGACAGCCGTTATATAAGTGGAATGATATCTCCCTTTTTGAAGGTTATCAAAATAATAAAGGAATGGTATCATCATGAAATTTTCAAGAACATATGAACATGAATGTATGAAAGCCAGATCTCCGAAAAACAGCTGCCTTAAGGGGCTTTCGGTAGAGCTTCCGATAAGTTTCCAAAGTCCTACCATCAAAACACCGGTAGCAAGATAAGTCAGCCTGATCTTTCTGCGGGTCAGGAAATAATAAACGGTAAATGTCAGGATTATGATAACCGCCATGGTGGTTATGATCAGGACACCGACAAAGCCTGCCATTCTCCTTGCCTGGTAGAATCCCCAGATTCCACCCCTTTTTCCGATATAGATCTCATTTATGGTCTTATTGAAAGCTGCCCTTGAATAGTACTCTATCCTTATGTTCTTAAAACTGTCATCTCTGTTTAGATCGGCGAAAACATATGCGCAGGAAGAAGGACGTCCCTCTCTTCCTTCAATGGATAAGACATCCTCAGCTCCGAACTGTGAATCGATATATGTCCGTCTCACTTTGCCATCAATATAGATCGCAACATCCTGATTGAAAGAATATGCTGACAGCTGCATGCCGTCCTCTTCAATCCTGGGAAGAGTCCTTTCAATGCACAGATGACCAAGAGAGTCCGGATAAGTCACAGGTAAAGTAACATACCCTTCTTCCCTGTCATCTGACACCAGTCTCCAGCCGTCGTTAAAGGGACTGTACACTCTCCAGTCCTTGTAGAAATCAAAATCCTGCGTAAGACCGGTGTAGATCAGATATCCGGCAATGATAACGGATACGGTCAAAAACGCCAATGCAATTTTTACGAGGTGTTTCTTCATCTCTTAACAGTCTTCCTGCCGCTTTTTACGTTTCTGCGTTCTTCCTTCCGATAACTTTGACCATGACATTTCTTAAGTCTTCATATTTCACCGGTTTGGACAGATAATCGTCGAATCCGTCGGAAATATAATCATCCCTCAGACTCGGATCATCTTCCGCGGTCAGTACAATGATGGGAGGGCATGATGCGCCCAGCTTGTCGCGGATCCTCTTCATGGCCTCTTTTCCGTCCATATGAGGCATTCTCATATCCATAAGTATCAAGTCATAGCTGATATTTTGGACAAGATCGACCGCTTCCTGTCCCGATGCCACAACATCGGCACCTGCTCCGGTCTTAATGACATACTTCTTGAGTATGACCCTGTTGATATCGTTATCATCGGTTATAAGAACTCTTTTTCCGGAAAGATCATATTTTTCAAATACTTCATCATTGTCAGGAGTTCCGTCGGTTTTCATCATGGATACCGAAAACTGAAAACCGTCACACATAAGTCCCTTGACATTTCTGACCAGCTCCGATTCCATGCAGCCTAAGATCGCATTCGACGCAACACCGTAGATATCGTCAAAGGCATCATTTGTCTTGCTGATCCTGATGGCAGGGCCGGTTATCTTATATGTTATGACACAGATATCGGATATTTCCTTTACATCTGCGGTTATGGAAATATTTACTCCGATCTTACCGCCGCTTATCTTATATCCCGATACGAAATATGCGATGATGTTCTTCAGGACGGATGTTATCCTTACATAATCTCCAAGATATGCCGCCGAGTCTTCCGGAAGACCGGTATCGTCTATAAGAAGTCCCGCATATCCTGCATATTCCCTGCAGTCGGATACGGCCTTTCTGACAGGAGTGGACACGTACATCGGAGAATTGCTTATACGGAATTTGCCGGCTTCTATCTGTGAGATATCAAGAATGTCATTAACAAGGAGCAGAAGTTCTTCTGCAGAATCGCGCACCATGGATGCATGGGACAGGACTTTCTTGTCTTTTTCAACTTCGAGAATGGCATTATTCAGTCCGATTATTCCGTTGATGGGAGTCCTGATCTCATGACTCATTGCCGCAAGGAATTCATTCCTGAGATTCTTAAGCTTTGTGGCGGCGTCTCTTTCGCTTGCAGAGCGCGCATACTGGCTTGCAGCACTGATGACCGTACATGCAAGCAGAACTATCATTCCAACGGAAGTAACACCCGTCAGATAATACAGCTTTGTATATATGGTTCTTGCAACCTCTAAAAGCACCGTTACGGAAAAAGCAACAAGGCCTATTGTCATGGCGATTCCGACATCATTTTTGCGGGTTGCGATGTCATAGATAAGTATAAAAAAGAAGATGACCACGATGATGGCTTCCATTGAAATGATAAAAGGAAGCATCTCGACAAAACTGAATATGCCGGATATATGAAGATATGAAAAAACAATACCCGAGAAAAAATTATAAGCGGCAGCTGCCGACAGCAGCTTGTCATATCTGTATTTTTTTATGATGTTAAGATATACAGCCATGGGAACCTGCATAAAACAGGCCACATAGAAGATCGCATTATACAGATTCGTGTTGCCGGGAAATACAAACTGCCTCAGATGATTTGAAAGTACGTTCCAAAGAGAAAATGCCATACATCCCAGGGAAAGGAAGATCATCTCGTTGAGATTGCGTTCCTTTATGCTCAGATAGATCGACGCGATCATGACGACTATGGCAAGTGCAAAGGTAATGATACCCATGCATAAAGACCATCCGGAATATTTTGCGATACTCATCCAGATACCCATGTCCGTACCAAGATATATATCACGCACAACTCCTGATCCCAGGGGCATTACTGAATAGAATTCGATAGTCAGTTTCTTTCCCGCATCTTTTTCCGATACGGGCATAAATATGAATGCTGCGGGGGACATTCCGGTCTTGCCGTTTTTATAGGGAACGCAGTAGGATTCCCTGCAGGTTCCGTCCACATACATGTAGATGTCCTGTCTGTCACCCTGTGCAACTATGAACATACCTTCCCGCACATTATCGGGAATGGTGGTCCTTATAACAACTCTGCCGTCAGTTGTCTTGAGGTTTCCGGGCACGTCCACCCTTTTGACGCTGCCATCGGAAAAAGTCTGGACCCAGGAAGAATCCAGTCTCTCATAAAAGCAACCGTTGGAATCCCCTCCGTCACCGGATATTATCATGGACATCACTACAAGGATCAGCACGACAAAAACAGACACCAGCGAAACCGTAAAGGGGATCAGCTGCCTGTAGTCAGTTTCACTTTTAATTGTGTTTAATGACTCTTTTTGCATTCTTTTTTAGTTTGTGACCGGCAATCCCTGACCGCCTGTATCTTCAGGCACAGTACCGGGAGGCACCACAGTCTGGGCATTGTCTGCGGGTATGACTACCTGGGTTCCGTCGGGATACATTATCACAACATTTCCTTCAGGATCGGTGATGGTAACGGTTCCGTCATCGCTTATCACCACACTGTTTCCGGACTCGTCCACAGGAACGATGTCAGAAAGAGAGTCCAAAAACGAAGAGAACCTGGCAAGGGATGAATGTACCGTCGTATATCCGAGTTCCTCCGTAAGGGTTCTCTGGTTCGTATATAAACTGGTGCCAAGCCCCAGTCTTCCGCCGTGTATATATGCCCCGAGAGCGGTTATCGTCGTGGGGAACATATCAAGTGTGGAATAAGACCGGTACGTATCTCTCACGGGTTTTACGGGAGAATTGATGATGCAGGTATAAACCCTTCTTACGTAATCCTTGTCAATGTTTCTGCAGTATTCCACATCCATGGTGGGATGGTCGCCTACTATGACAATGGTGGTATTTTCATAAAAATCCTGTTCCTTTATCCACTCGACAAATTCCGAAACCTGTCTGTCCGAACAGTCATACACATTGGAATACCTGTCGGGATACTTATCACCGCAAAGTTCACACCTGTATCCGCCCGGTCTGTGGGTATCAACCGTAAGAACTGTAAAATTGAAAGGCTCGCTCCCCTCACCCAGTTCTGTCAGGGTCTCTTTTGCATATTCAAAAAGCTTACAGTCCTCAAAGCCCCACCAAACATAATATCCGCCGGGAAGACGTTTGGTGCTCTTCGCCCATCCGATATCCCTTATCTCGTAATCCCCGTGTCCTTTGAAGTACAGCTGCCTGCCGCCAAAGCCCGCATAGGATCCGCACATAAAAATCTGTCTGTATCCCGCTTCATGAAGAATGTCTCCCATTGCCGTGATGGTGGGATAAAACACATCCTGGGTATCCATGTCATTCATGCCTATGGATCCCGTCTGAAGAGGAAGCCCCGATGTCTGAGTAAAGATGGCACCCATGGTCCAGGTTCCGCCGTTATATGCATATCCTCCGTCAAGAAGGGAGCCGGGGCCGTAGCTTCCGGAAAAATTCTCATTATCCTCCGAAAGTGCCGACAGCTTCGGTATAACATTTACGTCGAAAGCTCCTCCAACCTCTTTATCGGCAAAGGTCATCTCCATGGACTCAAGATAGATATAGACGAGATTTCTTTTTTTATCCGGAAAATCGATCTGAACCTGTGAAGGATCGACATAATAGCTTTCTATAAAATCCCTTGCAGTGCTCTTCTCCCAGGGTGAAGATTCCATGGCCAGCTTATTCTGAAGATCATCATATGGTCCGGGCTCTGCCCCATGGGCTTCTCCGGTGTCATCAGCTATCACGATCTCCTCGATAACAGGCGGAACATAGTTTTCTTTTTCAACAAACTTAAATCCCGCAAATCCGAAATATTCATCCACTCCGAGCCATTTGACCGCAAAGATCATAACAAGCCACAGAGCCACAAATGTCAGCAGAACGGACCATTTCCAGATATACATGGCCCTCAGGTTCTTTTTTTTCAAAAAGAAATACAAAAAAACCAAAAGTCCCGTATACAAAGCAGCGGGCAGCAGGACCCCGATAACAAATCTTATGGTATCGCCGGTTCCTGTTCCTTCAAGTGTTCCCACCTGAAAAAGAAAATCCGTTATCTTAATGCTGTTTCCAAAGCCCCTGTACATCCACATTATGCCGAATATCACAATGGACATTACAAGGACAAAGAGTATACTTATCGCAAATAAAATGTATTTAACAGTCTTTTTGTTTATTTTTATATTTTTGATACTGTTTCTTAAGTCCATAAAAACTCCGTAAAGCCCATATATTTTACCATTTTTTATATATAAAGTCACTTATTTGGCGAAAAACAGGCGCCCTACCCGCAAACGCCCTTTTAGTCCCAAAAAAAGACTCCCGGCAGCCTGCCGGGAGTCTTCTGATCACTTATCCGTGATTTATCATTCTGACATTGCATAAATTCCGGGATAGGGATCATACATCCGATCCTTATACCAGTCATCATAATTTGTCGGGAGCATATCCTCGTAAGAGCTGGGACCGTGTCCGTTTATGATCTCAGGAACTTCATCCTTATTAAGATCAAATATATCATCCCAATCCGTTCCCCATGGACGAAGGAATCCCTTTACCGTAACGGTATCAGCATCATCATCCACAAAAAGGATCGAAAATGTAAGATAATCATCAAGTGTATTCATATCATATTCGGGATCGAACATGAAATCCATTTCACCTATTTCAAAATCAACCCAGTTGTTAAGCTTTCCGGTTCCGTCCGTTTCAGGAAATTTGAAGTTGCCGGATTCCGATACAAGATAGCCCATATCGGTATTGTCATTGTAATGGGTAAGATCCGCATCCACGATAAGGTCATCTATATCATCCTGAACAAGGGTAAATCTGACATCACCTGAAGTCATTACTTCAAATTCCGCAAGGCAGTCATATGACCAGGAGATATCATCCTTGTATTTTCCGTCTCCGTCATACACGATATCCCATCCGTACCAGCCTCTGTTCCAGTAATTTTCCCAATCTCCTGCCGTGTTTTCCACAGGATCATCGGTACGGTTTG
>CAMPAP010000100.1 GCA_946631935.1 uncultured Lachnospiraceae bacterium | reverse complement strand
CCCGGTATTATTAGCTGCTGTTCTCAGCATCTCCCTGAACACATCGTAGTCTGCCGGTGTATATTCGTAATAATATGCATCCTCAGAGGGGAATATGGCAAAGACCGTAACATCATTCTTTTTGCAGAGCATGCTGGCGCCCCTTAAGTCCGGAAGTTCTTCAACTCTTGAAGCATCGGCATTATCGGTTGCAAATATGATGATCCTGGTCCTTGATTCGTCACCAAGAGAAGGGAAGCTGTAAAGAGCGGATGCAAGTCCCTCTCCAATGAGCGAGCTTCCTCTTATGTTATTGTTCACGAGAGTTCCGGCTTCAATGTATGCCAGTCTCCTGTCAAGGTCATAATATGCATCCCACTCTTCATCGGTTGCAAAGGATATAAATGCCCCCTCACCAACCATTTCCCTGTATTCTTTCTGGAGGATGAAGTACTCCTTGAGCTCCTCGAGTCTTGTGACCACATAGGAATAATCGTCTGTCAGGGGGACAAATACAACCGAGGATGTATTAAAAATGGTAATGCCGAATCTGTCACCCTTAAGCTGTGTCACAACATCTTCAAGATAGTCCGCAAGTTCATAGTTAAGTGCATAAAGGGAATAGGAAACATCCAGACACAGCATGATGTCACGTTTCTGCACTCCTATCTTGATCTTTTTGACCTCATAGGGTCTTGCCATGAGAAAAAGGGTGGATACTATTGCTGCAATAACAGCTAGTTCATAGATAAAAGAAAGGACCCTGCTCCGCCTGTATATCTTCCTGTACACGGGAAGTGTGCTTACAAGAGACATGGCACCCGTCCTGACACCGCCCGTATAATCCTTCTTTCTGGGTGCAGGAATAACATGAAGAATAAGCACTGCAAAGATAAGCAGCGGAATTCCTATCTTTATAACTTCAGGATACATTATCTCCACGACTTCACCACTTGTTTTGCCTGTCCGGCATCATTCATAAAATTCGCCCGGGTCTTCATTGCAAACTCAGGTGAATACCACTTTTCAATAAGCTTCGCCAGATTGTCCAGCTCCGTAGTCCTAAGTTCCGTAAGAGTGAGGGATGTAACATCCTTTCCTGATATCTCCGTAACGAAAATCCTCATGACCATGCTAAGCTGCTGGTAACTCTCTCTGATATCGATCTTGGAATGGGACAGGTCACGGATGATCCTGTCAATGGACCGGATGGCTTTTTCCCTGGCAAAACCCTCTCCGGTTTTTTTATGAGTTTTCGGAGCCTTCTGCTTTCTTTTTAAATGCCTTATCCTGTATCTGAAAAGCATTATAAAAAAGACTGCCGAGACCGCAAGAACAGCCAGTCCGACGATAAGCCATACAGGCTCCATCATAAGCTCCGGCTGTCTGTTAACCGTAAATTCCACGATGTCCCCTCTCAAACATATTTATGATACCTTCCACCACATCGGATGACGCGCAGACTTTGTCAAAAACAACACGGTTCCTGAGCGCATCATGCTTAAAAGTGTTAAGTATAGTATCTCTTTCGGCTTTCTCAGCCTTTCTGAGTGCCCTGCTTCCCGCCATAAAACCGTCAATATAGTTCTCACCTATACGGTCATATACTCTTCTTCCGGATATGGAAGCATCCTCGATACAGATAAAATAAACATCATTTTTATCAGTCATCCTCAGAAGTGTTTCGCTTTTAACCGTCCCAAGCCCCATCATATCCGTTATGACAAAAATGATCATGCGGCGTGAAGGAAAGGTGCGCAGCGCACCGTTTATGGTGCTGTTCAGATCATACAGAGGCTCTTCGAAGATCGTCTCCCCATATGTGTGAAGGAGCTTCTCAACACTTATCCCGCCGGACATAAAGGGCGTATATATCTCTCCGCGCTCCCCTGAGCAAACAAAACCCACATCGGAGCCCTGTCTTCCGAGGAGATAGTCTATAACTCCGGCTTCCATCAGCGCGATATCCGACTTATGCTCACCCTTTGAAGTGTCCGCATCCATCTTGATACCTGTATCTCCGATGATCAGCACACTGTGTTTTTTCTCGGCGATATATCTCCTGACCAGCAGGGTGTCTGTCCTGGAAGAACCCTTCCAGTCTATCGAAGTGATATCATCTCCCGGGGTGTATTCCTTAAGATCGTGAAAATCAAGGCTTTTCCCCAGGTATACCGAGTTGTACCCTCCGTCAAGGATATTGGTGGTCTTTCGGGAAGTGTACAGCACCGCATCCTTGCTGATACCGATCAGATAATCATAATCAATTTCCATATCAGGGTACCTTTAAAGTGTTTATTATGGCATCAACGATCATCTCAACACTTACCTTATCTGCTATCGCCGAATAATTAAGTGCTATGCGGTGACGCAGTACGGAACGTGCCATCTGCTTTACATCATCGGGAACAACATAAGTCCTTCCGTTAAGCAGTGCCGTAGCCTTTGCGGTTCTCAAAAAGGCTATTGAGGCTCTTGGGCTTGCTCCCATCTTCACATATGCTGCGGTCTTTTCTCCAAGAAGTCTTGCAGGATCCCTGGTTGCAGTTACTATTGATGAGATGTACCACTTGACGGACTCATCGACATAGACCTTTTCAGTGATATCCTGAAGTCTGTCTATATCCTTGATAGTCATTACTGCAGGTCTTTTTTCGAATGCGTGGTTTTCGATCCTGTTAAGGATCTCAACCTCCTCTGCTGCTATGGGATAAGTGATGATCTCCTTGATCATGAACCTGTCGGTCTGCGCTTCGGAAAGGGGATATGTTCCCTCCTGCTCTATGGGATTCTGGGTAGCTATTACAATGAACACATCCTCAGGCATATTGTACGACTGTGTTCCTATGGTCACTTGATGCTCCTGCATGGCTTCCAGCATTGCAGACTGAGTCTTTGCAGATGATCTGTTGACCTCATCGAGAAGCACGAAGTTGGCAAATACAGGTCCGAGCACGGTTTCGAACTTGGATGTCTCCCTGTTATATATCTGGGTTCCGATGATATCTCCGGGCAGCAGGTCAGGTGTACACTGTATCCTTGAAAACTCTCCGTCAACCGCCTCTGCGATAGCCTTTGCCGCAGTGGTCTTGGCAAGTCCCGGAACCGACTCTATAAGCACATGTCCGTCCGCCAGAACTGCTGTAAGAAGTGATATTTCAAGATTCCTCTGTCCTACCACCACATTTTCAAAATATGTCGACAGCCTGCCGATCATCTCACGGCTGTATTCATATTCCTCCTGTGATACCTTTGACTGATTCGTATCGTAAGCCATTCTTTAATCCCTTTCATTTTCTATTCTGTTTCACCTTACAATGAACTCAGCACCTCAAGAGACTTAAAGTGCCTGTCCATAAATTTCTTCTCATATTCCGCAGTAAGTCTGAAAAGCTCATCCTCCGCAGGCTCTGTCAGCCTGAAGGTATAAAGGTGCTTCAGGTCTGCGCTTTGTATGCGCTCCACCGCGGCAACCACCGCATCGTTAAATACTCTCCCCACAGGAAGTCCCGGGAACTCACCGTTTATGACAATTGAGCGGAGAACATATATGCATCGTACAAGCCTGTAGGAAAAATTAGGATTGCCAAGAGCAAGGAGGGAAGCATACATAAGTCCCAGCATGGGAGTGGCATCATCACCCTCAACGCAGTAATAATCAGCAATCTCCGCAAAATATGATGCGTAGGAGGCAAGCTCTATATCCGTCCTCAATTCCTCGAAATAATTAGATATATCCGCATCATTCAGGTAATACGCACTCTGTCCGTGAGAGAGCTTAAATTCACCGAATGCAAAGCTTTCCGATGACGCAGCAAAGCGCGAAGATGGTTTCCTCGCGCCTCTAACAAATACATTGAGCTTTCCTTCGGAACCTGCAAGGATAGTTATCAGTCTGTCATTTTCACCGGCAGGTCTGCTTTTTATAACCATCCCGGTACAGGTAAAAAAATCCTTCATAACTGTGACTTATCAAATCCGAAATTCTTCAGCTGTATATCAGAATCTCTCCAGTCCTTCTTAACCTTGACCCATAGCTTTAAGAACACCTTGCTCTCACAGAGCTCTTCTATCTCCGGACGTGCCTTCGAACCGATCTCCTTAAGCTTGCTTCCGCCCTTTCCGATGATCATGCCCTTATGTGAATCCTTCTCACAATAGATCGTGGCATCTATGTAATACATACTGCCCTCATATTTCATCGAATCAATGGCAACCGCAAGTCCGTGGGGCACTTCCTCGCCAAGGCACATGAGAGCTTTTTCCCTGATGATCTCGGCAGCAATCTGCTTAACGGGCTGGTCGGTTATGGTATCTTCATCGTAGAAAGGCTCGCCCTCCGGAAGATACTTAAAGACCGTGTTCACCAGATCATCCACGTTCTTTCCCTTCAGTGCGGATATGGGCACCACTTCCTTAAAATCCATATGTTCACTGTAGGAAGCAATGAACTCAAGAAGCTTATCCGGGGAAACCGTATCTATCTTATTGATCACGAGGATAACGGGACATTCCAGCGTTCCAAGCTTTGTGGTTATAAGCTCTTCCGTATCGGTAAAATGATCCGACGGCTCCACAAGCCAGAGTACCACATCCGCATCCGCAAAAGTACTCCAGGCGCTGGACATCATGTAATCACCCAGTTTGCTTCTCGATCTATGGATACCCGGAGTATCCAGGAAGACTATCTGTCCTCTTTCATCGGTAAAAACCGCCCTTGCCTTCTTTCTCGTTGTCTGCGGCTTCGGAGATGTTATGGCTATCTTCTGTCCCACTATCTTATTCACCAGCGTGGATTTGCCCACGTTGGCTTTTCCGATGACACCCACAAATCCGGATTTTTTTTCTGACATATATGATCCTCCGGGAACACAGGAACGGTTCCTTAGTTCCCTTACCGGGGAAACGTAAGGAACCGTAATTTAGTTCCGATCCAACCGATTATTTACTTTCTTTATTCAAGACATTTACATCCGGGCCCTGATCTCCGGTCACAGACTGAACGGATGACAGCTTTTCCATGCTCTGCTGATAAGCTTCATACTGAGCCTTCTGCTTTTTGGCAAGTTTGGCTGCTTTCCTGGCTGCTCTTTTATCGGAAGCCATGTAAAGGATCCACTTTACCAGGGCAAATATCACAAGACCCCAGATAACAAGGTAGATGATATTTGATACAAACCATACGGCAAAATCCTGAAACCATTCTTTGATATCATCCAGCGTATCAAGGAAGCCTTCCTTCATTCTCTGACCCACTGAAGGCTCTTCGTATACAACGGGAGTGTACTCCACAACTTCATTGATGTTCAGATAGACAGTTGAGTAATTGATCTTGTTGTCATAGGTACGAAGCTGGCTCTCCATGCTCTCAAGCTGGTACCTTATGCTGGACAGTCTGTCCTCGATATAGATCATGTCCTCGATGGTCTCGGCATTTCTCAGGAACTCATTAAGTCTTTCCTCTTCCTCCTTAAGAGTCCTCTTGTGAGCCTCGAGATCCACATAAGTAAGAGTGATATCTTCCACATTCTGGGTCCTGCTGGTGATATTTCCCGCATTTCCTATCTCTTCCATGAAGGCATCAAGCTTCTCTGCAGGGATCCTGACCGTAAGATTGGCGTGTCTTTCAACGATATCTCCGTGATAACGGCTTCCGTTGTAGGTATTGATGGACTCGAGATATCCGCCGTTTGCCTTAACATAATCCTCAACATCCTGAAAAAGCCTGTCGAATTCCTTGGTCTCTATATCTACGTTGGCTGTAGTTATAAGCTTGCGGCTGGTATCAACTGTCTGAGGTCTGGATGCATCCGCAGCCGAATATGCCGGGTTTTCTGACAATGCCATTTCGGCTTCAGCGGCATAATCCTCATAATACCCGTAATCATAGTCGCCCTTGTATTCATCCATAGTCTGAGTAGAAGCTACAGGCATGGCGTAGCCGTTACCCGAATAAGATGAGTCTGATGCACTGCTTCCGCAGCCGGTAAGCAGAAGGCATCCAATGGCGGCACCGATCATAAGTTTTCTGAACATCTTCATGTTTTTCATAATGAACCCCTCCTGTAAAATCGGATCATTTACAGCAGACTTTCAACCGTTCCGAAGAGATCCTCATTCTCGCGGATAAGCTTCTCGTTTCCTACAACGAAGAGCTTATTGTCGGACATGAACTCGTGAATATATCCAGCGCATTTTCTGATATCTGCAGGAGTACAGTCAAGAACCTGATCTCTCTGCTTCTGGATATCCTCATAGGTGGTGCCGGTCATATAGGCACCAAAGCTCCTTGCTCCCCTTGCTGACGGAGTAAGCGGAATATCCATATCGCTCACCGCACCGATGACCAGCTGAGTCATGCCTCTTTCGTCTGCATCGAAGGCTGCAACATCTTTTTCAGCCCCTTCAAATACTTCGACGGTTTTGGTGAGGTTGGGGTCACGGTATGAAACAAAAAATGCACATCCGTTTGTTCCGTAGTTGTTCATAACACCATATGCGCCGCCCTTAACCCTGACATTAACCCAGAGATAGTTATACCCAAGGTAAACTTTCAGAACCTGAAGAGCCGCATTGTACTCGAGACCGTGCCTGTCATATCTTCCGCCTCTGCACACATAGACAACCTGCCCGGATGTAGTAAGACCCTCATTCTTTCTGACAGGCTCTATATACGTCTTCTGGGGACGGTGCCTTTCGGTAAAGAGCATCTCCCTGAAGGGTACGATCATATCCCTGAAGTGATCGGCCATGGACCTGTCACCGGTAAAATCAACGATCAGGTTCTCGGGCCTGAGCACAAGACCAAGTACATACTTAAGACATTCCTGTATATTTCCCGCCTCCGACTCATAGGAATCTATGAGCGAAGATACGAATCTGTAATATGAAAGTCCGGAGATCCTGTCACGGAATGCACCTGTCCTTGAAACGGATGCCATGGCTCTCGATGCTGCAACTCCGTGACAAGCGCCGAGCATAGATGACTGCTGTCCGCTCTTTACCTCTATAAGGATATCCTTCAGTCTCTTCATATCGGTAAAGCGTGACTGTAGCAGGATCTCTTTGATAAGTTCAAAAGCCTTATCCGCTCTTTCGTTAAAGAATTTGCCCCTGACCTCGAATGTGGGGATGTACTCATCCGGCTTATGAAGCAGAGAATACGTCTCCGTACTTATGGAAAAACCTCCCATGCTAAGATCGATAAGCGGGCTTAATTCCTCATACCTGTGCTCTTTGGTGTCAACCATGCTCAGTACATCCCTGAGCAGTCCCACATAGGGAAGATAATCCGAGCCCACCTCTCCTATCTTAAAAGCAAGGCGCAGATATCCTATCTTCCTCGTATCCACATCGTGATATACAAAGGGAGTACCGTCCACATCGGAGACCTCATTGCAAAGAGGCTCCGCTTCCCTTGTCAGTTCCTCTCTCTTAAGCATGGGAAGGGATCTGATGGCAGCTTCCGTATCCGGAGTATCCCGGAATTTGGCAAGGCCCTCATTTATCGCATCTATGCTGATCTTTTCAGCCTCGGTAAGTCTCTCCTGAAGGGCATCAAGTTTTTTGCGAAGCTCAGCCTCTTTATTCTCGAGTTCGCCCTCAGTGGGACGGACAGAGACATAGCTCTTGTGCTTATTGCCGATGAGGAACTTTCTTGCCAGCTTCTCGAAGTATCCTGTGTCTACATTTTCTCTGAGAAAATCATATGCATCATCAGCCTCGATAAGATCGAATACCTTAGTATCATCATATAGCCAGGTATCGTACATATTAAGACCGTACATCAATCCCTTGGGAAATCTTCCGTAATCGGCCTCTCTGTATCTGAACTCAGCCGAATCTATCGCTGCCCTCAGTGCATTCTGATCAAAGCCCTTTCTGGCAACGCTTTCAATAGTCTCTGTGACAAGCTGTCCGTACCTGGTCTCCATTCCGATGGGAGCACCCTTGCCGGTTATGCTGTAGAAGGGCTGTCTGACGGAGGTCTCGAACCTTGAGTACACATCACTTACAACGCCCTGATCTATGAGGATCTTCCTTAAGGGCGCACCGGGATGAGATACAAGCGCATAGTCCATAACGTCAAATGCAAGTCTGGTCTTACAGTCTATCTCACCGTCCAGAGCAAAATTCACGGAAAAATATGTGTTGTCATCCGCATTTTCTCCCTGGGCTATGGGACATTTCTTCATAACCTTCACAGGCTGTGAGAAAGGCTTCTGGAGCTTAACCTCCGAATCTATCTCCAGTCTGTCAAAGTTCGAAAGATACTTTCTGTCGATAAACTCAAGGTCTTCGGCCATATTGCCGTTTCCGTACAGATAGATATAACTGTTGGAAGGGTGATAATACTTCCTGTGGAAATCCAGGAACTGTTCATATGTAAGTGTGGGAATATAATCGGGATCCCCGCCTGACTCAACGCCGTATGAATTATCGGGGAAAAGAGAGAACATGGACTCTGCCGAGATGATATCCTCTGCGGAAGACCTTGCTCCCTTCATCTCGTTATATACGACTCCGTTGACGATCAGCTTTCCATCCTCATCATATTCATAATGCCAGCCTTCCTGACGGAAGATGCTTTCATTTTTATAGACATTGGGATAAAAAACCGCATCAAGATATACATGCATCAGATTCCTGAAATCGGAATCATTGGTACTTGCAACGGGATAGACGGTTTTATCCGGAAAGGTCATGGCATTTAAGAAGGTATTAAGAGAACCCTTTGCAAGCTCCACGAAGGGATCCTTTATAGGAAACTCTTTAGAACCGCATAAAACGGAATGCTCAAGAATATGGGCAACGCCGGTGGAATCCTCCGGAGGTGTCCTGAAACCTATTGAAAAAACCTTATTTGAATCATCATTCGCGATAAGGGCGATCTTTGCGCCGGTTTTTTTATGGACAAGTCTGTAGCCTTTAGAAAAAATATCTCCAAGTTCATATGTCTCAAGAACTTCATAAGCACTAAGATTATTGATATCCATGGTTTTTCCTTTCACAAAAAATATGAATTCAGGTAAAAGCCTTAGTCAGACTGTGAGCAGGGCAAGTTTGCTTCCCTTAAGCTCCTGTATAAGAAGACCGCATTCCTTTTTTTCTTCCTCACTCATTGAGACAAGTTTTGTGATCTTCATGAATTCGGTATGGTATTTTTCGGACTCCTTACCGAACAGATTCTTCTTTTTCTTTTTAATGCTGACACGGACTTCAGCATTCATCTGTTTGAAAATCTGCAGGATAAAATCCGAAGGATCGAGATAATACAGAACACTCTCAAGAGTGTCATCCCTGGAAAATTTAGGAAGAATACTCTCTGCAACGAGTTTTCTGAACTTATAGATTATCTCATCATTTTCAGTGATCTCACCGAGAGTGAATTTACATCCCACATAAAAAAATGAAACATCCTGCATGAAATATTTATAATCTTCATAAACAAGAGAATTCATTCTTCGTTATCCTCAATGCATTCAATGGCACCGCCCGAAAGCTTCATGGCTTCACGTACAGTTTTTTCGGAAAGTCCTGAGTACTCGGAAACTTCCTTTACGGTAACCCTTCTTTCCATTGATTCTGCGAGTTCCATTGCCTTGTCATATACTTTGTTTGCTTTTTCGGCGATCCTGCCGGCCTTTTTGTCCTCGCTTACAGCTTCATTTACCAGTTCTTCCATGGAATCCATGGCAAGCCTTATGATAAATCCTTCGCAGTCTTCGGGCTTTTCCTGGGAATCAAGCATATTTACGGCTCTTACAAGGGCTGTATTTCCTTCGCCTATAAGATCCTCTATAAGAACGCCCTGTCCTGTATAGATCCTTGAAAGCTCAGCGATATTTTTAAGATAACAGTTTATGAGTTTTTCCTTTGAAAGGGTGTCTCCTGCCATGGCGGACATGGTCACGGCCATCTTCTCGCTTTCGGATATTTCCTCAAGATCCGCAAGCTCATCAAGATACATCTTCAAAAAATCAACATCCGTTTCATCAAGTGCAAACTCGGATAAAACCGCCTCTTCATCGGATGCTGTATAACCGTCTCTTGAGGCTTTGTCAGAAGGACCCCCTGAAACCTTAACGGGATCTTCGGAAAACTTAAGTTCCCATCTGATGCCTCTGCCCTTAAGATAGTCATAGACCATCTTTATCTTTTCATCATCAAGTTCAAGAGGGTTTAAAATATCTTCTATATCGTTTTTATCTACAAAGCCTCCCTGGGATGCAGCTTTCCGCCTTATCTCATCAAGAGCTTTGCCAAACATCAATTCTTTATCCATGATCGTTTATCATCCTGAAGAAGATCACTTAACATGAGTATGCTGGAACAGATGAACCTGGCAATACTCGTAATTTCCGTTACATTTTGAACAATACCTGAATGTCATATCGGGATCGGACACATCGGTTTTTCCGCATATGGCACATTTATGCCTTGCAATGAACTTAGGCGCAGAAGAACCGGTTCCCGCATTTGATGCAGCCCTTCCTCCGGGACCCATGCTCTGCCCCATACGGTAATTTCTGTTGAACTGGCTTTTCCTCCTTATCTGCTTGGGGGATATGGCGATTCCTTTGATATTAGCAACGTAAAAGATCAGACAGTTAACAAGCGCCGCCACAACGGCAAATCTTGTATCAGCACCTCCAACAACAAGTTCGTAACCAAGAAATAAAACATCTAGTATTCCAAGCCACTTCATTTTGATTGGAATAAGAAAATATAATCTGACAATATCCTCAGGATACGTCATTGCAAAAACAATATAAATGGACATGTTAATAAAATAAGTGCTAAATCCCCGCCAAACATCCATTACATATCCATATCTTATTAAGGGAGAACCACCATATTCAAAAAGATAAGTAAGATTACTCTGAACTTCTTCTGTGGTTCCTTTTCCAGTCAAATATGAAGTCATATAGTTTTCATAAGCCTCTACAGTAGAATAACCAAATTTCAAAAATAAAAAGGCCAAAAAAGCAAATGCAAACAATACCGTCAGCAAGATTCCGGTAAAAATAAACAGATTATATTTATAAGTCCCCCAAGTTCTTTCAAGTATATTGCCTATGGTATAGCAGCACCAAAGCATTAAAAGCACAAATAAAATATTACTGTCACTTGGCGGTATCAATAGCCATGTAAAAAGCCTCCACACCTGACCATGTATTATCTTAAAAGGATCAAGTGCTAGATAATGCAAAAATACACCTGAACGATCCGTCCAATTAATGATATATCCCACCGCATAGCCTATAATGAGCCATAAAGTAAGATTAGGAATCGTATGTCTTCTGAACCATTTTTCAAAACCGCTCAAAACCGTAACTCCTTTAAAGCATTTGTATGCATATTCTATTAAATTTTACCATATTTTTGCTTATATTAACAAGAATTATAAGGTTGCTTTTACGGGGGTAAAAATCTATAATATTAAAGCCTATGCGTTAATTTACAGTTGTCAGATTTTGAGGTATTTATGGCTCAGGAAACATATTCAGAAAACAAAAATGAACTCAAAAGCGCCAGACTCGGTATCGATATCGGATCCACCACCGTTAAGGTCGCTTTTATCGATGATGATAACAAAATACTTTTCTCAGACTATAAGAGACATTATGCAAGGATAAGGGAGACTCTCAGCGGTCTATTGGAAGACGCTTACAAAAAGCTGGGTAATATTACCATATATCCCATGATCACCGGATCCGGCGGTCTTACCCTGGCAAAGCACCTGGATGTACCTTTTACCCAGGAGGTAATCGCTGTCTCTACTTCACTGAGGGTTCTTTGCAAAGGAACCGATGTTGCCATTGAGCTTGGCGGCGAGGATGCCAAGATAATCTATTTTGAAGGCGGTAATGCCGAGCAGAGAATGAACGGAATCTGCGCAGGAGGAACAGGATCTTTTATAGACCAGATGGCCTCTCTCCTTCAGACGGATGCATCCGGTCTTAATAAATATGCCGCTAATTACAAATCCCTTTACACCATTGCCGCAAGATGCGGTGTATTTGCAAAAACAGACATCCAGCCCCTTATAAATGAGGGTGCCACAAAAGAAGATCTTGCAGCATCGATTTTCCAGGCTGTTGTAAACCAGACCATATCGGGACTTGCCTGCGGAAAACCCATAAGAGGACATGTTGCATTCTTAGGAGGTCCTCTCCATTTCCTTCCGGAACTTAAAAAAGCCTTCATCAGGACTTTAAAACTTGATGATGAACATATAATGAACACCGATAATTCCCATCTTTTTGCAGCAATAGGCTCCGCACTCTGCACAGAGGGAAAAAACAGCGTCACTCTCAAAGAGATGACAGAAAAGCTCTCTTCTCCCATAAAGATGGAATTTGAAGTAGCAAGGATGGATCCTCTCTTTGCATCCCGTGAAGAATATGATGAATTTAAGAATCGTCACGACAAAACCTGTGTTGAAAAAGGTGATCTTTCAAGCGCTTCCGGTGAACTGTTCCTTGGAATAGATGCAGGTTCCACAACCACGAAGATCGCCCTTGTGGACAAAGACGGAAAGCTTGTTTATTCATTCTATTCAGGAAACGACGGAAGTCCCTTAAAGACCGCCATAAGATCCATAACCCAGATCAGGGACTCTCTTCCCGAAAATGCCCGCATTGCAAGAGGATGTTCCACAGGATACGGTGAAGCACTTCTTAAATCCGCATTCCTTCTTGATGACGGGGAAGTTGAAACCGTTGCGCATTATACCGCAGCCGCTTTCTTTGATCCCGAGGTTGACTGTATCCTTGACATCGGCGGTCAGGATATGAAGTGCATCAAGATCAAGAATAATACCGTGGATTCGGTTCAGCTCAATGAAGCATGTTCTTCAGGATGCGGTTCATTTATAGAAACCTTCGCAAAATCTCTTGATTATGAGGTTACGGATTTTGCAAAAGAAGCTCTTTTTGCACCTCACCCAATTGACCTCGGAACGAGATGTACCGTCTTCATGAATTCAAAAGTCAAGCAGGCCCAGAAGGAAGGTGCAAGCGTTGCAGATATCTCAGCAGGACTTGCTTATTCCGTAATAAAGAACGCTCTTTTCAAGGTCATAAAGGTTTCGGATGCCTCTGAGCTTGGAAAAAATATCGTTGTCCAGGGCGGAACATTCTATAATGATGCCGTTCTTAAAGCCTTCGAAACCATCGCAGGCTGCAAGGCAATAAGACCTGATATCGCAGGCATCATGGGAGCCTTCGGTGCCGCACTCATCGCAAGGGAAAGATATGAAGAAGGCTATGAGACAACTATGCTTTCTCTCGACGATATCATAAACCTCGAATACACCACCTCAATGACAAAGTGCAAGGGATGTACCAATGCCTGCAGACTTACCATCAACCGTTTCACCGGCGGAAGACAGTTCGTATCGGGAAACAGATGCGAAAGAGGTATAGGCGGAGTCAAGAACAAGACCGGCGTTCCCAATCTGTATGAATATAAATTAAAAAGAGTATTTGACTATACTCCTTTAGAGCTTTCGGATGCCCCAAGAGGCACTGTCGGCATCCCCAGAGTTTTAAACATGTATGAGGATTATCCCTTCTGGTTTACTTTCTTTACGAAGCTCGGATACAGAGTCATACTTTCACCCACATCAACAAGGGCGATATACGAGCTGGTCATAGAATCAATTCCTTCGGAATCGGAGTGCTATCCCGCCAAGATATCCCACGGGCACATTGAATGGCTGATAAGCCAGAATCCTGACTTTATCTTCTATCCCGCTCTTTTTTACGAAAGGGAAGAATTCAAGGATGCAAACAATCACTACAACTGCCCCATTGTTACTTCCTATTCGGAAAATATCAAAAACAATGTTGAAGCCATAACAACGGGTAAGGTACGCTTCAGAAATCCTTTCATGAATTTCTCATCAAAGGAAACCATTAACTATGCTCTCAACAAAGAGTTCGACGAGATCCCTTACGCGGAGATTGAAAAAGCTGTGGATGCGGCATGGGACGAACTTGCAAAGGCCAGGGATGATGTAAGAAAAGAAGGCGACAAGGCTCTTGAATACCTGAAAAAAACCGGAAAGCACGGTATAGTCCTTGCAGGCCGGCCTTATCATATCGATCCCGAGATAAATCATGGAATCCCGGATCTTATCACTTCCTTTGACATTGCGGTTTTGTCAGAAGATTCCATTTCCCATTTAGGATGTGTCGACAGACCTCTTATCGTTATGGACCAGTGGATGTACCATTCAAGGCTCTATGCCGCCGCTTCCTATGTAAGAACAGTCGATAATCTCGACCTGATCCAGCTCTTTTCCTTCGGGTGCGGTCTTGATGCAGTTACCACAGATCAGGTAAATGACATACTCTCAGGTTCGGACAAGATCTATACATGTCTTAAGATCGATGAGGTCAATAACCTTGGCGCTGCAAGGATCAGGATCAGATCCCTTATCTCAGCCATCAAGGTAAGAGAAAAGCAGGGCAAGACCCATGTAACAAGACCCACTAACATTGAAAAGGTTGTCTTCACCGAAGAGATGAGGAAAAACTATACCATCATCTGTCCGCAGATGTCTCCCATCCACTTCGATGTACTTGAACCCGCATTCAGATCCGCAGGCTACGACCTTGTAGTTCTTGATGATACTGACAAGCACGCCATAGATATCGGACTTAAATACGTCAATAACGATGCATGCTATCCTTCTTTACTTGTTGTAGGTCAGCTCATGCAGGCCGTAGAGTCCGGAAAATATGATGTAAACAGGACTGCTCTGATCATAACCCAGACAGGCGGCGGATGCAGGGCAACGAACTATATCGGTTTCATAAGAAGAGCCCTTAAAAAAGCGGGGCTTGAACAGATCCCCGTAATATCACTTAATCTGGGAGGTATTGAAGTAAATCCGGGATTCAAGATCAATATGGATATGCTCTACAGGCTTGCCCTTGGCGCAACCTTCGGAGATATATTCATGAGATGCGTCTACAGGATGCGCCCCTACGAACTTGAGAAGGGTTCCGTTGATAAAGTACATGCAAAATGGCTTGAGAAATGCCGGAAATTCCTCACTACAAAAGGAAAGCCTTCATTCTTCAGGTTCCGCAGGATGTGCAAAGATATGATAAGGGAGTTCGATTCTGTTCCCATCGATGAAACACTTGTAAAGCCAAGAGTTGGTATCGTCGGAGAGATCCTTGTAAAATACTCTCCCTCCGGTAACAATCACCTTGTGGAGCTTCTGGAAACAGAAGGTGCTGAGGCTGTAAGTCCGGATCTTCTCGACTTCATGCTCTACTGCTTCTACAATCAGGTTTACAAAGCTGACGAACTTGGAATGAGCCAGAAAGCAAAGAAATGGTGTAATCTCGGAATATGGGCAATTGAACACCCCTTAAGAGGCGGATGCACAAATGCTTTCAGATCATCAAAGCATTTTACGCCCCACACACCCATAAAAGAGATCGCAAAATTTGCGGAGCCCATCGTATCCATCGGAAACCAGACCGGTGAAGGATGGTTCCTTACAGGTGAAATGATAGAACTTATCAATGACGGTGTACCCAACATTGTCTGCTGTCAGCCCTTTGCATGCCTTCCAAACCACGTTGTAGGAAAAGGTGTCATAAAAGCCATAAGACATGCTCATCCGGGTTCCAATATCGTTGCCATCGACTATGACCCCGGCGCATCGGAAGTAAACCAGCTGAACCGGATCAAGCTCATGCTGGAGGCTGCCAAGAGAAAAATCAAAGAATCGGAAATGTAAAAAAGCGAAACCGGCGATGCAAAAGCTTCGCCGGTTTTTTTATTGGTTTATTTTTTCTGATCTGAAAGATTTTGCCATTTCCACAAACTTTTTTGCAAAGTGGGGATTAGAGGGAAAATACAGATGGGGAAATCCCATCCAGGAATGATCATTAACAATTACACAGTCGTACTTGTTATCGGTAAACGGTTTTGATGCAATGCATGAATCGTTTACCGATTTTGTATCCCAGTAATGAAATTCATGTCCCTTTATAATCTCTCCTTCTCCGAGAAAAAAAGGTCTCTTTTCGCAAAGGGACATGTATCCGAATCTGACAGATCTGCCTGTATATTCACATTCTGAATCAACTATTCCGACAGTCTCAAATCTTCTTCCTTCAGCATCTGTTATGGCATCATGAAGATACATGAAGCCTCCGCATTCGGCAAAGACAGGAATACCATCGTCGTAAGCCTTTTTTATGGACGACTTCATTGAAGTATTTATGCTGAGTTTTTCCAAAAACAATTCAGGATAGCCTCCGGGAAAATACAAAGCATCCGCATCACCGGGAATCTTTTCATCTGATATGGGGGAAAAGAAAATAATCTTTGCTCCGAATCTTTTTAACAGGTTCAGATTGTCTTCATACAAAAAACAGAAGGCATCGTCCCTTGCTACTGCTATTGTACAAGGGCTTTCAATTGCAGAATCTTCCTGTGGGTTTTTATTATTTAAATATCCGGATGAAGATATTTTCTCAACAATCGAATCATCTTTTGTGAGTTCAAGAAGTTCATCCACTTTTACATTTTCATTAAACTCCAGACAAAGAGAATCTATAACCTCACGGATACACTCGATTTCAGAAGGAAGGGTAAGTCCAAGATGTCTTGAAGGAAGGATCAGATCTTTATTATCCCTCAAAAAGCCAAACGGTCTGATACCAAGTTTTAATATTTCCGGTTCAAGTTTTTCATATACACCTTTGGAACAGCGGTTGAGGATAACTCCCTTTATCAGTTTTTTATGATCATAAGAAATAAACCCGGATATAAGGGGAATCAAAGATCTGCAGGCCCCCTTGGCTTCGATCACCAGGATGATATTATCACCGGTAACGGAAGCAAGATCATAGGAAGATCCTTCCTCTCCCATTCCACCGGCTCCGTCAAAAATTCCCATAACCCCTTCCGTAACAGCTGCATCAAAGCCACGGCAATGATCAAGGTACAGATCCTTTGTGACATCTACGGATGTAAAAAAAGTATCAAGATTATAAGAAGGGATGCCCAGAACTTTTTGATGAAACAAAGGATCAATATAGTCCGGACCGCATTTAAAAGAAACACACTTAACACCACGTCTTTTAAGTGTTTCCAGAAGTGCAATGGTTATGCTTGTTTTTCCGCTGCCGCTTTTAGGTGCGGCAATAAAAATCCTGTTCACCTATATTTACCTTACTGTTACTCTTTACCGCAAAAATCAAAGGAACATATCCATATGGGATTTGCAGCTTTCATCATTAAATGTCCTGCCGCATCATAGGTTTTGGATACCTGGATCTGGACCAGTTCATAATCAGTGATGGAAAATCTGTCAGGAAGTGTCCCCAGCATACTTATGGTATCAATACTTACTGCATTGATCACAACTCTCATGCTATCATTCATGGCATAAAGAGAATCAAGAATCTCTGTCATGTTCCCGCCACTTCCTCCGATAAAAGCATGAGTCGGTGAAGGAAGACCTTCAAATGCTTCGGGAGCTTTCCCGTAAACAAATTCAATATTATCAAGATCATGCTTTTCCGCATTTTTCCTTGTCAGTTCAAAAGCATCTTCCTTACACTCTATGGCATATACAGCAAGATCTTTTGACAGCCTTGCACATTCCACAGTGATGGATCCGCTGCCGCTTCCAATATCAAATAATATGCTGTTACTGTTTAAATGAAGTTTACTTATGCTTACTTCCCTGATCTCCTCCTTGGTCATGGGAACCGATTCCCTTATAAACTCATCATCATTAAGACCATGAGTGATACTTAAAGAGTCAGGATGATCATTTATTATGAGACAGGTAAAAATACCTTCTTCATCAAAAGATAAGCACTCAGAGGGAGCGAGGGTATAGATCTTTTCATCCGTCGAGGAAAGATTTGAACCAATAAAGACTTTTATGTTTCCCGAATCTTTTGATGCAATCTTTTCTCCAAGCTTTCTGACGTCTACTTTTCCCGAAAGAAGGATGAATACTTTATTATTGTGCCTGACAATGGATGATATACCGGTCAGTCTCCTGCCGTGCATGCTGCAGATATAAGCATCACTGTAAGAAACTCCAAGTTTTGACGCAAGATAACTGACGGATGAAATACCGGGAAGGATCTTAATATCCATATTCAGATCTCCCGTTTCTTTTTCTTTTATAAGTTCTCTGTATAAAGAAGTACCTCCGCTGTAAAAAGATGCATCACCGGAAAACAAAGCAACGATCTTCTTTTTCTTATATCTGTTTTTATCCCGGATATCATAAAGAAGGGGAATGATATCTTTTGCAAGATAATAATTATGAACTTCCCTGCATGAATTCTCATATTTGGATGTAAGGCGATTGTCACCGATGATGATATCTGCCGCATCTATAGTCCGGGCAGCTTCAGAGGTGAGGCACCTCTCATCTCCCATTCCCGCTCCTATAAGGCTGATATCAAAAGATGATCCATTTATATTAACTTTCGCTGTCTTTTCGATTTCCCGAACCGTTTCATCAAAAGACAAACCGGATTCATGTTCCCTGCAACCGATAACATATAAACTAATACCTTTATTTACCGCACTCTCATATTTTTCATTAAAGCCGCCGCTCTTTCCACTCTGTTTTGTAACAAGGTGTTTTATGGAAAACTGATCAATGATGGCTTCATTCATTTTCAGGCTGAAAGGGCCCTGCATGGCAATGATATTCCTGCCGCTGATTCCCTGTTCATTACATATCCCGATGCTTTCTTCACCGGGAATGATGCGGACAAAGAGCCTGTCTTTAATGGAAGGCTCTGAAGCATATAATGAAAGTTCCTTGCTGCCGGTTGTAAGAAGGATATTACCCTCAGTGCATTTTAATGCTTCAATGCATCCTTCATTATCATCAAATGTAAAAACATTTTCATCATCAGGACTGCCAAGTCCATCTCTTTTTAATCTGATATAAGTAATATTTCTGTTTTCAATTGCTTTTTTTATATTTTCAGTAACTTCATATGCGTAAGGATGAGTTGCATCAATGATAAGAGAAAAAACATGCTCATCAAAAAAGCGTGCCATCTCATCGGATTCCATTCTTCCGGCGAGAACTTCCGAATATGGTGATCCTTCTATCAGATCTTGTCCGTATGAGGTTGCAACGCAAACAGTGTGGTGAATCTTAGATACGGATAATAATTCCGACAACTCCCTTCCTTCACTTGTTCCTGCAAAAATAAGAATTTTGTTCAAAATATTTGCCTCAAAATATAAACAGACTACCGGGTTCTTTCCGCGTTATACCCCCTGGGAGTCAGAAGTTTTCCGCCGGAGAATATGGTTGATGAATTTCCTACAAATACGGTAGTAAACATATCAACCTCGGCACTTTTTAGTTCAGCAAGTGTGAGGACTTTTGCGGCGCACCCTTCTCTTCCTATATTTTTTACATATCCGCAGCATGTATCGGGACTTAGCACTTCAAGGAGAACCTCACATGCATTCTTAAGACTGTCCTTTCTCTTATGACTGGAAGGATTGTACATAACTATAGCAAAATCTCCTTCAGCCGCAGCTTTAAGTCTTTTAACGGTTTTTTCATAGGGAGTAAGATAATTACTGAGACTTATTACGCAAAAATCGTTATTCAAGGGTGCTCCCAGGATGGCAGCTCCGCTTGAAAGTGCACTTACACCGGGTATGATCTCTATATCATGATCAGGATATTCTTTACCGATCTCGTACATAAGAGAGGCCATTCCGTAGATTCCCGCATCACCGCTGCAAACAAGAGCAACACTTTTACACTCGGAAGCCTTTTCAAAACAAAGTCTGCATCTTTCTTCTTCCTTAGTCATAGGAGTAGAAAGAAGTTCTTTATCCTTATAACGTCCTGATAGCAGTTCAAGATAAACCGTATAGCCGATGATGGTATCACATTCATCAAGAATACGGGCAGCCTCTATGGTCATGCCATCTTCTTTTCCCGGTCCCATTCCGATAACAAATATCTTCATATAACCTCACACATCAAAACTTAATCTTACTTTTCTTTTGGAAACAGCCACAGTGATACCATTTGATGACTGTTTTGAAACAACAAGTTCTCCACCTCGTCCGCAAGCCTTTACCGATGCTCTTTCACATACATTATCAACGCCTGTTTTTGATCTGACAAATTCGGATGAAGAAAAAGTCCCTCTGACCTTATTCAGCTCATCAGCACTGTATGTAACAAATCCGATCCGGTTTTTAACGGCAAATTCTTTTAGTCCT
>CAMPAP010000099.1 GCA_946631935.1 uncultured Lachnospiraceae bacterium | reverse complement strand
TCGCAGGTATATGCGGGGATCCTGTGCCCCCACCAGAGCTGTCTTGAGATACACCAGTCACGGATATTGTCTACCCAGTTGAAGTAGATCTTTTCCATTCTCTCGGGAACAAGCTTGATGTCGCCGTTTTTAACGGCTTCTCTTGCAGGCTTAATGAGTTCATCCATCTTAACGAACCACTGTTCCTTCACAAGGGGCTCAATGGTGGTCTTACATCTGTCATGGGTTCCGACATTGTGAGTGTAATCTTCTATCCTGACCAAAAGGCCCAGCTTGTCGAGGTCCTCTACAATGCGCTTTCTTGCTTCATATCTGTCAAGACCCGCATATTCTCCGCCGTTTTCGTTTATGGTGGCGTTGTCATTCATGATGTTGATGACATCAAGGCCATGACGCTTTCCGACTTCGAAGTCGTTAGGGTCATGGGCGGGAGTGATCTTAACAACACCGGTTCCGAACTCAACATCAACGTAAGAATCCTCCACAATGGGGATCTCTTTATTAACAAGGGGAAGCCATACACTGCGTCCTTTGAGGTGTGTATATCTGTCGTCATCGGGATTTATTGCAACCGCGGTATCTCCCAGCATTGTCTCGGGACGGGTCGTTGCAAACTCAAGAAATTCGGTCTCAGAGGGCTTTCCGGTCTCTTTATCCATGAGAGGATATTTGATGTGCCAGAGATGTCCGGCCTGCTCCTCATACAAAACCTCCGCATCGGAAATGGATGTATTACATACAGGGCACCAGTTGATGATCCTTGACCCCTTGTAGATATAACCTTTGTTGTACATTTTTACGAAGACTTCGTTAACAGCTTTGTTGCAACCTTCGTCCATGGTAAAACGTTCCCTGTCCCAGTCGCAGGAAGAGCCCATTTTTTTGAGCTGGCTTATGATCCTTCCGCCGTACTCTTTTTTCCAGTCCCATGCTCTTTCAAGGAACTTCTCTCTTCCAAGATCTTCTTTTGAAACTCCCTCTTTTTTCAGCTCCTGTATGATACGGACCTCGGTAGCGATGGAAGCATGATCTGTTCCGGGCTGCCAGAGGGCGTTATAGCCCTGCATTCTCTTCCAGCGGATAAGTATATCCTGCATGGTGTTATCAAGAGCGTGACCCATGTGGAGCTGTCCGGTGATGTTTGGGGGCGGAATGACTATGGTAAAAGGTGTTTTTGAGTGATCCACTTCAGCGTGAAAGTATTTCTTATCCAGCCATTTTTGGTAAATGCGATCCTCGATTCCCTTCGGATCATAGGTCTTTGCAAGTTCTCTGCTCATTTCAAAAACTCCCTTAAAAATATTTTTGCATATATTTAGAAACAACAGTCATAATATTTTAGTTTATAGAAAAATGCTTGTCAATATATACGGGGCGGGAATAAACGTCCGGGTCAGAGGGGGTAACAGTGCGATCGCGCATGTCCGGGAAGGCCCCCGTAAGGGTAAGTCTGTCGGGCATGGCGCATTTGTGATATAGTGGGATAAGTAAATATGAGGAGGCAAGGACTATTTTTAGGAGGTTGGAATGACATGTGGGCATTTGAAAGTGTTTTTTATCAGATATATCCCCTGGGATTTTGCGGAGCTCCGTTTGAAAATGACGGGGTATACGAAAACAGGATCGCGAAAGTAAAGGACTGGATCCCCCATATGAAAAAACTGGGAATAAATGCGGTCTATTTTTCACCGGTTTTCGAATCGGATACTCACGGTTACAACACAAGGGATTACAACAGGATTGATACAAGGCTGGGAACGAACGAGGATTTTGCGGATGTGTGCAAGGCTCTTCATGACGAGGGCATAAAGATCGTCCTGGACGGAGTGTTCAACCACGTGGGAAGAGGCTTTTGGGCATTTCAGGATGTACTGAAGAACAGGGAAAGCTCTCCGTATGTTTCCTGGTTTGCACGTATCGCTTTCGACGGAAATTCCAATTATAACGACGGCCTGTGGTACGAGGGCTGGGAAGGCAATTACGATCTGGTAAAGCTGAACCTCTGGAACCCGGATGTGGTGAACCATCTCATGGATGCGGTATCGGGATGGATCAGGGATTATGACATAGACGGATTAAGGCTTGACGTAGCTTACTGTCTTCCCGAGGATTTCATCAGGCGTTTAAGAAGCCATGTGGACTCGGTCAAGAAGGACTTTTTCCTGGGCGGCGAGCTTTTACACGGAGATTATAATAAATGGCTTAACGCAGGACTTGACTGCGCGACAAATTACGAGTGTTATAAGGGAATCTTCTCCAGCATGAACAGTTATAACTGCTTCGAGATAGTCCACTCCCTGATGAGGCAGTTCGGACCGGAAAACTGGACTCTCTACAAGGGAAAGCATCTCTGGTCATTTGTCGACAATCACGATGTCACAAGAGCTGCAAGCATTGTGGCAAACGAGAAGCACCTGCCTCTTATGTACGGCTTCATCTTCGGAATGCCCGGAATCCCCATGATATATTACGGCAGTGAATGGGGAGAAAAAGCACGTAAGGAAGAAGGCGATCCTTCACTCAGGAAAGCTTTTGACAAGCCTCAGTGGAACGAACTTACGGATCTTATAAAGAGCATGGCGGAAGCAAAGAAGAATTCCGAAGCGCTCAATTACGGCGATTTCAAATCCCTGGTACTGACAAATAAGCAGTGCATTTTCCAGAGACAATCGGAGCATGAAAGAGTTCTGGTAGCCATCAATATCGATGAAAATGAGTACACCGCACACTTCGATGCAGGCTGCGGAATGGCCACCGATCTCATCACAGGAAAAGATTTTGACTTCGGCGGCGGAAGCAGACTTGAACCCTACAGCGTGAAATTCCTCAAATGCGAGAGATGAAGCCATAAATAACGGGTTCGACATTATTTTTCAAGAGCCCCCGGAAGACCCTTGGGGGCGATAAAATAACACATAAAATAACAACTTCCACACTACAGATTGTGGTGGATCATCCAGTCTGAAAAAGCCATGAAAAATTAAATAACGGTATAAAGTAAATAATCAGAAAAAAATCCTTCCGGGATGACCGGGAGGATTTTTTTTGTGCCGGAAGAGGTGTCGGAAGACCTCATGGAGGACTCACGAAACAATCGAAAGTCCCAAAAAGGATCAGGAAGAATGCCGGAACTCTCCGTCGGAGGGAAAAATGACAAAGAAAGGAG
>CAMPAP010000098.1 GCA_946631935.1 uncultured Lachnospiraceae bacterium | reverse complement strand
TAAGGTAGCGGATCTGGTTTCGTAAAGCATCAAGAGTTTCCTGATCGCCAATAAAAGTGAGTATTCTAAGTTTCTATCCATGCTGTAAATATCCAATATTGTTATATCGGATACGGTAGTGCGAATATTTGGACGGCAAACTATAGCTAAACCCCAAAAGGATACCTTCGGTATCCTTTTTGTTTTACTTATTGTGATACAATTAACATATATTTTTTTGAGAAGGATTTCTGCAAAAATCTTTTTGCATCTTACGGGAGAGGATTGAAACCTTAAGATAAAAAAGCGGTCTTTTACGGTTATGGAGGAGGAGCGATGTTTAAAGCAGATCATAAAAAACTCAGTTTGTCATTTAATGAATTTCATGCTCTTTCAGCAAAGGATATTCCTCAATACGGAGAGTACTGTCTGCTGGAGCTGAAGACAGGAACTTATACTGCAGGCGGCTGGTGTCCTTCAGAAGACGAACATACCGCAAAAGGGGTTTTTATACGCGGAACTGCAGACACTGTGGATTCGGAGGAAGTTGAAAGATGGCATTCTTTGGAACGTTATGATCTTACCGAGTGTCTTGAAGATGAAGAGATCGGCCGGATAAATCTCGGACCGAAAGAAGAAGGATGCCGTAATGTCTTGTTTGACGGTTTTAATGTCTTTTCGGGCAAAAAGAATCCTAAAGAGGAACAGTTCTGCCTTTTGATCATGAAAGACGGATCCCTGGCAGCCGGCAGATGGAACAAGTGGAGAGGTGAAGCCAGGGGAGCTTTTATTTATTCCTCCGCAATGGCGTGCCATAGCTGGGAAAAGGTATGGGCCTGGACTCCTCTTGGTTCTGATGAAATCTTCGAAAAGGAGATGGAACTTGAGAATGAAAAAAAGCTTGAAAAGAAGTTAAATAAAAACCCTTCCGCAGATCCGGAGCTTTTCAAATACGGAATGGATATAGATGTATATTACGGAAAAGCTTTGGAAAAGCTGCGTGAGAAATTCTGTTGGGCAACTCTTACGATGATGAAAAAGAAGACCCCTGTCTGGCAGATCGCGCCTCTTCATGGCAAATATGTATTCGGTCAGGTCGACAATAGTTATTATGATGATTCAAAAATAGTGACCCCTTGGACAGAAGGCACCACCTCCGAGGAGTTCATTGATTTTTTGTACAGCTATACTCATGATACAGTGGAACGTTCAAACCCGGAAGAGAAATTCAAGTATGGTGCGGACATAAATGTATATCTGGAAAAAGCTTTCAATAATGTCAAGAAGGATTATCGCTGGCTTGATAAGAAGATGCTCAGTGATTGGCAGTATGATATACGGACTGTTGATGGAGATCTTGAGTTCGTAAGCAGGTACCGTGGCGAAAGAAAGTATTCGATAGTTGATACGGAAAGTGCTGATAGTTTCATAGAACAGGTGGAAAGAGACTATCAGAGGGCTGCTCTTATGTCAAATAAAACCGTGGCAAGCTATGCTCCTTCATTTGGTCATATCAGCCTGTACGGATGGAATCTGGAAAGCTATGTCTTTTATAAACTTTCGTCCGGCGATTATAAAGTATCCGTAACGGCAGGTGACCGCGTCACAGGAGGAAGCAGGGATTTTTTCATAACCCCTTACTGCTTTGAGGCAAAGACATATGAGGAATTTTTAAACAGGTATCTTGAGATCGTTCCGGACTATTCATTCGGCCTCGGCAAAAAGGAACTGCTGCCTGATAATGAGCTGAAAAAATTCCTTGGTTATTGATGCATAAAGGGGGATTGTTTCATGAAAAAATACAAAATAGTTCCCTTCTTATGCCTGCTTGTGTTTTTTGCGGGATGCGGACCGGTTGATCCTGCAGGTGATGGTGGTGCTAATGCAGGGACTGCAGGCATAGAAGACGGATCTATGGCACTATACCCAAATGCAACCGATACGATCCCTGATGAAGATATGGCGGAGTTTTCGTCATATGTGAATGCCAATCTTCATCTGATGGGGACTATGATGTTCAATTCATGTCTGTTTGATGTGACGGGTGACGGTCATGAGGATATTTGTTCAAGTTTTTTTACCGGAAGCGGTATCGTGACTACCCTGATAATAGTCTATGATCTTCAGGAAAAGCAGGGATATATGCTTAATGACAGAGGACGATATGACTATATGATCGAGGGAGTTGAGGATGGAAGACTTCTTGTAAATCGTACGTCTTATCAGAGCGAAGGGAAAGGTCTTATAGGAACTATTGTATTCGAAGATGGCAGTTTGTATTTTGACGACGGAACGGATGTTAAAGGCATACCTTACAAGACTTTGGCTCTCTTTGGCAGCTGCGCTGAATTTTTACCCGATGGAAATACTTCTTCCGGAAATTATCTGAGTACTGCGGATTTTGATCTGGTAAGAAGATTTCTTTTTAACATAGATAAGAATAAGATCGAACTTGTTCATGGTATATCATCTTCTGAGGAGGTTTATACTTCGCTTGAAAGAATATCCTATGATGACTGGGAGTATGCGGTCAGAGAGATATACATGGAAGAAGATCCCGGAAGGTTGTTGCAAAGGCTTGACGACTCGTATACCGGAGAATGCGCCGTGTATTACGATGCCGATGACGACTGTATCTACATGGAAAGGACTTATAAGTACTTTGATGACCTGTATTTTGATGTAACGGATGTAAGTAAAAGCGGCAGTGATTATGTCATAACATATGATGTGTTTTCTGAATATTCAGGAGACCGGGATGGTAAAGTCCGTACAGTATCTGTCACGATAGAAGAAGCGGATAACAGATACGGGTATGGACTGGTAGGTGTGGAGACAAAGTAGGATATTTTGCATAAAGAAGCAAATAAAAAAAGAATAAGAAAAACTTTGTTTTTGACTGTGATCATGCTGTTTGCCGCATGGTCTGCCTATACATGGCATCCGGTCACTGAAAGAATATCACCGGATATAACTAAAGAAACTGGAGACAGAGTCAGGATCGTGCTTGTGACTGATCTTCATTCCTGTTTTTACGGAAAAGACCAGAAGAGCCTGATCAGAAGGATAGATGCTGAAAATCCGGATGTCCTTATGCTGGGAGGCGATATTTTTGATGATAAACTCGGTGATGAAAACGCAAAAAAACTGCTTCAGGATATGGTTTCTAAATATCCATGTTATTATGTGACGGGTAATCATGAATACTGGAGCGGCAGAGTCAGTGAAATGAAGCAGTATCTTGAGAGCATAGGCGTAAATGTACTTGAAGGAGAGTGCGTGACTACGGAGATAAATGGGGTCACTTTGGATATTTGCGGAGTGGATGACCCAACGTATATGAGCCGTAAGGAATGGACGGATCAGCTTCAAAGTGCGTATGAAGGGACAAATGAAAACCATATTAAGATACTGCTTACCCACCGTCCTGAGGAAGTTTACGAATATGAAAAATATGATTATGATCTGATACTCTCAGGTCATGCCCACGCTGGTCAATTCAGGATCCCTTTTATAAACAGAGGATTATTTGCACCGGATCAGGGATTTATGGCAGAGTACATAAACGGAACATATACCCTTTCAAACGGAAAGCTCCTTGTAGTCAGCAGGGGTCTTGCAAGAGAGAGCACGCCGGCCCCGAGATATTTTAACCATCCCGAGATCGTGGTTTTGAACCTGTGATTTATATGACCGTTATTTCGTAAAAATGCATGTAGAGTGGTTTTAAACTTATGGCTGCAGGGTACATCCCGACAATATTAATTGAAACAGGCGTGTTTTTTTTTATATAATTGATGAAGACCGTCAGATCAAAGAAGGAATAACAAAGATTCGGAGATTCAAAAGCACTTGATTTTTCCGGACTTTTGAAGAAGTGATCACATGTAGAAGGAGAATGATATGGGATTTTGTTCACAATGCGGATCAGAGATAAGCGAAGGATATGCATTTTGCAAAAAGTGCGGAGCTCCGGTGGAAGCACCAGATAAATCATCAGACCCTCAGGCAGCATCTGCTCAGCCGGCAAGCGCCCAGCCGGCACCTGTTCAGAGCGCTGCTCCCGGTAAGACGGACTCAGATGGGTCAGGCAATAACGGATTTATAAATCCTGTAAGACTGTTGTTTTTGGGCATAGGTCTTGTGGTGGGACTTTTGATCGGAGTCTTTGCGGTAAAGGGATTGCAGGGATCCGGCGGAGGTAAAACCATGGAAGGGGCCGGTTATGACAGTCCGGAGGATGCTGTGACCGCTTATGTTGACTATCTTAAAGACGGTGATTTTGACGGTATGATCTCCACTTTTGCCGTTGAATCTTTTATCGATCATGCCGATGTCGAAAAGTACTATAAGGAAATGGGAACATATATGCCATTTAATGGTTCATTCGGAGTATCCAACGGATGGCTTACAAGAGAATCGGATATGGCGAGGCAGTTAAATGTCGAGAACAGAAGATCTTATATCGTAACCGGAATATACAGGCAGTATCTGCTTTCTCTGTACTCTCAGGAAGAATTCAGCGAGTTTGCGGATATGATCAACTCAGGACTTGTGTTGCGCCTTGATGATATTGATATCGGAGATTTTCTCGAGGCCGATCCAAAACTTGACACCATTGAGGTGGTAAAGGTTATGGAATACGACGGTGACGATACCGATGCATTTAAGATGGGGATGAAACGGCAAAAAAAATTAATGAATGCTGATGATCTTAAAAGTATACAGATGAAGCTTGAAATAGACGGCGAAGATTATATTATGTATATGAATGTGGCTGAATATGACGGTAAATGGTACAACGTCGAATTTGGCGGTGTCGGAGCAAATTACATGGGGCTTCCCACAATATACGGGGGACTGACTCCCAAAGATAAATAATAATACCGGTTCTTTTGCAGACCTTATATGTGAAAAATATAATAATTTTTCTGTCCCGCGCCCTTAACACGGGGCTCATTTAGTAAGGGAGTTATGGTGTAATGGCCGTTAATGGGAAAAAGAAAAAAAAGAAGATAGTTCTCGTAGTTGTGATCAGCATCATTCTGCTCTTGATCACCTGTTGGATGGCTCTTTGCATAAAGCTTTATGATGATAATATCAATATAAGCGCAGACAGCTACGAGCCTTTAATGCTTCGTGTAAGCGATTTTGAAGGACTTGAGTGTAAGGAATATTCCTTTACTTCCGACAAGGGACAAAATCTTGCGGGTTATCTTTACAGTAAATGCAGAGAAGTGCATGGGATAGTTATCATAGCCCACGGATTTGGCGCCGGTCATAATTCTTATATGGATGTAGCGGATTATTTTGCCGGGAACGGGTATCTGGTCTTTGCATATGATGCTACCGCAATGGATAAAAGCGAAGGAGAAAGCCTTGGGGGTGTTCCTCAGGGAGTGATAGACCTTGACCATGCAATTTCTTTTGTGGAAAACTGCCATGAGATTCCGGATCTTCCGATTGTGCTTTTTGGACACAGCTGGGGAGGATACAGTGTAAGCTCCGTTCTGACCTACCATCCTGAGGTCAGTGCGGTCATTGAATGCTCCGGTTTTAACAGTTCTCCGGATATGTTTGAATCTGGCGGAAAGGATGTTGCGGGAAATGTTATCTACGCAATGAGACCCTGCATCAGTATTTATGAGCATATCAAATACGGCAAGTATGCGGAAAATACCGCAATGGACGGGTTTGACTCAACGGATGCTCCTGTGATGATCGTGCACAGTGCCGATGATGGCGTGATAGGTATAGAGTACGGACTTGATAAATATTATAAAAAGTACGCAGAAGATCCAAGGTTTACTTTCATAAGATTTGAAGACAGGGGTCATAATGATATCTTTAATGATCCCGACAATACTTATAAAGATGAGTTTAATGCGGATTTTGATAAGTGGCTTGAAACCCTGGATTATGATTATCTTGCAAAAGAAAATATGGAAAGATTCAAAGCAGACAAAGCTGCCTATATCACCGAAAACCTTGATCACGCAAGATGGAGTCACAGACTTGATGAAGATTTGTTTTCGGGATTTTTGGATTTTTATGACCGTTCCATTGAAAAAACAGGTGAAGCACAGGGGACTTCTTCAAAGCCTGCTACTCCTGAGGGCGCTTCAGAAAGAGCCCCTGCAAAGCTTGCCGTTCCGGGGACTGTAGTGGAAGGGGTCATTCTCCCAGAGTATTATGAATTTGAATATCCTGATGATTTTCGAACATTTATGGATTCAGTAATAGAATGTTCAAAAAATGATGATATAATGGATTCTGTTGTCGGATTTTTGCGAAATATGATTCGATTTATTTAAATACGATGTTAAATAAAGGAGAATAAGTGATCGTGGATAAAAAAACAGCTGCGGACAGCATTGATAGCGGTGTAGGAAAGTTTAATGCCGAAACGGGCCTTGCCGTGGATGATCTTACCCCTCTTTTTGACATATCGCAGTATCCTGCGGAAATGCGGGAAGTATTAACCGAGTGCAACAGAAGGATAGATGAAGCAAACAGTAAATACCGGACCGCAAAGTACAGGGAGGATATGTTTGCAAAAGGCCTTAAAGCCGGTATGTATTTCTGCACCTTTGACAGAAACGAGAACATGCTCAGTTTCGAGTTTAATGACGAAACAAGACAGATGCTGGGTTATGACGGACTGGAAGATCTGCCGAATGAATTTGACAGCTGGGTAAAGACTTTGGTGCCTGAAGAAAAAGATGCCATAGTTAAGCTCTTTTGGGATTCGGTCCGGATCCACAGGGAGCTTCCGGATATCACCCATGCTACATATCGTATGCAGAAAAAAGACGGCAGTATCATCTGGGTCACAGGAGCGGGAAGATTTATCAGGCGTCCCGATGACGGCTCTTTGGAAATATATATGGGTTGCTATCGTGATATTACCGCCCAGCAGGAACTTGAGGAGTATTTAAAGATCATTGAGGCCATCGGAAAGATATTCAATTTTTCCATGTTCATTGATGTTACCGACATGAGTTACCGCATGATAAGCACCAATAAATATGTTGAAATGGTTCCCAAAGATCCCGATGCAATTCAGTTTCTTAAAAATAATGTTTCTTCTTCCGTTGCAGAAAGCTTCCGTGAGGGATTGAACGAATGGCTTGATAAAGAGAAGATCCTTGCTGCAATTAATGAACACGGAACAACAAGTATGGAATTTTACAGTGAAAGTGCGCACCGGTGGTTTGAAGGTATCTTTATGGTGGGGGACAGAAATGATGACGGAAGCCTTGCCCATATCGTATACGGCTGTCAGGATACCACGGAAGCCAAGCTTCAGAACCTTGCACAGCAGAAAAAGATATCCGAATTTGAAACCGAGATCTATACGGATTCCCTGTCAAAGATCCGCAACAGAAGATTCCTTGATGAAAAGCTTATATACGAACCCTGCCAGGCAGTAGTCATGGCTGATATAGACAAGTTTAAGGAGATCAATGACACTGCCGGACATCAGTGCGGTGACATAGCCATCAGGAAGGTTGCCGAAACGCTTGAACAGTCTGTCAGAAAAGAAGACGTGGTCATCCGTTACGGCGGCGATGAATTCATGATGGTATTTTTCAATATCACAAAGGAAAATCTTGAGAAGAAGCTTTTAAAGATTATATCTGAAATGAGGAAGATAGATATTGAAAGCAGTCAGGAAGTAAAGACTACAATGAGTTTTGGTGCGGCATACGGAACGGCTCTTGTGAATGACCTGATAGAGACTGCGGACAAGGCGCTTTACGAATCCAAAAAGACCCGTGACACATATACACTGATAGCGCTGTAGTTGCATGGCCTACGGACAGGTAATGGCATATGGGCTTTCGTACATTTTGCGAAGCTGCTCATCGCTGTTATACTTTTCGCCGATGCAAAATTCCTTGGACCATGTCATATAGTAAGCCCAGGGAGTATGATTTTTTTCAAGTATTTCAATATCAGGAAGGTAGCCCACTTCGGCAAGTGCGGCTACTTTTTTTGCGGTTGTTGCATTGATCAGTTTCAGATACTCATCCCTGTAGTCGGTGGAGGCATATTCACTCAGGTAGATGTCTGCGGATATGACATCAACATATTCATCACCGGGGTATCCCTCCTTAAGTCTGCAATTCCATACCCACAACAGATTATTCAGATGGCATATGTCCGTAAAATAGTGATACATCAGTATATACAGTTCCTTTGCAATTCCCGGCCCCTTTGCCCCCCACCAGAACCAATCACCGTCAGATTCATGAAAAGGACGCCACAGAATGGGAATGTCCTTTTCGTAAAAAGGTATCAGGAGGTCCGCTATTACCTTCATGTCATGGAAGAAAGCTTCTCTTTCCGGAGACCCTTCTATAAGGACTTTTGATGCGTCAAAATCCGTGTTCACTGCATAGAAGCTTTTATCGCGTCCGCCGAGAGGAGAGAACCAGTGAAAGGAGAAGGTCAGGATGCCATCAGATTCTTCGGCCCATTCCATGGCAGTCTGTAAGGTTCCCTGATTCTCATATACCTCTGTAAGGCATTCTTCCGATGCATCCTTATAATTGATGTTCGGAGAATAACCTAACAGTTCAAATCCCCGGAGTTTCGGCTTTTTTCCTGTTATCGAATAAATATGACCGATCTCTTCCATGGGCACAGTCTGAGTGTGCTGGCCTGTTATGATGGCTTTCCCTGCTGTTTCTGACAGATAGTTTAACAGTTTTTTTGCGCCTTCAGATGCATTTATATTCACAGGTGTCTGCATATATATCTCCTTTTCGGACTTTGTTTAGGAATTTTTGTTGATATATTCCCATATTTGGAAGGAAATGTACAGATATCCCGGCATGATACGTTTCCGTCATATTCTCTTTTTCATTTGATTTTTGGTTTACTTACAGGGATTTGCGATCCCTTCACCGGAGTTGATGATAGATTCTTTATTTTGTGATAAAATATACGAACGACATGTAGATAACGTGACTGACAGAGGCGGAACGTATCGTCTTGACGGGTCACGTTTTGCCATTATATCCACGATTCAGCGCGAGGATGAACTCTGATAAATACTGAAAACCGCGATTTGATCTTTTTATGATCCGGAGGTTTTGATAATGCGAAGTTTTTTTGGAAAAAACTGCATATTACCCGTGTCGCTTGCAATGACCCTTGTTTTGTCTTCCTGTTCTTATGCTTCTTCGGGAGGCAGGATTGGAGAATTTGCGGATCCTTCCGTTCAGGAAGATTATGGTGATGCGGCAGCTTCATCTGTTCCTGAAGTAAGCAGTGCGGTTGACTTTGATCATGAGCTTGATTCATATGTTCCCCAAAAGGATCATTATAATTTCTATTTTACATATAAGATAGTCCACCCCTGGTGGGATGCTGTGGCTCTTGGCATGGAAGATGCACAGAGACAGTATCTTGACAGAGGTGTAAAGATCACATATGAATACATGGCTCCCGATTCGGCATCTGCAGAAGACCAGACAATGAGACTTCGCGAAGCCGGCGGGAGAGATTTTGATGTGATCGGAGTCGATGTTGCGGATGAAGCTGTGATCTCGCCTGTGCTTGATGAGATGATCGATTCCGGTATCAAGGTTATGACTTTTTCAAGTTCGGATGCGGCACCCGGATGCAAGAGGATCGCGTACGTGGGAAATACGCATAACTATGAAGACGGTGCGGACCTGACGGAAAGCTTATGCAAAAAACTTGAGTACAAAGGAAAAGTGGCCATTTTGGTGGGAAGTGTCGGAGCTCCGTGTCATGAAGACAGGGCAAGAGGAGCAAAAGATACCATCGCAAAATATCCTGATATGGAAATTGTTGCCGTAGAATATGATAATGATTCCGTTGATATTGCATATGATCTTACCATGAAGATACTTGAGGACAACCCCGATCTTGACGGTATCATATGCTGCAACATGAGTAATCCCGTCGGTGCTGCAAGAGCAGTGACACAAAAAGGAAGCAGTACCGTTATCGTCGGTATGGACCATGACCGGGAGGCACTGCATTATCTTAAAGACGGAGTAATATATTGTCTTGGGGTTCAGGACTGTTATTCCATCGGTTTTGATACCATACAGACAGCCGTGAAGATTGCAGACGGCAATAAGCCGGGAGAACTGTTTGAAGAAAAGACTGACGAGTCCACAACAGTTATATATCAGGAAGATGCAGCCATAATGCTTGAGCTGCTCTATGGTGATGATTGATGAAAAAACAGATCACGAAGAAAACATTAATACTTACAGGTATCATCGGCGGAATCGTTCTCATGGGCATGATCATAGTCAATGCCGTCATTTCTTCAAGGCAGACCACCATGGCTACAAATGAAGCCGTTCATGAGGTGAGTTCATTCTACCTTGAAGCCATGGCAGACCGCCGGTCAAAAACCATCACGAATCTGATAAACAGCAATTTCGACCACATGGAAAAAGCTGTTACTTATGTAAATGACCAGGGAATATACTCGGAAGATGAACTCCGCGATACCATAGGAAGCATTAAGTACCTTCTGTCACTTGACCGTTTTGCTCTTGTCGATGACGATAATATAGTTCATACACAGTACACCACTTACACCGGAGGAAGCCGTCATTCTTTTCTTTCTGACGGCAATATGGATCAGAGAAGCGTCAGTACCGTTCTTTTATACGGATCTACAAAGCAGCTGTGTCTTGCTGCTCCCACTCCCAATCTCCGTATAGGCGGCAAACGGTATAAGGCAAGCTTTGTTCAGATCGATATCAAAGAGATAATCGATCTGCTGGCATTTGATGATGACGGAAGAACCTATTTCGGTATTTACAGCAAAAACGGAGAAAATCTCACAGGCACTGAATTAGGGCCTTATATTTCAACGCATAATCTTTTTAATGTAATCGGGAATGTTGTTCCCGAAGATACACTTAACGAAAACAAAGATCACTTCCTGAATGCGGTAAAGGGAAGCATCACCTTTACTGCAAATGGTGCCGAGTCCACTTTGAGCTATGTTCCCATCGATGGTACGGAATGGATGATGGTTGTTCTTATCCATGACAGCGTTATCCAGGAAAGGATCCGTAATATCAGCGAAGAGAGCCTTTTGTACAGCAAAAGACAGATCACATTCATACTGATCGTTTCCGTTATATTTTTCCTCGTTCTTTTCCTGATGATGAGAGTTATCTTCAATAAAAATCTTGAAGAAGAAAAGAAAAATACCAAGAATTTCCGCAATATGGCTAATACCGATTCGCTGACGGGTGTAAGGAACAAGCATGCTTATTCCGATGCGGAAAATGTTCTTAACCGGAGGATAAGCGAAAAAGAAATAGAGAAGCTGGCCGTTGTTGTATGTGATATCAACGGACTTAAGATCGTTAATGATACTCAGGGACATGCTGCCGGCGACAAGCTTATAAAAGATGCATGTTCACTTATCTGTGAGCATTTTACACATGGTGCTGTATATCGTATAGGCGGAGATGAATTCGTTGTGATCCTTCAGGACAAAGGTTTTGATACCATGAAGGATGTCCTTACAGAGATCAACTGCGCGGTAGAGGAAAATATTACAAAGAAAGAAGTGGTCGTATCCATAGGTTATTCGACTCTTACACCTGAAGACCAGATGCTTCATGATGTATTTGAAAGAGCGGACCAGATGATGTACAAGCGTAAAAAAGAGTTGAAGCAGATGGGCGCTCCCACCAGGGCCTGAGCATCCGGGCTGTATTTTGGAAGCCTGTCAAAAGCTGATATGAAGGTTTACGTCCCCTCTTTGATATTCCTGCAAAGAGGGGCGTCTTAAATAAATGTCTTAAAAAGACAGTGTATTATAAAAACGCTTTTTGATTAAGAAGTGTGTAAAACGGAGGATAATAAAATGCAGTTTACAACATTACAAAAGGACATGATGCAGGCAATGAAGGACCATGACAAGGTCAGAAAGGATGCCATTTCGACTCTTGTTTCTGCTGCAAAAAAGCTTGCCATAGATGCGGGATGCCGCGAGGATATCCCGGATGATATGACCGACCAGGCGATCCTTAAAGAGATAAAAAGTGTCAGGGAACAGATAGATACCTGCCCTGAATCAAGAAAAGAGCTGAAGGAAGAATACGAAGCAAGGCTTAAGATCTTTGAAGAGTATGCACCAAAGATGCTTTCTTCCGAAGAGGTGGAGGCGATCCTTAAGGATAAATTTGCAGATGTCATTGCAACCGGAAACAAGGGACAGATAATGAAAGCCGTAATGGGCGAGCTTAAAGGCAAAGCAGACGGCAAGGTTATAAATGAAGTCATCGGAAAAATGATCGGATAAAACGGTTTTATGCTATTATTGAGTACGACAAGATAAATGCATGAATTACTCTAACATAAGTTTAATTGCCTTAATAATCAATCTCATAATAAATCGCGGTTTTTTTAAGATCATTAAGAACAGATCCGCTTTGATGAAATCCGGACAGGCGGGCATGGTCCGTTACGGTTATTTTCTGATGGCGGCAAATCTGTATTTTGTTGCGGATTTTGCGTGGGGAATCCTGTATGAGAATCATCAAGTTCAGGAACTTTTTCCTTTTTTGTACTCTGATACGGTTCTCTATTTTGCCTTTATGTTTATTACCACCCTGACCTGGGTCGGCTGCATCGTTACTTATATGGTTAAGGTGATACGTCGTGCCAAAATACTGTTGTATGTGGTATGGGCGTTGTTTATTCTTGCCCTGATCTACCTGATGGTCAATCATTTTTATCCTTTCCTTTTCTCTTTTAATGAAGCCCATGAGTACATACCCGGGAATGGCAGGCATATCGCGTTTGCCCTGCAGATATTGCTTTACGCGCTCACTTCAGTTTATGCGCTGAATGTTGCCGCAAAAGCTGCAAAATCTGAGAAGATCCGTTATGCTGCCATAGGTTTTACGTGTGCCTCTATGGGGGTTTTCGTGATAATCCAGATATTGGATCCGAAATACCCCTCATATGCGGCGGGCCTTATCATCGGTATCTGCATGATGCATTCTTTTGTAGAAGCAGGAGAACATGAGGAAAAGGAAGTATATGACAATATAGCAAGAGGACTGGCTGACAACTATGATGTCATATATTATGTTGATGTGGAAGATTCCAGTTTTATCAGTTACGAGTTGCGTAATATATACGGTGAGAAAGATATCCAAAGGGCCGGAGATGACTTTTATGCCGAATCTTTAAAAAATATTCCTGATATTGTCCATAAAAATGATCTTGACCTTGTGCTTGATTTTATAGACAGGGATCATATGATCTCGGCTCTTAAGGACTGCAAAAGGATCAGTATCGATTATCGTATAGCCCCTGACAATAAGATCTTTTATGTCAGGATGACGGCTCGAAAGACAGGAGACGGCAGACATTTTATTATTGGTATTGAAAATATAGATGCAGAGATAAGGCGTGAAAAACAGCACCTGAAAGCTTTGAACACCGAGAAGGAACTTGCAAGAAGGGACGACTTGACCGGTGTCAAGAACAAGACAGCATACAATGAACTGGAAAAGTCCGTGCAGTCTAACATTGACAACGGCATGGATTATCTCCCTTTTGCCCTTGTTGTATGCGATGCAAATAATCTTAAATCCATAAATGATACCGAAGGCCATGTGGCCGGAGACGAATATATTAAGAAATCAGCCATGCTCCTTTGTGATATCTTTGTTCACAGTCCCGTATTCAGGGTGGGCGGGGATGAATTTGCAGTTTTCCTCAGAGGCAGTGATTATCTTAACAGAGTAGAGCTTATGAATAAGCTGCGTAAAACGGTACGTGAAAATCAGGCTTCAGGGTCAGGCCCTGTTCTGGCTTCCGGAATGTCAGATTATTTGCCTGATTCGGATGTCCGTGTATCTGAAATATTTGACCGTGCGGACAAGGAGATGTATGAGAACAAACAGAGTCTTAAGGGAGCAGAAACACTCTGAGCTGTGTTTTGCCGTAATGCTGATCTATTCCGTTCTTCTTTTTGGTTCCCTCGCGTGCAATATCCACAGAAATCTTAAATCCGCAGGACTTTAGGATTTTTCGTATACGTATGATTGTGTGGTTGCATATTATTTTTTGATTGACTGCTGACAGGAGATGATCATATGAACGCCCATGAAGTGCTTCTTACCCTCCAGTATATAACCATTGCGGTTTTGTTCGTGGAGATACTGGTGGTTTTCTTTAAGTGGAAAAATACCATCCATTCATATCTGTTTATTGCCTGTATCGCATCGTTCGTAAGCAATATGGGTTATCTTCTTGAAATGAAGGCAACCACTGAAGAAGCCTACATTTCGGCTCTCAAGCTTTCATACGTGGGAAGAGTATGGATCGTTTTTGCGTTCTTTCTTTTTTCCGCCAAGCTGTGCGGCATCAAAATCCCCAGGTGGTGCATTGCAACACTTGTCACTGTGCACCTTGGGATCTATCTTTCGATACTTAACATCGGAAAGAGCAATCTTTACTATAAGGATTATACATTTGTAAATGATCCGGTATATCCTTCCCTCAGGCATTCCAACGGCGTTATCCACGACCTTTTGATGGGTATAAATGCGGTTCTGATATTTTTTGCCATATATTGGATCGTCAGGGAATTCCGCCGGGACAGAAGCAGGTCTTCACGCAGAAGACTTGTCATGCTGATCATCTCCTATGGTGTGCAGGCCTTTGCCTTTGCTCTTCAGACCACGGGGCTTTTGCGTATATCGGAGTATTACGACCTGACAATGCCCGGCACGCTTCTTGGCACTGTTTTCATGCTGATCGGAATCCTTGGATTTTCGCTTTTGGGAACAAAGGAGATCGCACGTGATTTTGCCATAGAAAGAATATCCGAAGGTATCATCGCCGTGGATAATAACGGCAGGATCCAGTATTACAACGAATCTGCGGCTAAAATCTATCCCGAGTTTGATTTTTTTTTCAGGGCTAAGCAGTTAACTAAAGGCGCAGAGATCGTACATACTCCTTACGATATCATATCCTTCATACAGGATGCGGTGAAAAACGGAGAGACCCTTAAGGTCGGGGACCGTATATACACTCCGGAGGAAAATGAGCTAGTCTTCAAGGATGAGAGCTACGGAAAGCTCTATGCTTTGGTTGATGACACGGAGCATTTTCGTTATATGGAAGAACTTCAGATCCAGAGAGATATTGCAGACAGTGCCAATGAAGCCAAGAGTAAATTCCTGGCAAGCATGTCCCATGAGATCAGAACTCCCATCAATGCAATTCTTGGAATGGATGAAATGATCCTTCGGGAGTCAGGTGAAAAACAGGTCCGATTGTATGCTTCCGATATCATGTCTGCGGGGCGTACTCTTTTGTCCCTCATAAATGACATTCTCGATCTTTCCAAGGTGGAAGAGGGCAAAATGGAGATCATTCCCGTTCAGTATGATCTTACTTCCCTCATCAATGATCTGGTCAATATGACCCGTGCCAGAGCAGACAAGAAGGGGCTTAAATTAACGGTAAATGTCGATGAGCATATCCCGCATCTTCTTATCGGAGATGAGATCCGAATCAGACAGTGTGCCATGAACATTCTGACCAATGCAGTCAAGTATACAGAAAAAGGAGAGGTGACTCTGTCTCTTGCATCATCAAAAAAAGATGACTCTCATATTCTTCTGAAGGTGACTGTTGAGGACACCGGTATCGGAATGAAGGAAGAGGATATGGAGAATCTGTTTTCTCCGTATAAACGAATTGAGGAAAAAAGAAACCGCTCCATCGAAGGAACCGGTCTTGGCATGAGCATCACCAGACAGCTTCTTGATCTGATGGGAACAAGTCTTAAGGTTCAAAGTGAGTATGGAAAAGGATCCGTTTTTTCTTTTGAAGTATTGCAGGAAGTGGAAAAGTGGGATGAGATAGGCGACTATTCGGCAAGATTTGATGATATCGCAGAAGGCTATGAGTATCATGAACTTTTCCATGCACCGGATGCAAAGATACTTGTTGTTGATGATACTGAAGTCAACCTGACGGTGATAAAAAGCCTGTTAAAGAAGACTCTGATTAAGATCGATACCGCATCATGCGGAAAAGATGCCGTGGCTCTTTCTTCAAAGAACAGATATGACGTTCTTTTCATAGACCATATGATGCCGGATATGGACGGAATAGAAACTCTTAAATCCATACGTGAGTCCGGGATGTGCAAAGATGTCACCGCGGTTGCCCTTACGGCAAATGCAATATCGGGTGCAAGGGAGATGTATCTTGAAGCCGGATTTGATGCATATCTGTCCAAACCTGTAGACGGCAAAAAGCTTGAAAGACTCCTTAAGGAGAATCTCCCGAAAGAAAAGATAAAAGAACTTTCCGAAAGCGCCGTTAAGGAAAAAGGAATTACATCCGGATCTTTTGATGGTGCGAAGGAAAAAACCATTGATGCCGGAAATCTGATGGAAAGCCTTGGCGATATTCCGGAGATAGACCCCGTTGCCGGACTTGCAAACTGCGGGTCGGATGAAGGATATATGTCGGTCCTTTCAGTTTTTCATCAGACAGCTGCTTCGAAAGCTGACGAGATAGAAGAACTCTACAGGAATGGTGACATTGAAAATTATACGATCAAGGTACATGCACTCAAAAGTTCTGCCCGTATCATAGGTGCATCTGAGATAAATGCTCTTGCCTTAAAGCTTGAAGAAGCCGGAAGAAACAAAGATATGTCATTTATTGACGAAAATAATGCAAAACTCCTTGATATGTACAGAAAACTTGATTCCAAGCTTTCCCGTTTTGATAAAAATGAAAAAGATCTTCCTTCCATATCCGACAGTGCACTTAAGGAAGCGTATCAGACCATTACAGAGATCGCAGGCAGCATGGATTACGGAATGATGGAAGATATACTGAAGGAACTTAAAGGTTATTCTTTACCGGAAAAAGATAAGATCAATATTTCAAAGATAGAAAGTCTTCTTACCGAACTTGACTGGGACGGCATTATTTCACAGGCCGGGAGCAATTAAAAGACACGTAAAAAAATAAATTTTTAGTCAGAGGTTAACATGAAGGATTTTTCAAAAAAAATATCACTGATAACAGGTACCATAAAATCGTCCCTTGCAATGACGATCCCGGTTCTGTTCATAGGAAGCATCACGGTGCTTCTTAACGGTTTTCCGGTCCGGGCATACCAGGATTTTCTTGATACTTTTCTCGGCGGAACCTTCAGAAGCATTATAATAGCCGTTCAGAATTCGACTGTGGGAATGCTTGCAGTGTATATAACCATTGCCACGAACCACTGTTATATGAATCATACGGGAGAGGCAGATAAGCTTGTTTTCAGGTTTGGAAGCATGCTTGGATGTCTGTGCGGCTTTTTCATGATCGTCGGAATATTTGGCGGAGAGCCTGATTTTTCTCTTTTCAGCGGACAGGGTGTTTTCAGTGCCATGCTTGCAGGCATAATCGGATCCGCACTTTTCAGAAAGTTCGCATCCATGTTAAAAACTCCCAAGACTGTTTTTGTGGACGGGGCCGACACGGAGTTTAACGCGGCGCTTCGCGTCATGCTTCCGTTTGTATGCGTCACACTCTGTTTTGCGGCAGCCAATTACCTTATAACGGTAGCGTTCGGAGTTCAGAGTCTTCAGCATCTTTTCATGAAGGCAGTGGATGCTGTCTTTGTGCGTATGCACAGATCCTACTCAAGCGGTCTGCTTTTCACAATGCTGACAAGTATTATGTGGTGGTTCGGAATACATGGAAATAACGTTTTAAACCAGGTTGCGGAAGATATGTTCACTGAGATCATACCGGGTCAGATAGTTTCAAAGAGCTTTATCGACACATTTGTAAATATGGGCGGAACAGGATGTGTCATTGGTCTTTTGGCTGCAATGTTCATGCTCGGAAAACGTACTTCCACAAAAAAACTCACCCGTATGGCCATGATTCCCGGCTTGTTCAATATCGGGGAGATGGCGGTGTTTGGATTTCCCATCATCTATAACCCTCTGATGGCGCTGCCTTTTATCCTTGCACCCTTTGTATGTTACACGAATGCATATCTCATGACACTTATCGGATTCATACCTCCTGTTACAAGAGAGGTTGTATGGACAACCCCGCCTCTTATGAGCGGATATTTTGCAACAGGCTCCGTAAACGGGATCGTGGTACAGCTGGCCAATATCCTTTTGTCAGCCGCCTGCTACGCGCCCTTTGTCGTTATCTATGAGAACAGGGCTCTGGATGAATTCACGGTTGCGCTTGATTCGCTGGTTGCCATGCTGAAAAGAAGTGAAGAACTGGTTGAGGATATTGTCCTTACATCCTGTGAAGGAAATGAAGGACGCGTTGCAAAGCATCTGGCCGTGGATCTTGGAGAATCTCTTTCGTCATCTTCTCCGGACAAGGATCAGGGTGCTTCGGAAAACCCGCTTCTTATCAAGTATCAGCCGCAGTTTAACAACGAAGGAAAGTGCGTGGGTGCGGAGGCACTTTTGAGATGGGTGCATTCAAGAAGCGGAGTGGTCTATCCTCCTTTAGTCATTAAGCTTGCAAAGGAGAGCGGTATCTTATATGACCTTGAGACCTACATCATTGAAAAAGCGGTTGGCGACTCAGAGAGTCTGAGAAGCTGCTACGGTGAGAAGTTTAAGCTCAGTGTTAATGTCACTGTCACTACTCTTTATGATGAAAGATTTGTTTCCTTTGTAAGGACTATTGCGGACAGGTACAGACTCAGAACCGGAAATATATGTCTTGAGATCACGGAAGAGACGGAGCTTGCACTTACCGAAGAAACTGCACAGCTTATGAAAAAGATCAGGTCCTTCGGTTATACCTTTGCTCTTGATGATTTCAGCATGGGTCATACATCCCTCCAGTATCTGCAGCATAACAGGTTCGATATAGTAAAGCTTGACGGAAATCTTGTTAAATCCATGTTAAGCAATGAAAGGACAAAGGAGATCATAAGCTCAATCGTTTATCTTTCAAAATCCCTTGATTTTATGGTGCTTGCGGAGTATGTCGAAACTGAGGCCGAAAGGGATGCCCTTGAGGAGATAGGATGCCTTTTGTACCAGGGATATCTCTACAGTCCGGCCATAGACAGGGATTCTTTCATAGCCATGAATAAAGAAAGGCAGTAAATACCTGTAGGTTGTCAAAAAAAACATACAGAAATGTGCTTAAACACTTGATAAAAGCCCTGCTTTGAGTTATTATATCTGTGTTGTATTAATGAAATACAACAAAAATTATCAGGAGGAAATTTTTCATGAACAGAACAGAATTAGTTGATGCAATCGCAAAGGAAGCAGGCCTTACCAAGGTTGACGCTGACAAGGCTCTCAGAGCATTCACCAATGCAGTTTCCAAGGAGCTCAAGAAGAAGGGAAAGGTTCAGCTTGTTGGCTTCGGAACCTTCGAGACTTCCAAGAGAGCAGCTCGTAAGGGTAAGAACCCTCAGACCGGCGAAGCTATTAAGATTCCCGCAGCTACCGTTCCTAAGTTCAAGGCAGGCAAGGCTCTTAAGGATCTTGTAAACGGCGCTAAGAAGTAATTAAGATTTATCTTTAGGGGGCGAGGTCATGACCTCGCCCTATTTTTTAGTAAACTTTTCTTTTTTATCTGTTTTTTTTTATCAGGATTGTTGTGAAGCGGAATTCTTTTTTGGACAGCGAAAAAAATGATAATCTCGTAAAACAGGCGTCTTTTCTGGCTGTTGCGGGTATTGTCAGCAGGATAATCGGGCTCTTGTACAGAAGCCCTCTGTCCGAAATCATAGGTGATCTTGGGCTTGGTTATTATCAGTCCGCCTACGCTTTTTACACCATCATACTTCTGATATCCTCATACTCAATCCCATCTGCTATATCCAAGATCATAGCGGGCAAGCTTGCTCTTAAGGAATACAGGAATGCTCACAGGCTTTTCCTGGGTTCTATGGGGTATGTCATCATTGTAGGAAGCGCTTCTTCCCTTGTTTTGTATTTTGGCGCACCTCTTTTTGTTGAAGAGGCGGCGGTCCCTGTTCTTAAGGTATTTGCACCCACTGTTTTCATATATGGGATCCTCGGGGTCATAAGGGGATATTTTCAGGCACACAGGTCCATGTCCCAGACCTCTGTTTCCCAGGTTATTGAGCAGATAGTAAATGCGGTTGTCAGTGTGGGAGCTGCCGCTCTTTTTATCAAATTATCCATGGGAAGCCTTGAAGAACCTGCAGATGAAGCATCGCAGGTTTTAAGGGCTGTTAGAGGAGCCCAGGGAAGCGCATTAGGCACCGGACTTGGCGTTGTTGCGGCCCTTGTCTTTATGGCGTTTGTTTATTTTGTCAACAGGAAGGAACTTATTGAAAGAGCTGAAAATGATTTCAGTGCGGATATAGTGGGATACATTGATATCTTCAGATCCATCACGGGAGTTGTTACTCCTTTTATTCTTTCCACGGCCGTCTATAATATATTTGCCCCCATTAACAACAAGATCTTTGTTACTTTGTATCCTGTGTGGAGGAATGTTCCCCAGGTTGTTGCAACTTCCCACTGGGGGATCTTTTCCGGCAAGGCTCAGGTTATTTCAAATATCCCCATCGCTTTTTCTTCTGCAATGGCGGCTACAATGATACCGCAGATCGCCGGATTCATGGCTTCTAAGGATACGGAGTCTGCATCAAGAAGGATAGGGCTTGGAGTAAAGAGTACCATGGTGATATCCATACCCTGCGCTGTGGGGATCTTCACCTTTGCTTCTCCCGTAATGCTCCTTCTTTTCCCAAATACCAGACCGAATATTGCCCTTGGATCCCACTGCCTGATGGCTCTTTGCGTAAGTGTTGTACTGATAGCACTTTCCACTTTAAATTCGTCGATCCTTCAGTCCATAGGAAAACTCAACACTCCCATCATTAACGCACTGATAGCTCTTGTGCTTCAGACTGCGCTGCTCCTTGTGCTTTTGAGATTCACGGGGCTTGATGTTTTTGCGGTTGCGATCTCATATACTTTCTATGCGGGGGTTATGGCCGTTTTGAACCAGATGGCTGTAAGGCGTGCCATAGGTTATGTGCAGGAGATAAAAAAGACTTTTATCATTCCTTTTGTATGCTCGGTTTTAATGAGCCTTGTTTCTTACGGCGTGTATGCACTGATGCTCCTTGCCGTGCCAAACGAAAGGATAGCGGTCCTTCCGGCACTTGCCGTGGCCGTTCCTTTGTATTTTGTCCTTCTTGTACTGTTTAAGGGGATCACGGAAAGGGAGCTTAGAAGGCTTCCCGCAGGAGGTCTCATTGTTAAGATATTTAAAACGATTCATCTCATTTAAAAGGATTTATTTTTTCCCATGGCATTTGATGGAATAACCACTGCAGCGCTTTGCTGTGAACTTAACAGAAGGCTTTCCGGCGGCAGGATCTCCAAGATCTCACAGCCTGAAAACGATGAGCTTTTCATTACGGTCAATACACCGGAAGGCAATCTTAAGGTGATGCTCAGTGCGGATGCATCACTTCCTCTTGTTTACATTACCGAAAGTTCAAAAAAATCTCCTCTTAACGCTCCAAATTTCTGCATGGTTTTAAGAAAGCGTCTGCAGGGCGGACGCATAATAAGCGTGCACGGACAGGGACTTGAAAGGGTCATAAGGATAGATGCGGAACACCTGGATGAAATGGGAGATGTAAAGAGGATAAGTCTTGTTACGGAAATCATGGGCAAGCATTCAAATATCATCCTGACTGAGGATGATAACGGGACTGAAAGGATAATAGATTCCATAAAGCATGTCTCTTTTGCCGTAAGCTCCGTCAGGGAGGTTCTTCCCGGAAGAGAATATTTTATTCCAAACACCATGGAAAAATCGGATATCACTACCCTTTCGGAAGATGAGATAAAGGATATCCTCGTAAAATATCCGGGGCCTTTATTCAAGGGCATATATTCTTCATTTACCGGTTTTTCTCCTCTTGCCGCAAGTGAAGCCGCTTTCAGGGCAGGAGCCGATGCGGATGCTCCGGTTCAGTCGCTTACGGAGGATACGCTTTTAAAGGTTTCGAAAAAGCTGTGCGAATTTAAGGATATGATCGCTTCAGGTTCTTTTTCTCCCTGTATTGCATATTCTCATTCAAAGCCACAGGAATATGCGGCATTTGATCTTACCCTGTATGCAGGAGAAGATGACGAAGTCAGGTCTTTTTCATCCATGTCCGAAGTCCTTGAAAAATATTACTGCGAAAAGCAGCAAAGCGTCAGGATGAACCAGAAGTCCCAGGACCTTAAGAAGGTCGTCAAAAATATCATTGAAAGGGATTCGCATACTCTTGATGAGCAGCTGAGGCTTCTTAAAAAAACTGAAGGCCGTGATAAATACCGCATTTGGGGAGAGCTTCTGAACGCATACGGATATATGCTTAAAGGCGGGGAAGATAAATTAGTCTGTGACAATTATTATACGAATGAAAAAGAGACCATTCCCATTGATAAGGAGCTTTCGGCATCTGAAAATGCCGTAAAGTATTTTGACAGATATACAAAGCTTAAACGTACTGCGGAAGCCCTGCAGGTTCAGACTGAAAATGTTAAGGCAAGGATAAGGCACTTAGACTCTGTACTTACAAGTATCCTGCTTGCAGAAAACGAGGAGGATCTGTCCTGGATCAGACGTGAACTTGCCGATGAAGGATATATCAGGGAATACGCCCCCAAGGGAAAGAAGGTCAGTCTTAAAGGCGAACCCCTTCACTATATCTCATCCGACGGATATGATATATATGTGGGGAAAAACAATCTTCAGAATGACAGGCTTACTTTTAAAATGGCTGTGGGGGCTGACTGGTGGTTCCATGCAAAGAAGATCCCCGGATCCCATGTGGTGCTTAAAGTAAAGGAAGCGGGAGAGGAACTTCCGGACAGGGCATTTGAAGAAGCGGCTTCTCTTGCGGCATATTATTCCGCAGGCAGGGAGCAGAGTAAGGTTGATATAGACTATGTCCTCAAAAAAGAGGTAAAAAAGCCTTCCGGAGCGAAGCCGGGATTTGTTGTCTATTATACGAATTATTCCATGACCATTGCGCCTGATATAAGCGGTCTGAAAGAAGTAAAGGATACTTAACCTTTTTTGCGTTTGCCCGCCGATTGTGGTATCTTATATAAGCACATATCTGCTTTTAAAAACATTTTCGGAGAATGATATGGTCAGATCAATGACAGGCTTCGGAAGAGCCGAAGTCACTAAAAATGACAGGAAATACACTGTTGAACTTAAGTCGGTAAATCACAGATATCTTGATCTTTCCGTTAAGATGCCCAGAGTACTTGCATCTTTGGAAGGAAATGTAAGGGCCGAGATCAAGAACTACCTCAAAAGAGGAAAGGTGGATGTTTATATATCCTTCGAGAATCTGTCCGAGTCCGGAGCCGATCTTAAGTACAATAAGGAACTTGCATCAAAATATGTTTCTTTCATCAAAGAGATATCTGAAGATTTTTCATTGGAAAATGACCTCAGGGCTACAAGACTTGCAGGCTTCCCCGATGTTTTCGAAGTTATCGGCGAAGAAGATGATGAGGATGAACTCTGGGCAGGTCTTAAGGAAGCTGTTGATCAGGCGTGCCTGAAGATTGTGGAGACCAGAAAAGCAGAGGGAGAGAATCTTGTCAAAGATCTTAATGCCAAGCTTGACAATCTTCTTGATATAGTGGAATTCATAAAAGAACGTTCTCCGAAGATCGTTGATGAATACAGGGAGAAGATATATGCAAGGGTCAAAGAGATCTTAGGAGACAATACTCCGGATGAGGGAAGGCTCCTTACTGAGGTAACGGTTTTTGCAGACAAGATCTGCGTGGATGAGGAGATCGTAAGACTTTCCTCCCATATCATGTCCATGAAGAGCGAACTTTCCAAGGATTCGGATGTTGGAAGAAAGCTTGATTTCATTGCCCAGGAAATGAACAGGGAAGCCAATACAACTCTTTCGAAGACCACGGATCTTGAGATATCAAATAAGGGTATCGAGTTAAAGACGGAGATTGAAAAGATCAGGGAGCAGATACAGAACATCGAGTGATGCATTTGCGTAAAGGTCATTAAATAAACGGGAGAACAGATTATGGAAAAAGGAATTTTAGTCGTGATATCCGGTTTTTCCGGTGCGGGCAAGGGTACCGTGGTCAAAAAGATTCTTGAAAAAAGCAGCGACTACTGCCTTTCTGTTTCCATGACTACCAGAAATCCGAGACCCGGTGAGGTTGAAGGAAAGGATTATTTTTTCGTTACCCGGGAAAAGTTCGAACAGACCATCAAAGAGAACGGATTTGTGGAGTATGCCGAGTTTGTCGGTAACTATTACGGAACTCCCAGGGCATATGTTGAACAGAAGATTAATGAAGGCAAAAATGTCATCCTTGAGATAGAGATCCAGGGTGCCATGAACATAAAAAAGATATATCCGGAAAGCGTTCTTCTTTTTATCACTCCTCCGACGGCTGAGGAGCTTGAAAGAAGACTTAAGGACAGAGGCACTGAGACAGATGATGTCATTGCAGGCAGACTTTCGAGAGCCTATGAGGAAGCTGCAGGTATTGATGAATATGACTTTGTGATCGTAAATGACGATCTTGACAGATGTGTTGAAGATGTCTTAGAGACCATTGAAAGTGCTAAAAGAGAGCCCGTCAGGGTAAAAGCTTTTACGGAAAGTCTCAAAGAAGATCTTAAAAAATATCACAAATAACCTGCCATATGGCAGTTGGCCGTTTTTCGGCGGAAAGGATTTTTATTATGATGTTACATCCCTCTTATGTAGACATGATGGATGCCGTTAACTCGGATGCTCCCGAAGGCGAGGAGATCGTCCAGAGCCGTTATTCCATCGTTATGGCTTCGGCAAAGCGTGCACGCCAGATCGTATCCGGTGACGACCGTCTTGCGGGAAATCCCGATGACAAGCCTCTTTCTGTTGCGGTTGAAGAGCTTTACGAAGGACAGGTCCATATTCTTCCTTCTGTTTCCGATAACCAGTAACTGACAGACGGATGATCATATCTTGAAGATATTTTTGATCTCATTAGGATGCGATAAGAATCTTGTTGATTCCGAAAAAATGCTCGGGATCCTTTTTTCGCGCGGTCACGAATTTACGGATGATGAAGCTGATGCGGATATCATCATCCTGAACACATGCTGTTTTATAGGAGATGCGAAAGAAGAAAGTATTGCAGAGATCGAAAGACTCTCTGCCATAAAAAGGGAAGGTCATCTTAAGCTTCTTGTCGTATGCGGATGTCTTGCCCAAAGATATAAGGATGAGATCTCATCGGAATTCCCGGAAGTTGATATCATTCTGGGAACCATGTCCATTGGAAAGCTTGGCAGTATCATTGATAAAGCTTTGGAAAATGAGGCTTCCGATACAGGCGCCGTGTCCGTATACGATCCTCTTGATATAAAGCCTTATTCAAATCCCTTAAGAAGTCTTACCACAGGCGGACATTACGCTTACCTTAAGATCGCTGAAGGGTGCGATAAAAGGTGCACATACTGTATCATTCCCAGTCTCAGAGGTCCCTACAGGAGCATCCCCATGGATGAACTTCTTGATGAAGCTGCCCAGCTTGCAAAAAATGGAGTCAAGGAACTGATACTTGTAGCTCAGGAGACCACGGTTTACGGAAAGGATCTGTACGGGAAAAAGACTCTTCCCGAACTTGTGGGAAAGCTGTGTGACATAGAAGGCATCAGATGGATCAGGATCCTCTATGCTTATCCGGAAGAGATCGATGATGAGTTTATCGAAATGATGGCCTCTGAAGAAAAGGTATGCAAATATCTTGATATTCCCATCCAGCACTGCAGTGACAGAGTCCTTGCCAAAATGGGAAGAAGGACCACCAGGGCCTCCATCGAAGCACTTATAAAAAAACTAAGGGAAAAGGTCCCGGGCATTGCCCTCAGAACATCGCTTATAACAGGTTTTCCCGGAGAGACGCAGGAAGATTACGAAGAGCTTTACAGATTCGTAAATGAATACGAATTCGAAAGGCTCGGAGTATTTACTTATTCACGTGAAGAGGAAACTCCTTCTGCTGATTTTGAAGATCAGGTTCCCAGGGAAACTGCCGCTTTCAGACGTGATGAACTGATGGAACTTCAGCAGGCCGTGATATTTGATCTTAACGATTCCCACATAGGCGAAAAGCTTGAAGTCATAATCGAAGGTTTTTTGCCGGATGAGGGAGTGTATGTGGGACGTACATACAGGGACGCTCCCGACGTTGACGGGCTTATTTTCCTTGAATCCGGAAAAGAGCTTATGACGGGTGACATGGTAATGGCCCGTGTTAAGGAGAGCAGGGGATATGACCTGTTCGGAGAAATGATAAATGAGTGAAGATAAAAATATGGACAGCAAAAATAATTCCATCCTGAATGTTCCCAATGTTCTTACGATCATCAGGGTCATTCTTATAATTCCTTTTACAATACTTCTCATCGGCGGACAGAAAGGGCTGTTCGGACCGAATCTTCTTTACCCGGATGTGGTGGCTGATCTTATTTTTATAGTCGCTTCCCTCACAGATCTTCTTGACGGGATGATAGCAAGAAGATACGGACTTGTGACGACCTTCGGAAAATTCATGGATCCTCTTGCGGATAAACTGCTTGTATGTACTGCAATGATCGCACTTATCGAGATGAAAAGGATCCCTGCCTGGATCGTCATAATCATCATTGCAAGAGAATTCATCATAAGCGGTTTCAGACTGATAGCCGCAGAACGCGGAACAGTCATTGCAGCCAGCTACTGGGGCAAGTTTAAGACCACTTTCCAGATGATTATGATCATCCTCATGATAGTAGAACCCATACTGGTCCTTCTGGGAATGCCGGTTATTGTTGTTGATGTGATCATGTATATTGCTCTTATACTTACCGTAATATCACTTATCGATTATCTGTATAAAAACAGGGGTGTGCTTAAATGAATGCTGAGATCATCTGCGTCGGAACGGAGCTTTTACTCGGGAATATAGTCAATACAAATGCCGCTTTTATTTCCGAGCGGCTGTCTGCCATAGGAATTGACTGTTTTCGCCAGTGCGTTGTCGGGGACAATATGAAGCGCCTGAAAGAGCAGCTTTCCGAAAGCTCTTCAAGATGCGATATCATAATACTTTCCGGCGGACTCGGCCCCACTGAAGATGATATGACCAAGGAGGCAGTTGCCGAATTCTGCGGGCTTCCTCTTGTTGAAGATAAGGCAAGCAGAAAAGCCATTGCCGCATATTTTGAAAAAAGAGGCATAAAGCCCACCGAGAATAACTGGAAGCAGGCCCTTGTTCCCAAGGGTTCTTCTGCCGTTGAAAACCCTAACGGCACCGCCCCCGGTATCATCGTAGATACCAAAAACTGTAAGTACATCCTGCTCCCCGGCCCTCCCGGAGAGCTTGAGCCCATGTTTGAAAACAGCATCATTCCCTATCTGAACGGACTTTGTGACAGGGTTTTGATCTCCAAGACCGTTAAGATCGTGGGCGTCGGCGAAAGCCTGGTGGAGACTCAGATCAAGGATATGATCGACGCCCAGACCAATCCCACCATCGCAACGTATGCAAAGACCGGCGAAGTCCATGTAAGAGTCACGGCATCAGCATCCGATGAAAAAGAGGCAAAAAAGCTGGTAAAGCCTGTCGTTAAAGAGCTTAAGGAGCGTTTTGCCGACAATATCTATACAACGGAAGAAGATGTTACTCTTGAAAGATCCGTCATTGATCTGCTTCTTGCAAACAAGATGACCGTCTCAACGGTGGAGTCCTGTACCGGAGGTCTGCTCAGCGGCCGTATCGTCTCTGAGAGCGGGGCATCCGATGTGTTTAAGTGCGGACTGACGACTTATTCAAATAAGTCCAAGAGAAGACTTGTAGGCGTAAAAAAAGGTACTCTTGATAAGTACGGTGCAGTTTCCAAACAGGTTGCCACGGAGATGGCAAAAGGCGGAGCGGCTCTCACAAAGTCAGATGTCTGCTTATCCGTGACGGGAATAGCGGGTCCCACAGGCGGTACCGAGGAAAAGCCCGTAGGTCTTGTGTATATTGCCTGTAACGTAAAAGGAAAGATAAAGGTAAAGGAGTTTAAATTCTCCGGTAACAGGAACAAGATACGCTCACTTTCCGTGACAAATGCACTTATACTTGCAAGAGAGTGCATACTTGAATATATAAGCAAGGTTAATTTCGGCTGATCCTTCCGGGCATCAGTACATATTTTTTGCGAAATTGATCAAAATCATATCTTCTGTGGTGTAATGCCATTTATATAAATATAAAACAGGACGTTTATACGTTCCGGACGCGGTTTCGTGCTGACCGGCAGCAATACCATGGTCTCCGCCGCCTTCTTTTACAGTCCGAAATTTTGGACATGCTACCCCCTATAATAAAGTCATCAGGATTTGGTAAAGCGGTTTTATAATTTGTTTTGCTTAAACTGTTGACAAAAGTGAACAAATGTTCTATATTTATTTACGAACATTCGTTCTGGTGCGTTTCTATGGCGCAGAAAGGAAATTTATGGAAAACAATAACGTTAACTCAGAGAAAAAGAAGGCACTTGAAGCAGCACTCGGACAGATTGAAAAGCAGTATGGCAAAGGGGCTGTCATGAGACTTGGAGATCCCGGAGCCCAGATGAAAGTCGAGACCATCCCCACCGGATCCATCAGCCTTGACCTTGCACTCGGACAGGGCGGTATCCCTAAGGGAAGGATAGTTGAGATCTACGGACCTGAGTCCAGCGGTAAGACTACCGTAACACTTCACATGATAGCTGAAGTTCAGAAGCGCGGTGGTATCGCAGGATTCATAGATGCAGAGCATGCCCTTGATCCCGTATATGCCAAGAATATAGGCGTTGATATAGATAATCTTTATATATCACAGCCGGACAGCGGAGAGCAGGCCTTAGAGATAGCGGAGACTATGGTACGTTCAGGTGCCATTGACATAGTAGTAGTTGACTCGGTTGCTGCACTTGTTCCCAAGGCAGAGATAGAGGGCGATATGGGAGATTCACACATGGGTCTTCAGGCAAGGCTCATGAGCCAGGCGCTCCGTAAGCTTACTGCAGTCATCAGCAAATCAAACTGTGTGGTGATCTTCATTAACCAGCTCCGTGAAAAGCTCGGTGTTATGTTCGGTAATCCCGAGACCACAACCGGAGGACGCGCGCTTAAATTCTACTCATCAGTACGTTTGGATGTAAGGCGTATCGAATCCATCAAGCAGGCCGGTGAGGTCATAGGTAACAGGACCAGAGTCAAGGTAGTTAAGAATAAGGTTGCACCTCCTTTTAAGGAAGCAGAGTTCGATATCATGTTCGGCAAGGGAATCTCCACCATCGGCGATATCCTCGATGTGGCAACCGCGGCGGATATCATTGTCAAGTCCGGAGCATGGTTTGCTTACAAGGGGGATAAGATCGGACAGGGCAGAGAAAATGCCAAGCAGTATCTTGAGGATAATCCGGAAGTACTTGCCGAGATTGAGAAGGCAGTACGTGCCCACTATGGTCTTGATGAAACAGAGGAAAGCGAAAAAGCAGCTCCTTCCGATGAAGTTAAGGCTGAAGCTCCTGCCAAGGCATCCAAGGCAGCCAAATAACAATGATCGTTACAGGTATCACAAAATGCGGCAAGGGCAGGTTCATTGTAAAACTTGAATCGGGTCTGTCCTTTCCGCTTTATACAGCAGAACTTGCCAAATTTGGTACTGAGGCAGGAAGTGACCTCTCCGACGAGTCGTTAGATGAGATAATGACCCGGGTCCTTCCTGCCAGATGTATAAAAAGGGCCATGAATCTGCTCCGGAAGAAAAACTTTGCCGAAAACGAACTCAGGACAAAACTGTCAGACGGAGGATATCCGCAGGAGATCGTTGACAATGCCATAGAATATGTTCGAAGCTACGGATATATTGATGATGTAAGATATGCCTGTGACTATATAAGATATCATTCGTCCCAGGGCAGGGGTAAGATGCGTATAAGACTCGATCTGTCCCACAAGGGCATTTCCTCTGATGATTTTGAAAAAGCCTGGGAAGAAATGTCGGATCTTGATCTTGTACCTGACAGCAGTGAGGCAATAAGGGATCTTCTGGAAAAGAAACATTTTTCACCCGATATGGATATTAAGGAGAAAAACAGGATAATCGCTTTTCTCATCAGAAGAGGATATTCGCAGGAAGACATCTACAGGGAAATTTTTCACTTGACATAATTGTCAGAAAAATCTAATATAAGTCTGTTGTACTATGACAATTTAATAAGGAGGTGCTCCTGCAATGCCTATAGGTGTATGTATCGGGATCATCGCGGCAGCTGTGATCATCACAGCCGTTATCACTTCAGCAGTAACTTCAGGAAGAATGAAGACAAAGGCTGACGGTGTTATTGGAAATGCCGAGAAGAAAGCCCGGGAGATCATCGACGAAGCTCTTAAAAAGGCAGAATCTGAGAAGCGCGAAGCATCGATAAAAGCCCAGGAAGAAGCGTTAAACATAAAGAATGAAGTTGACCGTGAGGTTAAGGAACGCAGATCTGAGGTATCAAAATCGGAGCGCAGGATTCAGCAGAAGGAAGAGTCAGTCGATAAGAAACTCGATAACATCGAGAAGCGTGAGACGTCTCTTGCAGCAAGGGAGGAGAATCTTAAGGCTAAAGAAGCCAAGATTGCCAAACTTAATGAAGAGAGACTGCAGGAACTGGAAAAGATTTCCGGATTAACCTCTGAACAAGCAAAAGAACACTTATTAAGAATCGTTGAAGAAGACCTGAAACACGAAGAAGCCCTGATGATCAAGGAATCTGAGAACAGGGCCAGGGAAGAAGCGGATAAGAGGGCAAAAGACATCATTGTCACCGCTATTCAGAGATGTGCTGCAGATCACGTCGCTGAGAGTACTATTTCTGTAGTACAGCTTCCCAGTGAGGACATGAAGGGAAGGATCATAGGAAGGGAAGGAAGAAATATCCGTACCCTTGAGACTATGACAGGTGTTGAGCTTATCGTAGATGATACTCCCGATGCAGTTGTTCTCTCTGCTTTTGATCCCGTAAGACGTGAAGTCGCAAGGATCGCTCTTGAGAAGCTTATTGTGGATGGACGTATTCATCCCGCCAAGATCGAGGAGATGATACAGAAAGCCCGTAAGGAAGTGGATCAGACCATCAAGGAGGAAGGCGAGGCAGCCGTACTTGAAGTCGGTGTGCATGGAATTCATCCCGAACTTGTCAAACTCCTGGGTCGTATGAGATATCGTACCAGTTTTGGCCAGAATGTTCTTAAACATTCCATCGAAGTCGCTCAGGTTTCCGGCCTTATGGCCGCAGAGCTTGGACTTGATGTCAAGACTGCCAAGCGTGCAGGTCTCCTGCATGATATCGGTAAGGCTATCGACCATGAGATGGAAGGCTCCCATGTACAGCTCGGTACAGATCTGTGCCGTAAGTATAAGGAAAGCCCCACTGTCATCAATGCTGTTGAAGCTCATCACGGAGATGTTGAGCCCCAGACTCTTATTGCATGTATCGTACAGGCTGCTGATGCCATCAGTGCTGCCCGTCCCGGTGCAAGAAGAGAGACGCTGGATATCTACACTAACCGCTTAAAACAGCTTGAAGAAATCTCCAACAGTTATAAAGGTGTTGAAAAATCTTTTGCTATTCAGGCAGGCCGTGAAGTCAGAGTCATGGTCGTACCCGATCAGATTTCGGATGCGGACATGGTGATTCTCGCAAGAGACATTTCAAAACAGATCGAAGAGGATATGAAATATCCCGGACAGATCAAGGTTAATGTCATTCGTGAGAAGAGAGTGGTTGATTACGCTAAGTAATTACCTCCGGTTTCTGAAAATAAGATCTGAATTAAAAGACAGTCCTTCGGGGCTGTCTTTTTATTGTCTTTACAAATTATGATTACTTGTGTAGAATAATTCGGGTATATTGTATACGATTATCCAAAAATGCAACGGAGTGATCGGAGGCTGACATAAACGAATGCTGCTTGCGCAGCTGTTTTTAGGAGGTAGATATGGCAACACCTTATGCCGAGTTATCAAAGGAAGAGCTTGAAAAGTTGAAGGAAGAGCTTGAAGCAAAGTACCTTGATGTAAAGGGAAAGGGCCTCAGCCTTAATATGGCAAGGGGAAAGCCGTCTCCGGCCCAGCTTGATATGGAAATGGATTTTCTGGATGTTCTTGATTCAAAGAGCGAAATAATCGCATCCGACGGAGCAGATGTCAGGAACTACGGTGACATGGACGGAATCCCTGAGGCTAAGAAGCTCATGGCTGACATCATGGAGACTCTTACTTCCAATGTCATTGTATGCGGTAATGCATCCCTTAATATCATGTATGATACCGTCTCCAGAGCATATACCCACGGTCTTCTTGGAAATACACCCTGGTGCAGACTCGATAAGGTTAAATTTCTCTGTCCCGTTCCGGGATATGACAGACATTTTGCAATCTGCGAGCATTTCGGGATCGAAATGGTAAATGTTCCCATGACTCCCAAGGGACCTGACATGGATATCGTTGAAAAGCTTGTTTCTGAAGATGAATCCGTCAAGGGGATCTGGTGTGTTCCCAAATATTCAAATCCCCAGGGATATACTTATTCAAGCGATATTGTCAGAAGATTTGCCCATTTAAAGCCTGCAGCGAAGGATTTCAGGATATTCTGGGATAATGCATATGCAGTACATCATCTCTATGATGAAGTAAGCAGACAGGACCGTATTCCCGATATCATTTCCGAGTGTAAAAATGCAGGTAATCCGGATATGGTATTTGAGTTCTGCTCAACATCAAAGATAAGTTTTGCCGGATCCGGAATCTCAGCCATTGCTTCATCACAGGCTAATCTTGATGATATGAGAAGATCCATGACCATCCAGACCATCGGTCATGACAAGATAAACCAGCTTCGTCATGTAAAGTATTTTGGAAATATCGACGGATTAAAAGAGCATATGAAAAAACACGCGGCACTTCTCCGTCCCAAGTTCGAAGCCTGCGAGAGAGTACTTTCAAGCGAGCTTAACGGACTTGGCATTGCAGAATGGACAAATCCCAACGGAGGATATTTCATATCTCTCGATGTTATGGAAGGATGTGCAAAGAGTGTTGTTGCAAAGTGCAAAGAAGCAGGAGTTACTCTGACCGGTGCGGGAGCTACCTTCCCTTATAAGAAAGATCCTTCAGATTCCAATATCCGTATTGCACCTTCATACCCAAGCCCCGAAGATCTGGCGGTAGCAACGGATCTTCTGGTTCTTTGCGTTAAACTTGCCGCAGTAGAAAAACTTCTCGGTTAAACCGTGGCGGGGGAGGGCAGAAATGGACGAACTTAAAAGAATCGACAGAAAGCTGATCCACAAGGGAAGAGTAGTGGATTTTTATCAGGATACAATGCTTCTTCCAAACGGAAATACCGTAGAGTGGGATCTTATAGATCACGTTGGAGCTGCATGTGTTGTGGCTGTAAGAGAGGACGGAAAGCTCCTTATGGTACGCCAGTACAGAAATCCTCTTGAAAGGCTTACTTTGGAAGTTCCTGCAGGAAAGCTTAATTCAAAGGATGAAGACCCCAAAGTCTGCGCAGAAAGAGAGCTTGCAGAGGAAACGGGATTTGTATGCGACAACATCGAATACCTTACAACCATTTACACGACTGTGGCTTTCTGCGACGAGAAGATCGGTGTTTTCCTTGCCAGGGGTCTGAAAGACAGGCATCCTCAGCATCTTGACGAGGATGAGTTCGTTAATGTTGAGGCATATGAGCTTGATGAGCTTAAGCAGATGATCTTTGAAGGAAAGATCCAGGATTCCAAGACCATAGTTTCGATCCTTATGTACGCATCAAAATATCATTTGTAATTTATAAATTTTTTTCGTCCGACTTGTGGTTTTTTAAGCCCGTTCCAATTCGAATTCAACAACATATTGTGGTAACAAAAAAACGGAGAAAATACTCCGTTTTTTCTATACTTTTTTTCTATTGAACTTTCTTTTTTCATTTTTTATAATGCGATTTGTCGCTCATGAAGGGAGACAAAATTTGGCACGGAAGCCGGATTGGAAATGATGTTTTAATGGCAAATTATCTTGATCTTTTTATCAGGTATCTTGGCGAAGAAAAGAAGATGAGCGCCAATACCATACAGTCATACAAAAGGGATCTTGCAAGACTTGAAAGTTATTGCAGCGAGCTTGCGATAGATGACCTTTCGGAGGTTACCGAGCACAATCTCGAGACCTATATCGATTATCTTGAAGCGGGAGATTTCAAGACCTCCACCATTTCAAGAAATGTCGCATCAATTCACGCTTTTTACGCATATCTGTACACTGTTCATGAAGTCACTGAGGACGTTTCCAGGGGCCTTGCAGGCCCTAAAGTAGAGAGGAATGACCCCGGAATCCTTTCAGAGGATGAAGTGGTCAGACTTCTCGAAGCGCCCGAGTGCTCAGACGCCAAGGGACTCAGGGACAAGGCTATGCTTGAAGTATTATACGCAACCGGTCTTAAGGTTTCGGAACTTATAAGCCTTAAAGTATCCGATATTGATTTTAAGACTGACATGCTTGTCGTAAACGGCAGAAGCATTCCGCTTGGAAGACATGCGCGTAATGCTCTTACCGCTTATCTGGAATCCGGAAGGCCGATTCTTATGGACGGCAGGGATGGAGATGTTCTTTTTCCCAACTATCAGGGATCTGAGATGTCCAGACAGGGTTTCTGGAAAATCCTCAAATCCTATGTGAAGGAAGCAGGTATTGAAAAGGATGTCACACCCTGTATTCTCCGCCACAGCTTCGCTGCTCACCTTCTCCAGCACGGAGCTGACATAAGGAGCGTGTCCATAATGCTCGGCCATTCGGATGTTTCCACCACCCAGGTTTATGCAAAAATGGCCGGTCATCCCATGAGAAAGACTTACGCGGGAGCTCATCCAAGAAGTTAAACTGATACCGCCGCCCCGTTTCGCATTTATTTGAAGATTTATCGTTTGCATGGGTACGTTAAATGTACTATAATACTTAATCGGACACGCTTTTTGTCTATAAAAAGATTAAGGATGCAAAGAAATGTCTTTCGAATTCATAAAAAAACTTCCTACACCTGATGAGATAAGGGCAAAATACCCCGTTCCCGAGAAGGTAAGGGAGATCAAGAAGAAAAGAGATTCCCAGATCAGGGATATTTTTACGGGAAACTCAGATAAATTCCTCGTGATCATCGGGCCCTGTTCGGCCGATAACGAAGAAGCGGTCTGTGATTATGTCACAAGACTTGCCCGTGTAAACGAAAAAGTAAAGGACAGACTTGTACTTATTCCCAGGATTTATACCAACAAGCCCAGAACCACCGGTTCGGGATACAAGGGTATTGTTCATCAGCCCGATCCCGAAAAAGGTGTTGATTTCCTGTCCGGTCTTATTGCAATGAGACATATGCATATAAGGGCTGTTGAGGAATCCGGACTCACTCCGGCTGACGAGATGCTTTATCCCGAGAACTGGAGATATGTTTCGGATATTCTTTCATATGTTGCGATCGGTGCGCGTTCCGTTGAGGATCAGCAGCACAGACTTACGGTTTCCGGCTTTGATGTTCCCGCAGGCATGAAGAATCCCACCAGCGGTGATTTTTCCGTCATGATGAATTCCATCTATGCTGCACAGCATGCCCATTCTTTCATTTACAGGGGATGGGAGGTCAAGACCACCGGTAATGAAGTCGCACATGCGGTATTAAGAGGTGCTACCAATAAGCACGGTAACAATACCCCTAATTATCACTATGAAGATCTTGTCAGGGTTCTCGATATGTATGAGAAGATGGATCTTAAAAACCCTGCGGTGATCATTGATTCAAACCATTCCAATTCTGACAAGCAGTACAAGCAGCAGATCAGGATTGTTAAAGAGGTACTTCACAACCGCTCCATAAATCCCGATATCAAGAAGCTCGTAAAGGGCTTTATGATCGAGAGTTATATCGAAGAGGGTTGCCAGAAGATCGGTGAGGGAGTTTATGGCAAATCTATTACCGATCCCTGCCTCGGATGGGAAGATACTGAAAAACTCATATACGATATAGCAGAACTTGCAGATTAGGTTTGTGGCCTTCCTTAAGCGGTCATGAGCCGCGTTAGGGATGACATGAACAAAAAGCTTTTTAAAATCTTAATGAAGCTGTTGCCCGCAGCTATCCTGATTCCCAGTATCATCTGTGTGATACTGGCATCTAAGGTTTCAAGCCTTCAAAGGAGCATAGAAGGAAGAGAGGCGCTTGATGAGCTCGGATACCGTGAGTCCAGGCTCGTACAGCTCTCGTGGTACGATCTGAATGCAGGGGAAGTTTCAGACCTTGAGGATATCAGCGAATCTGTTGATCCTTCCATGGGAGATGACCCTGTTTCATATGACCGTTTTTCCGAAAACGAGCTTGCGGGTGTTTATGATACAAAGGTTCCACAGGGCGGACTTATGTACGCCTCGGACAGCGAGTGGGACGGAATACACAGAGTATACCTTACCTTTGATGACGGTCCAAGTATTTACACGGACGACATCCTTGATATTCTTGATGAGTACGGTGTCAAGGCTACATTTTTCGTTATCGGAAAAGAAAATGCCGCATCATACTCCAGATATCTCAGGATAGTAAGCGAGGGTCATACCCTGGGAATGCATTCCTTCAATCACGTTTACAGTGAAGTATATGCTTCAAAGGATGCGTTTATTGCAGATACCGCGAGACTCAGCGATCTGCTGGAGGATGTGACCGGAGTAAAACCCGCGTTCTATCGTTTCCCGGGCGGAAGCTCCAACGATGTAAGTGCAACTGACATGCGCGAACTTGCAGATTATCTGACATCCCAGGGCATTGTCTATTATGACTGGAATGTTTCTTCGGGAGATGCGGGCAAGATACCCCTTTCATCCGATCAGATCGTAAGGAATGCGCTTAACGGAATACAGAGCAGAGAATCAACAGTGATCCTTATGCACGATTCAGCGACGAAATATTCCACAGTCAAGGCACTTCCGAGGATCATTGAACAGCTGCAGTCCATGGACAATGTGGAGATACTGCCTATAACTTCGGACACTGTTCCGATTCAGCATATTATTTACTGACAGTTAAGATAGCCGCCCTGACGGCATGCCTGCTGTCAGGGATATAACGGAGGTATATATGGGTTTTTTTGGTGAATTAAAGCAGGACCTTTCACAGGTGGCCGGCGAAGAAAAGAAAAAAGAAGAGAAGGCCGCTGAAGTTGATCAGATCCTGTCTGAAGCAGAGGTAGTCGGAATGGATGAAGCCGAGAAGGCGATGGATTCCATGTCCTCATCATCGGATGATGATGTTTCGGCACTTTTGAAGGATCTTGTATCGGATCTTGGGTCAGATGTTGAGATACCTGAAGAAACGGCTTCGGATGTAAGCGACGATCTTAATGACATTCTTAACGGTCTTATGGCTGAGGATCAAAGTGAGGCGGATGCATCTTCCGAAGGATCACAGCAGATGGAGCTTTCCGATCTGCTTAACAGCGAAGAGGAAGCACCTGCAGCAGATGAAGATGCACTTCATGCAGAGGCGCTTTCATCAGTAACTGAAGAGGCTGCAGCGGATGCTGGGCCTGAATATGCGGCAGAAGATAATGAGCCTGCATCGGAACCTGCAGTAGAAGAGCCGGCATCAGAGCCTTCAGTAGGAGAGCCTGAAGCTTCAGATGTTGATTATTCTTCAGCTGTTGATGAAGTATTTGCAAAGCTTGACGAAGATGCGGAAACTGCCGCAAAGGATTTATCCGAGGCAGAGCCTGCAGTAGAAGAGCCCGTTTCAGATGAGACGGTTTATGAAGAGTTAAAAGAAGATCTTGAAAAAAATGATTATAAAGGAGCAGAGAAAATGGAAGCAGGAAGTTATTCAGACGAAACATCAGTAATCACCGGAGGAATGATCGTAAACGGTGATGTTGAATCAGAAGGATCCCTTGATGTTGTAGGTAAGGTAAACGGAGACGTTACCATTAAGGGTAAGCTTAATGTTACCGGACATATCATCGGTAATTCGGAAGCAAAGGAGGTCTTTGCTGAGAACGCCAAGATCACCGGTAATGTCACCAGTGAGAGCTCTGTTAAGATCGGTGCAGGAACTGTTATCGTCGGAAATATTTCAGCTTTCAGCGCTGCCATAGCAGGTGCTGTTAAGGGTGATATCGATGTACACGGCCCCGTCATCCTTGATTCCACCGCTATTGTAATGGGTAATATCCGTTCCAAGTCAGTTCAGATCAACAATGGTGCGGCTCTCGAGGGTGTTTGCTCACAGGCTTATGCAGAGGTCAGCCCTACTGCTTTCTTTGATGATTACAAGCCTGAGACCAAGCCTGAGAAGAAGGCTGCAAAGAAGAAGGAAGAAGCATAAAAGGTTTGAATGCGCTGCCTTTAGGAGAGAAGTCTTATGCGGATACTTTTAAAACTCAGCGGTGAAGCTCTTGCCGGACCTTCGGGAAAGGGATTTGACGAGCCTACTGTAAAAATGGTTGCAAAGCAGATTGCCGGGATAGTTTCCAAGGGAACACAGGTAGGTGTTGTCATAGGAGGCGGCAATTTCTGGAGAGGCAGAAGTTCCGAAAACATCGACCGTACAAAGGCGGATCAGATCGGAATGATGGCCACGGTGATGAATGCCATCTATGTCTCTGAGATCTGCAGATCCGTAGGACTTAAGACAGATATACTGACTCCTTTTTCCATCGGAGCATTTACTGAACTGTTTTCAAAGGACAGGGCAGTCAGGGCTTTTGAAGAAGGCCACGTTGTATTTTTTGCCGGAGGTACCGGACATCCTTATTTTTCAACGGATACCGGTGTTGTGCTCAGGGCGGTTGAAGTTGATGCGGACAGGATCCTTCTTGCAAAGTCAATTGACGGTGTATATGACAGCGATCCCAAACAGAATCCCGATGCAAAGCGTTATGATTCACTCAGCATAGATGAAGTCATAGCAAATAATCTCCAGGTTGTTGACATGACCGCTTCGATCCTTGCAAGGGATAATAAGATGCCCATGGATGTCTTCTCGCTTAATGAGGAGAACAGTATTGTAAATACACTTTACGGAACCTTTAACGGAACCAGAGTAACGGTATAATTTTCGGAGGTGCACTATGGATGCCAGATTACAGGTATATGACGAGAAAATGCAGAAAGCTCTTACCTTCCTTTCGGAGGAATATGCTTCAGTCCGTGCGGGAAGAGCAAACCCTCATGTACTTGATAAGATAAAGGTTGATTATTACGGAACTCCCACTCCTATCCAGCAGGTAGGCAATGTGTCAGTTCCCGAGGCACGTATTATCCAGATCGCACCCTGGGACAAGTCAATGCTCAAGGATATCGAGAAGGCTATTCTTACATCCGATATCGGTATCAATCCCCAGAATGACGGAACCGTCATCAGGCTTCAGTTCCCTGAACTTACTGAGGAAAGACGTAAGGATCTTGTTAAGGATATCAAGAAAAAAGCCGAGGATGCCAAGGTGGCTCTCAGAAATATCCGCAGGGACGGTAATGAAGAGTTTAAAAAACTCGGAAAAGGCGAGATTTCAGAGGATGAGGCTGCTGATCTTACAGATGCACTTCAGAAGCTTACCGATGACTACAGTGCCAGGATCGATAAGGCTCTTGATGAGAAGACCAAGGAGCTTATGACCGTATAATGAATGCAGTTCCCACACATCTTGCAGTAATTCTTGACGGAAACGGGAGATGGGCCAAGGCAAAGGGGCTTCCCAGAAATGCCGGTCATGTTAAAGGCGCCCGGGTTCTCGAGGATATGTGTGAGATCGTCTACAACAAAGGCATAAAGTATTTTACGGTATATGCCTTTTCTACCGAGAACTGGAACAGGCCGGCCGATGAGGTTACGGCACTTATGAATCTCTTAAGGGATTATATGAAGAATTCCGTTAAGAGAGCAATGAAGAATAATATGAGAGTCCGTGTCATAGGCGACAAGGCAGGACTTGACAAGGATCTTTTTGATTCCATCGAAGAACTTGAAAAGGCGACCAGGGATAATACCGGTCTTTTTTTTCAGATAGCGCTTAATTACGGTGGAAGAGATGAGATCGTAAGAGCCGTCAGAAAGCTTGCAAAAGACGGGGCGGATCTTACATGTCTTACGGACGGTGAGTTAAACGAAGCACTTGATACATCCGGTGTTCCGGATCCGGATCTGCTTATCAGAACATGCGGAGAAAAAAGGATTTCTAATTTTCTCTTATGGCAGCTTGCTTACAGTGAGTTCTATTTTGCGGATTGCGCGTGGCCGGATTTTAACGAAGCCGAGCTGGACAAAGCCATAGAAAGCTATTCATCCAGAACAAGACGGTTCGGAGGTCTTGCCGAGGGTGAGGCGTAGATACTGGAGAACCTGATGTTCGTTAAAAGACTTATCAGCGGAATCATTCTGATCGCCGTTATCGGCGGGTCATTCGCTTTCGGAGGATACCCTCTTGCGATACTTCTGACCCTGATATCCATGGTCGGTTATGCGGAACTTGTAAAGGCGCTGTGCTCCGAGACCGAAAGGCGCAGCTTAAACGGACCTGATATCATTGCCTATATTTCCATCTTTTTATATTATCTGGCACTGACACTCACGGAAGACAAAACATATCTTGTCCTTGTCATAGGCGGTTTCATGCTTTTGGAACTTGTCTGGTTTGTCATCAAATTCCCTCTTTATTCTTCTGACAGGATCGTCAAAACTGTTTTTTCCGTTATCTATTGTCCGGTAATGCTCAGCTTTATCTATTTGATAAGAAACCTTAAGGGAATTGAGTTCCTTATCTGGATCGTGCTGATCTCTTCATGGGGCTGCGATACCCTTGCTTACTGCGTCGGTTCCCTCCTTGGAAAGCACCATCCCTTCCCTGAACTGTCTCCCAAAAAGTCCACGGAAGGATGCATCGGCGGTATCATCGGAAGCGGCATACTCGGATTTTTGTTTGGACTGCTTTTTGTTAAGAGGTTTATTCCCGCTGATAATATAGAGATCAGGACCGCTATTATCTGCGGCGTGGGTGCTCTTATGGGCATGGTCGGAGATCTTGCGGCTTCCGGTATCAAGAGGAACAATAATGTTAAGGATTTCGGAAATCTGATCCCGGGACACGGGGGAATAATGGACAGGTTTGATTCCATGATCCTGTGCGGTCCCGCAGCTTATATTCTTACTTATCTGCTTGTATTTGGAAAGTTTTAAACCTGTTTTCGGGTTTACTGAGGCTTATCATGAATATGATCTTTTCTCTCATATGGTTTCTTATCATTTTCTCCGTAGTGGTGGTTTCCCACGAATTCGGACACTTCATCGTCGCAAAAGCAGGCGGTGTAAGGGTGAAGGAATTTCTGGTGGGCTTCGGACCTGCTATCTTCAAGAAAAAAAAGGGTGATACCACATTTAAGATATGTCTTCTTCCTCTTGGGGGAGCATGTGTTTATGACGGTATGGATGAAGTCTTAGGTGATGATGAAAATGACGAAAAGACAGACGAACCAAAGGATAAAGCACTTTTTGCAAATGCTTCTCCCTGGATAAAGTTTGCCATCATCGCAGCGGGTCCTTTGTTCAACTTCATCCTCGGATTTATCGTAGCTTTTATCATGGTCAATATGATCGCCATAAGAGAGCCGGTTGCCACGGATATCATGGAGGGCGGCGCTGCGGAGGCTGCGGGACTTATGCCCGGAGACCGTATTGTGGCACTGAACGGATCCAGGATCTATCTTTATGACGAGATCTCTGTTTTTACTTCTCTCTACAGAGGAGGGGAGGTTCTTGTTACATACGAAAGAGACGGACAGACAGGTAACGTGGTGCTGACACCGCTTTACAGTGAAGAGTACGGAAGATATCTTATCGGCATTTCAAATGAGACCTTTAACGAGAATGTAAAGGGAGCTGATCTTTTCAGATATACATGGTATGAGATGAGATACAACTGCGTAATGGTCTGGAGAAGCCTCGGAGCACTGCTTACGGGCAAGCTTTCCAGAGAAAATGTTTCCGGTCCTGTGGGAGTTGTAAATATGGTGGGTGACATCATAGAAGAGACTTCACCTTACGGATGGAAGACTGTCCTTGTTAACATGCTCAATCTGATGCTGCTCCTTACCGTTAATCTCGGAGTGTTCAACCTGCTTCCAGTTCCTGCTCTTGACGGCGGAAGACTTCTTTTTGCTGTGGTGGAGATACTTCGAGGCAAGCCCGTTGAGCCTAAGAAAGAGGCTTATGTGCATCTTGCGGGCATGGTGCTGCTGTTGGTGATCGTAGTCATTGTATTTTTCAACGATATACACAATATATTCTTCTGACGCGCCGGCTTATGCTGTGTATTTATTTTTGAGGATACGCTTTCGCCCGTGTCCTCGCGTAGCGGATACTAAGCTCATTTTCGCTTCGCTTCAAATTCGCTAAGTACCGACGCTGCGGAGGTCCTCAAAAACAAATACACAGCATTTCCGTCGCTGTTTGGAGAAATTGGTATGAAGAAAATTTCCATTTTAGGTTCAACAGGTTCAATAGGTACACAGACTCTTGAAGTTGTAAGACAAAACCCTGATAAATTAAGTGTTCATGCGCTTTCGGCAGGAACAAATGTCAAATTGATGGAAAAGCAGGTAAGGGAATTTAAGCCTTCTTTAGCCGTTATGGGATCTGAAGAAGCGGCTTCGGACCTTCGCACAAGGATCTCAGATCTATCCGGGATCAGGGTTTTATCAGGAATGGACGGCATGATAGAAATGGCTTCCGATCCCGGAAGTGACATGCTTGTTACCGCAATTGTCGGAATGATAGGCATAAGGCCCACTGTTGCTGCTATTGAATCCGGCAAGGATATAGCACTTGCAAATAAAGAGACTTTGGTCTGCGCGGGTCATATCATAATGCCTCTTGCCGAAAAGAAGAAGATCAGGATCCTTCCTGTTGACAGTGAGCATTCTGCCATATTCCAGTCTCTTCAGGGTTCTCCTTCAGGCAGGATAAAAAGGATAATCCTTACATGCTCAGGCGGGCCTTTCAGAGGACTTAAAACCGACGAATTAAAAAATAAAACTCCCGAGGATGCGTTAAAGCATCCTAACTGGAATATGGGAAACAAGATCACTATCGATTCTGCAACTCTTGTTAACAAGGGTCTTGAAGTCATGGAGGCTTCACATCTTTTCGGTGTCGGCACGGATGATATATGCGTTACCATCCATCCCCAGAGTGTTCTTCATTCCGCTGTGGAATTTGTTGACGGAGCTGTAATAGGACAGATGGGAACCCCCGATATGAAGCTTCCCATCAACTATGCGCTTTTTTATCCTGACAGACTTCCCCTTGAAGCTGAAAAGCTGGATCTTTTCAAAACAGGAACCCTTACCTTTGAAAAGCCCGATATGGACACTTTCAGAGGACTCTCCCTTGCCATCAGAGCCGCAAAGACCGGAGGGAGTATGCCCACAGTGTTCAATGCGGCAAATGAAGAGGCTGTTGCGGCATTCCTCGATCATAAGATAGGATTCACGGATATATACAGTGAGATAGAAAATGCCATGAACAGACATAATGTCATCTCCGATCCTTCAGTTGACGAGATCCTTGCCGTTGAAAAAGAAGCAAGGGCAAATGCCTGCAAGGGATGATCCTTTCTTATGAACCGGAGATGATACTTATTATGCGGAGGGTATTGTTTGGAGTATATTACAGGATATACTAAGACCTTGGGACATGTAGTCCTTGAAAAAGCTAAGGTTAAAGATATAAGCATTGCACTTGCCGTTTGCGGGGATATGGCTTCCGTAAATGGCGGAGATGGCAGGCTTCAGGTCAGCGGACGTGATAAAGGGGCACTTGCCTCTTTTTTTCAAAATGAGTTTGCTTCAGGCGTGATGAAATACGGGGAGGATTATCTTTCTGCCGCAGCTTTCGGATATTCTCTTTCTCCTGCGGATAAGTCCCCTGTTATAGGTCCCGGAAGCTTTTTCGGTTCGGGATGCTCCGGAATATTAGCTGCAGGTTCATCTGCTTATGTCTGGGTCACTGAAGGCTCGGGAATGTGCATCATAAGACTTGCCAGGGTGTTTGGAAAAAACAGATTTGTCAGATGCATTTCTTCATACGAAGGAGGAGAGGATGTGCTGGATCTTTCTCCCGGATGCGTTATCTGTGCCTGCCCGGAATGCTGGACAAG
>CAMPAP010000097.1 GCA_946631935.1 uncultured Lachnospiraceae bacterium | reverse complement strand
ATAAATGCATTGTAATGTTCGTTTTTACCCATTTTTCAGATTCTCAGAAACCATTGATGTATACCATATCATCTTCAACATAATACTCATCTCCCCTTTATCTCTATTCTGTCGAGTATACCCTGCACGCCTACATTTTGGTGAGTAAGATACATCCTCATCACATCCTGAATAAAAGAAATGTCTGCTCCGGTCTTTTTCTGTATTTTTTTTACATCGCATCCCTTGTCGATCAAATTCATGATCCGGGAAACAAGAGCATACTCATTTTTGCCTACACTCTCCTGAACAGTTCCGTCAGGTACAGCTTCGTTATGTACCGCCCTGTCCGGCAAAGCCCCGTCAGGTACCGCCTTGTCCGGCAGAGCCCCACCCGGTATAACTTTCTTTGCATGACCATAGTAAATGATCCTTGGATGAAATGAAAGCAGCTTATTCCAGCTTTCTTCGATCTGCGTTCCCTTATGCAGTTTAAGTTCATAAAGAGGATTAAGATCGCCGACAAACAGACTTCCGTCATCAAGCGCAAGAGAAATGCTGTCATCACTGTGACCGGGTGTATGAATGATTTCACCGTCTATTCCGATTTCTTTAAGCAGCGCTCTGCTGTCGGATATTTTAAATGATCTGACTTTATCATCTTCTACCGGATAAAAACGTATCCCCTTTTCGCGTTCAAATATGGCATCGGATGAGTGGATAAAGCCACTCTGTACTTCCGGCAAAAGTATCACGGGGCCAAGAGAAGCTATCTCTCCTGCTATTCCCATATGGTCAGGGTGAAAATGTGAAATGAGAATAAAGTCGATATCACGGGCTGCAATCCCGATATTTTTCACCGACCTGCAAAAATCAGGAAAACTGCCTGCCCATCCGGTATCGAATAAAAGATTTCCCGAATCTCCTTCAATAAGATATGTATTTGTTTTTGAGTAATCAAGTTCGTGAACGATCATCATATGTTTTTTTCGTCATGCGTTCCGGGCTTTGTTCAAAACAACATACGTACTTTCAAGGAACCCCATGTTCATAATAGCAAAAATGAGCAGATAAAAGGGCATTATCCAAATCCCGACACGTGCCTGAAGGATGCCGAATACCATTGGCATAAAAGTACTTCCCACGTATGCAGATGCCATCTGTAATCCTATGACCGGGGCGCTGTATCTTTTTCCGAAGTTAACGGGAGCCATATGCTGAATAGCAGGATATACAGGCCCCATGCCGCATCCCGTGATCACAAAGCCGGCTGCAGCAGGCAGATAATGACTGATGGGAAGCATGACCAGAACTATTCCGATGATTTCCAGAGTGATCCCTATCCTTATAAGCGCCCTGTCTCCAACCTTATCAGAAACAAAACCGGAGATCAGCCTGCCAAGCATAAGGCCGCCAAATATAAGAGAGCCGAAGGAAGCGATCATGCCATCAGAAAGCCCTTCTTTTACTCCTGCAAAATAGCTGGATGTCCACAAAAAACATGTGCACTCGCCGGAACAATATGCAAAAAATGCCACAAGTGTCAGTTTTACCCCCGGGACCTTCAGTGCTTCCCTGATACCGGCTGCGGGCTCTTCATCTTTTTCGGCATTACTTTCGCTTTTTTTCCAGAGAGGAAGTGACATGATGCATACAAACAGTATCCCCATCTGTATATATGCGGTCCATCTGTAACCTTCATTCCATCCCGCCCGGCTTAATGCCAGCGCCATTATGTTCGGGCTGATCACCGCACCAACGCCGTAGAAGCAGTGAAGAAAATTCATAACAGCTCCGGAATAATTATTTGCAACATAATGATTCACGGAAGAGTCTATAGCTCCGGCTCCTAAGCCGTAAGGGATCACAAACAGAAAAAGCTGAAGATAAGATACTGAAAAAGAAAATCCGAGAAGTCCCAAAACCGTCAGCAGAATGGACACTATCACGATCCATTTTGTATGAAATCTCCTGATCATGGAAGGACTGACAAGTGCCGATATTATCGTCATAAAGGATATGGACATGGACACATAGCCTGCATAGGACGAAGGCACTCCAAAAGAAATCTGCATGGTCGGCCAGCCGGATCCCAAAAGCGAATCCGGCAGACCGAGACTGATAAAGATAAGATATATTACAGCGATAAGCAGTGAATACATAATTTATACGGTTACTTCAACGCGTTCTGAACTTCTTCATAACTCATAAGATCATCTTCATTATCGATCCTGTGATAATCCGAAAGATCATTTATCCCAAGCGAAGCTTCAACATTTTCCTTGTCGGGATGAGTGTCTATATCATAAGCTTCATCATAATGGTTGGAAACTGTATCTCCGCCGGGCTCTATAAACTCAACATCAGTGGAATTCTCCGATGCCTCCCATAACTATACTGAAAACCTTCATAAAAATCCCCTCCCAAATTTAACAAAGTTCATTATATCACCTGTCAGGCTCTGAAATCAGCCATCAAAAACGGATAATGTATCAGGCTCAACATGACAGGAAAAAAACACGATCTCAACTCCGT
>CAMPAP010000096.1 GCA_946631935.1 uncultured Lachnospiraceae bacterium | reverse complement strand
GTTGGGACATCCACAGCCGGATGATAACGAAAGCCTGTATACTTTTTCTCCGTATTTTTCCTTCAGATGATCAGATAATCTTACAGCCATTTTTCAGATCTGTTACTTTTTTGCAAAAAAGTCCGAAAGTTTTTTCCGAAGTCCGTCCCTGTCTATGGTCTTAAGCAGGTAATCTACCGGATTAAGGCCCACCACGGACAACACGCTTTCCCTGTCTCCGTGTCCCGTAAGGAACATTACGGGGATTTGGCCTGTCTCGGAATCATTCTTGAGCATTGCAAGTACCTGAGGTCCGTTAGCTATGGGCATCTCATAATCAAGAAGTACAAGATCGGCTTTGTTCCTTGTAAGATATGAGATGGCCTGGACTCCGTTTGTTGCCATTCCCACATGGTATACGTCCTTGAGCCATTCGTAGACAGTCCTCATGTATGTGATGTCATCATCAACGATAAGGACGGTCTTCTTTCTCTTTTCACCGGTATTATCCTCGATGTATTTTCTGATGCATTTTATCAGATCATCCATGACAAGAGGTCTCTTAAACCATTCGTGGATATGGTCCTCTGTCAGGATCTTCGAAACGATATCCCTCTGTTCCTGCTCGCCGATAAGGATAACTTTTTTGTCCATGTCATTCACAAGATCCTTGAGATAGACCAGCATTTCCGTCTGATCCTCCTCGTCCTCACCCATGAACAGCACGAAAAGGACCGTGCTTTCCCTGTGGGATCCGATGTCAGTCACCTCTCCCCTGGATAATACGGCATTTACCCCGTCCGCCTCCATCTTGGCAACAAGGCTCTTGGCCAGAAAGCTTTCGTTTTTGCTTATGACTATTATTTCTTTGTTTGTTTCATTCAGATCGGGCATGTTAATCCTCCGGTTATTTATCTTAATGATCTTTTCTGCATATAAAGATCCTCATCGGCAATCTCTGCAGCATCGGAAAACGAAAGTCCCTCGGAGCTGTCTATCCTGGCAACTCCCATACTTACTGTAACACTGTACGGAGATTTTGCCTTTTTGTTCAGCTCCTGAAGTTCCCTTCCTATCTCTTTTTTCATCTCGCTTATATCTTCTTCTCCGATCCCCCTGGCAATTATCACAAATTCATCTCCGCCGTATCTTGCGATATTGACCTTATCCTTATACTTTGCCACACCTTTTTTCATGGCATCAGCTATCCGGACAAGTGCCGCATCCCCTTCAATATGCCCGTATGTATCATTGATGCTCTTGAACCTGTTGGCATCTATCATCACAACATAGATCGTCTCATGCTCATCATTGTTTCTGGTCCACTGTTCATAGAGGAAAAGCAGCTGCTTTCTGTTGCTTAACTTTGTGAGAGGATCTATGGAAATAAGCTCCGTTGTCCAGTCAAGATATAGAACAAGGACCACGATGGCAAGTGATGCACAAAGCGCGGGAACCCTGGGAAGAACATACTGTATCAGGCCACCTATTGCCGGAATAAAAGCAAACATCACCAGTTTAAAAAGCTTCCGCCTCTGGTCCTTTTTTGAGGGGGTAAAAAAACCGTGAAGTGCCCGGGCACACGCAAACATGACATACACATAGGAAAAAGCATAAAGAGAAACAAAAAGCATTCCCCTTCTGTATACTCTGTTCTCATCCACATAATATGTGATCGGAGTGAAGTGGTTGATAAGTATCAGCAAAAGCTGGATCCAGACAAATACCGACGAAGCGGCAGTCATCCCTCTCCTTGCCACAAGGGGCGAATCCTGAAGATACTCAAAATAAACAAACCAGAAATAACACATCAGCGAAGCGGAAAAAAAGTATATATCCTTAAGTGCAATTACCGCTGTTGCTGAGTAAGGCAGTACTTTGTTTTCCATAAGGGCCCACAGAGTATCTGACAGGATCAGAAGGATCATGGAATAAATTGACATGGAAAAATTTCTCTGCGCAACCATCCTGGAAAGTCCCAGAGTCCTGAACTGGATTATCATTACCAGGATTATGGAAAACAGATTTATCTCGATATAAAGGATTGAATACAGGGTGATATCACTCATACCGGTATTATATCATAGATGGCATCAGGATTATGTTGACATGTTAGATTTGTCTAACTACAATTAAATAAACGTTGGGGCCGTGGGTCCGGCTCCGAACAATTTATCTTAACTGTTAACGGCGGAACTTTTATGTCTGAATTCATGTCTGAATGGTTGATTTCCAATGCAGGTACGATCATCGTATCCTTAATACTGGCAGTGGCGGTATTTCTTGTTCTCCTGAAACTTATAAGGGACAAAAAAAGCGGTAAGAATTCCTGCGGCAATAGCTGCGCAGGCTGTTCGGATCACGGCTGTCAGTACCGCCGGAGAAACCGTCCGCTCTGACGGGGAGTTATTTCCGGATCCTTACACATGGGCTGAAGTGCCCGGCTCTCCTCATCTTTCGGGGCATAACATATTCGTCCGCTTTTCAATAATTCACTTGCGGTTTCGAGAAATCTTTTTGCCGCATT
>CAMPAP010000095.1 GCA_946631935.1 uncultured Lachnospiraceae bacterium | reverse complement strand
TGCAATGGGTAATATTGCGGTTTTTGATACAGACTCCCCGATTCCTTCCGACAAGATGTCTCTTGTGCTCAATAAGGTCCTTCCTGACGATATCAGTATCATTTCATCTGATGAAGTGCCCCCGGACTGGCATCCAAGAAAACAGGACTGCCGCAAGACCTATGAATATCATATATACACATCTCCTGTGAGGATCCCTGTAAAAAGGCTGTATGCCCACTACTGTTATCACAGCTTAAATGCTCAGGAAATGGACAGGGCGGCTGCTTTTTTTAAGGGAGAGCATGATTTTTCCGCTTTTTGTGCCGCGGATTCACAGGCAAGTACATTTGTCAGGACAATATATGACTGTAAAGTACGTTCTGATGAAAATGAAGTAATCATCAGCGTAACCGGCAGCGGTTTTCTTTATAATATGGTCAGGATCATAGCCGGAACCTTACTCGATGTGGGAATGGAACGTAAAAGAGCGGATGATATCCCCGGGATAATAGATTCCTTAGACCGCAGGGCTGCAGGACCCACGCTTCCGGCTAACGGACTTGTGCTCAAATGTTACGAATATGAAAACTGCCCGCTGCCCTGAAAAAAGTCGCGGAAAATGAAAAAAATGCTGATTTTCCGTTGACTTTACGGGGTATTTATTGTAAAATTCAAGTTCGTGGCGGGTTTATGCGGCCCGGACATCCGCATGAACGATAAAGCCGCTTATATGCCAAGAGGTGTAGGAACCTGTGATGTATGCGTAATCCCAAACGCTTAAGTCTGCAGCATGAAATGTAGTTTTTCTTTTGTACTTTTTGGAGGAATGAAATGAAAACTTTTATGCCTAGTACAGCAGCCATTGAGAGAAAGTGGTATGTTGTTGACGCAACGGATAAAACTCTCGGACGTTTGTCATCTGAAGTGGCATCAGTCCTCAGAGGAAAGAATAAGCCCATCTATACACCTAACCTTGACACCGGTGATTACGTTATCGTTATCAACGCTGCAAAGATCAAGGTTACCGGTAAGAAGCTTGATCAGAAGGTCTATCATGATCACTCTGATTATGTTGGCGGAATGAAAGAAGAGACCCTTAGAAAAAGACTTGCCACCTCTCCCTGTGAGGTAGTTGAGGGAGCTGTCAAAGGAATGCTTCCCAAGGGACCTCTCGGAAGACAGATGTATACCAAACTTCATGTTTATGCGGGTGCCGAGCACGATCACGCAGCTCAGAAGCCTGAAGTGCTTGATATCTAAGAAGGGAGATAGGAAATGGCTAAGAAGTCAGATGTAAAATATTACGGAACCGGCAGAAGAAAGTCATCAGTTGCAAGAGTATATCTCTCAGCAGGAAAGGGTGAGATCGTTATCAACGGAAGATCCATCGATGAGTATTTCGGAACCGAGATTCTTAAGACAATAGTTCGTCAGCCCCTTGTTGTTACAGATACCGAGGGTAAGTATGACATTAACGTTACCGTTAAGGGCGGTGGCACTACCGGACAGGCAGGTGCTGTACGCCACGGTATTTCAAGAGCTCTCCTTGAGGCAGATGCTGATTACAGACCTGTTCTCAAGAAAGAGGGATTCCTTACCAGAGACCCTCGTATGAAGGAGAGAAAGAAGTACGGTTTGAAGAAAGCAAGACGTGCACCTCAGTTCAGCAAGAGATAACTTCAAACATACCGAAGATCAGAAAGGACCTGCAATTTTGCAGGTTCTTTTTTATGCAGGAAAATACTTGACGGCTAATTTGGATTAGCATATAATTTAGCTAAATGAAATTAGCCAACATGAGGTAAACTTATGGATACAAAACAACGGATCCTTGATGAGGCGCTGACGCTTTTTTCGGAAAGAGGATACGCCAACGTTTTTGTAAATGATATAGCGGAGAAAGTCGGGATCAAAGCTCCATCTTTGTATAAGCATTATAAAAACAAGCAGGCAATTTTTGATGCCATCATAAATGAGATGAATCTCAGATTCAGGCAGCAGGCCGATACATTAAGTATAAACGGTACCGATCCCGCAGCGGATGCTGAAATATACAAAAATATGGATGAAGATCATCTGGTAAAACTGGGAACGGATCTTTTTACGTATTATCTTCATGACAGTTATACAAAGCGGTTCCGGAAGATGCTGACGCTTGAACAGTTTAAAAACAAAGAACTTGCAAAGGTTTACTCCGGACAGTATTTTGATATGCCGCTGACATATCAGGGTATGCTTCTTGGGCTTTTGGTCACGCAGGGATTTCTTGCATCGGATGATGTTCCGGTAATGACGCTTCAGTTTTACGCACCTATATATATGCTTCTTACTGTATGTGACAGGCAGCCGGAGACAGAAAAGGAAGCCCTGAGGCTTATGGAAAAACATATAAGACAGTTTGATAAACTCTACGGGAGGAATTTTTAATGAAGATCACAGTCATTAACGGTACGGAAAAACACGGTGTTACATACAGGCTAAAAGAGATATTTTTGGATAAGTTGCGAGACGGGGCCGAGATAACGGAATTCTATCTTCCCAGGGACTGTCCGGGTTTCTGCATAGGATGTACTGCCTGTTTTCGCGGGGATGGAAATAAGTGCAAGGATGCCGGATATGTTCAGAAGATTGAGAAAGAACTTCTTGCGGCGGATCTGCTTGTCTTTACATCACCAGCGTATGTCTTCCATACAACCGGCGCCATGAAAGCCATGCTGGATCACTTCGGATACCGCTGGATGCCACACAGACCGGCAAGGGAAATGTTTGGCAAGCGCGCAGTGATAATCACCCAGTGTCTTGGCGCGGGGGGAAAGTCTGCAGCAAAAGATATCAAAGACAGCCTGTCATGGTGGGGTGTCAGCAGCATCAGAGTATGCAGCTTTAAACTTATGAGCGAAATCGAATGGGAAAAACTTCCGGAAAAAAAGAAAGTCCGAATGACGGCAAAACTTGTTGATGCCGCGGATAAGATCAACCGTATAGATTTTTCGCGCCCTGCAAGGACAAATCTTGTGACCAGATGCAAATTCCATGCAGTGAGGATGTTGCAGAAACAACTTGGAAAAAACGACCCGGAGTATACAGACTACAAATATTGGAAGAGTAACGGATGGATCGATAAAGAAAGACCCTGGAAGCTTACAGGTACTAAAAACGTCACTTGAGAATTTACGTGATATAATGATTCAGTTGAATGTTTTTATACATGAAAAATACCGGAGAATGATCAAATGATAATCAGTGAGCAGAGATTTGAAGACAGAAAGATAACGGAATATGTAAAGTATAAATGTCCGTGCTGCGGATTTTACACTCTTAAAGAAAAACCTGTAAGCAGTTATGAGATATGCCCGGTATGCTTCTGGGAGGTTGACAGGCTTCAGCAGAAGGATGAGGATTATGACGGCGGTGCGAACCGGGTAAGTCTTAATACTGCACGGGAAAATTACGCAAGATGCGGTGCGATAGAAGACAGGTTTTCGGACATGGTCAGGAAACCTCTGGAAGATGAAAAATAAAGACATAAAAAAGCGGGCACATGGCCCAATGTCATTAAGTTAAGATGACAAACAAAGATCTCTATATCAGAAATGGTATAGGGGTCTTTTTTTTATAAAAACACTTGACATGAGCAGCAAGATGTGCGGCCGCTTTCGCTACTG
>CAMPAP010000094.1 GCA_946631935.1 uncultured Lachnospiraceae bacterium | reverse complement strand
GACTATTTTTTCAGCCTCCGGGATATTTCCCTCCATGAGAAGCTGTCTTACTTCCTTAAGTCCTTCCACCGCATCGGGATTAACCCTGTGGCGAAGACCTCCGGACCAAATGGAATCTTCATTTAACCCGATGATATCCTTTTGAATACCGCCGTAAATCATTCCTCCGATACGACCGTTTCCTATGGGAAATGCCTCGTTGAAATCTCCTGCGGGATGATTGTGTCTGATGATTGTTTCTGTCTTCATTATTTACGCCTCATCCAGTTTATTGTAATCCATTACGATCTGCATAGCCTGTTCCAGCTGTGCCTGAGCTTCATCCCCGATCTCTTTGTCTTCTTTTCCTTCCCCTTCATCTTCTGCTTCGGATTTTCTCCTCCGAAGATCGGTAAAGGCGTCAAAGACAACGGAGAGTTTTTTCAGCATATCCTTCTGATTCTCCGTGATCTCAATAGGAACACCGTTGGCTGTGGTCTTATAAGCGCTTATCTTGTTTTCTTCCAACTCCGCTTTGAGAGCAGCCTCTTTTTCATCAAGAGTTTTTAAAAGCTGCTCCTTGTATGTTCCGTCCTCGTCCTGCATAATTACCTGCCTTGCGTCCGCAAAGGCCTGAAGCTTTAACACATTCGGAAGATATGTCAGGGAAATGGGAACAGATGTCCTGAACCTGAGTGAAAAGGCAGATATCCTGGTTTCCTCGGTCTTTAGCTTGTCCGCTTGATCTCTCAATGCTTTGAGTTCAACCTTGTTAGGATCCGTATCAGGTGCATCCTTCGACACTAATTTACTCAGTACATCAGCCTTACTTCTGGCCAATTCCTTTTCTTTGGTCTTTTTCATGATGGCATTTTCGCCTATCATCATGAACATCATATAACCCTTAAGCGCCGTCAACAGCGGCTCTTCCACCTGCATGTCCGGCATGGAAAATTCTTTGTCCGTGAGAAAACTATAGACAAGGTTATCAACATCCTCCTCGGCAGCCTTTTGCATTTCGGCTCCGCCCTTTTTAAACTTCTCGTGATGTTCCATTCTGTCAATACCGCCGATATCTTTCCTGTAGACCCCATTTTCGGTATTGTATTCTCTCATCCTCGCCTCTGTCAGGACCATCCAGTCTCTTTCGATATCTATAAAAGGTTTGTCCGTATTTAAGTAATCATCCGACACCACCCTGAGTTTGGCAGAAGCCGTTGCAGCAAGATCCTGTTTCTTTTGAGCGACAGCTTCCTCGTTAATATCTGCCGTTCCTCCCAGAAGCGCTTTTTCTTCTTCAGAAAGTTCAACTCCCTTTTCTTTTTTATAACGGATTATCTCTATATCATTATTGTAAACTTCCTGGGCGGTGATGCTGTCTTTACTGTTGTTTCTGTTTAGCTGAAGGCCAGACTTTGTTTTTGCCCCGTCTATTTTCAAGAGGACATTACGTAATCTTGTGTCACAATAGTTGAAATATCTGCTGCGGGCTCGCTCGTCCCTCTCAGCCTGAAGTCTTTCCGTAAGTTTTCTGAAGGCAGGGCTCTGAAATGCCAGGGTTCTATAGCCCTGATCCACAAATAAAGCCATGGAAGGCATAGCCCCGCCCTTTACATTCTTCACTTCCGATGCGCTCTGCGCTTTCAGATGTTCAAACATAGTGGCGGTCTCTTTAAGATCATCCACCATCTGACTGATCTTCTTTTTCTGCGAGGATGAAAGCTTCTTATCCTGCAGAATAGGAGTATATTTATCTATAAGCATCCTAACATCGGCATCACCATCCACTCCGTATTTCTCATAATAATACACGGCCATGATCCCGGCTCTTTTGTGACCGGTTTCAAATTTAAAATCCTTTTCCTTAGCTAATGCTTTTAACTGATCGTTTAAGGCATCTGTCTCACCATCCACTTTTTGGTTCTGTTTTTCTAATGTTTTTCTGATCTTTTCTTCTTTTGCTACGATCTTTTCTCCCTTTTCGAAGAGTTTATTTGCCTTGTTCTTCTTGTATGCAGCAACATACGCTTTCAACTCCTCATTTTTGACATCCGTCACCAGATCGTTCAATTCATCGTCGGAAAGACCATCCAGATCTTTTTTTGCCAGCATGACGTAGTAGGGCGACTCCATCATCTTCATCCTGCTTTCATAATCGGTCTTTATCGACTTCAGCACCTCTGCCTTTGCGGCAAGAGCGGTGAGATCCACAGGTGCCCCTGTTATCCGGAGCCTTCCAAGCTTTACCTGTCTTAAATAATCCTCAACATGGGAAAATGCTCTGATCTTTGCCATTTTCAAGGAAAGGCCTGTGGCGAACTCACTGTCTGTACTGTACTCAAACTCGGACAGGTCCAGCTTTTCCATCTCCCTGATCAAAAGCTCCGGTGCTGAGTCCTCCGTCTCAGTGGAAGCAGCGGATTTATAGAATTTCTTTGCCAGATCACCCAGACTTTTCTGCTGGCTTAAATATGCATATACCGCTACATCTCTGGTAGCTTCGGAGTATTTTGATTTTGTGGCATCATGTTTATCGAGAAACTCCTGTTTTGTTTCGGATTCGGTAGTCTCCTCAGCTATCATATGCACAGCTCTGTCTCTGATGGTATGGTACTGGAACATCTCGGCATTGACCAGATTCTGTCTGCGCTCTTTTTCATTGTAGGAAGCTGCCCGTTTTGTTTTCTGAGATTTACTCAGACTTTTATCCTTGAATACTTTGGTGTATGCTAAGTCAACAGATTCCTCGGCAACCTCCTTCGGCTTTATAGTCAAGCCAAAGTGAAGAGCCCACCTGGATCTCTCCCCTATGATTCTCTTTTCCTCTTTTATCTGCTCGGAATCCTCTCTCAGGAAGGAATCTACTTTTTGTGTTACAGCGGTTTTCTTTTCCTGCTCGGATGCCCAACCCATCCTCTGTCTTTCTTCTTCGGTCATGGTTCTTTTTGTTTCCATTTTGTCCTATCCCTCCTCTACTTTATCGCATAAATGAACTTGCTGCCGGGCTTTATCTCACCCACCAGTTTTTTCATCAGTTCGGTAACGCCTTCATTCTGGGTAACAAAACCGATCTCGCAATCCGCATACTCATCGCTGCTGCCCCTTTGTGCCAGAGCCGCAAATAATACCATCAGCTCCGCAGCATTTCCGGAATAGTTTCTGAGGAACATGAT
>CAMPAP010000093.1 GCA_946631935.1 uncultured Lachnospiraceae bacterium | reverse complement strand
ATCCCAGTTGAATCTTTCACTGCCTTCAAATGAGCAGAATGCATGAAGCCATTCGATATACTCAGAGTCAAAAGCACAATTTTCAAGAATGCGCTTAAGGTCGGTGTATAGGAGAAGATCCCCGTAGGGAAGGGTTACGCTCATTCCCGTCAGGCTGAAGTCGTCGGATGTTGCACATACATAAAGGATCGCATCCTTTGCAGCACTTATCAGTTCGTCTGAAAGATCGGAATCAATGATGGATGCAAGCCCTATGAGGTCCGTAACACAATATTCCGACAGATAATAATCATCGTATAGATCCTCCGTCTCTTCAAGGAGATATTCAAGCAGCGCGGATTTATAGCGTTTTACAAGACCCTTTCCTTTTCCGGTGCCTTCCATTTCCTGGCTGTAATTGGTTGCAAGGAGTTTTTCTTCGTTCTCATATGCAAAATCCACCCATGCATTCCAGAGCTTTTCCGTTTTGCTTTCGTCTATCAGGGCAAGGATGGCTCTGTCACCTTTGATGGAATCTTCTTCGTTTTTCCCCACCATGTCATCTATGATGATCTTGCCAAGGGAAGGGGTGGAGATCTCAGGATCATCGTAGAGTGCTGAGAACCAGTTCGTGTAATACCAGCCAAGTTCCGATTCATAATCCTCGGATAAAACGGCATAATCGCAGCAGTCTCTCAGAGAATACGCAACCTCAAGACATGACATCATGCAACAGTCCATTCCGATAAAGTCAAAATGCATTTTGTTTTGCTTTATGGCTCCAACCATTTCATTGATTGACAGGTTTTCGTATTCGTCCTGAAATTCATCCCAGCCGAAGCCGTAAGCAGGGCCGCCGCCATGATCCCAGAAAAGAAGAATGTTGCGCTCTGCGGGATAGTTTTTAGTTCCGAACTCTATGAATTCACGAAGAGTTTCTTCATCGGTGCAGTCCAGCTGGCCAAGATCGTCCCTTACAAGCTCGAGTCCGTCTTTTCCCACAACATATGTCTGGGATCTGTCGGAAGCGATGCCAAGCGATTTTGACCAGTATTTTGTCCCCATGGTCTGGATGACTACGTTTACATCCTCGCTGTATCCGGCACTCAGTATCTCCTTAAGGTCGGTAGTAGCGCATCCTGCTTCGGTCTCTAGATTTGATCCGTTCATGTATATGAATACCGTAACAGAACCCGGCACGGCACCTTCGGGTAATTCATAAACATAGTCTTCGTCCCAGTATTCCTGGTTATATTCGCCGGTGTCGGGCCATGACCATATTTCCGAATCCTCCCAGTTATAGTCGGTATCCGGATCCATTTCCGAGATAGTCTCTCCGAATTCATAAAAGAGTCCCGGTATGCCGAAAAATGCCGCGTTACATCCCGATAGGACCAGGCATCCCGACAGCATGAGAGGTATGATCTTAAATAAATTTTTTTTCAAATCTTTTATCCTCGGATCTCTAAAGATATATTTCAAAAGTATAAACGTTTTGATGTACCTGTGTTACTGCTTTAGATTATACTAATGATCCGGGAGAATTTCCACAAAGTGACCCGGAGATATTCTGTCTTTGCGGCAGAGATGTTATGCCTTGGCATGGGCAGATATCTGTTTTGGCGATTGACTACTTGTCAATAAAAAGGGTATACTAACAAGGATCGGATATAATATCCGGAGTTTTCAAACCGTATTTGGAACAGGGGTATTTCATGGCTAAAAGAATGAACAATACCGAGGAAAGAAAAAAGCAGATCCTGGATATTTCAGAGGATCTGTTTTTAAAACGCGGTTATTACGGGGTAAATCTCGATGATATTGCAAAAGAGGCCGGCGTCGTAAGGGGAACAGTCCTTCACTATTTTGGCAGTAAGGAAGCTCTTTTTAAGACGGTTTTGGACAGAAGAGCCGAGAAAACTGCCGATCTTCTGGTGGCGCTTATGACAAACAAAGAGCAGAGCGTTCTTGAGATCCTCAAGACCTTTGTGTATTTCTGCACCAGACAGTTTAAGGAAGATAAGGAAGATACCGACAGATGCTTCGGGGACGAGACGTTAAGATACCAACTTGACTGCGTCAGGATCGGTACATATTACAAGCTTCTCAATGCTTTTGAAAGTCTCCTTGAAAGAGGCAATGAGGAGGGTGTTTTAAGGATTGTCAATACAAGGGCGAGAGCCGCATCAGTCATGTTTGCCGTATTCGGGATCACGGGTGAAAGCATATCCACCATAGAGGTTACTGCCGAACTCCACGATCTTATCAGCAACATGCTCGGTGTCGACCTTCGTAAAGTATAAAACATACAAAGGGGTAAAATTATGCAGTTTGGACATTTTGATGATGACGCTTATGAGTACGTCGTAGACAGGCCTGATACTCCGACTTCCTGGAGTAATTACCTCGGCACAACCCAGTACGGTGCGATCATAACCAACAATGCAGGCGGTTACGGATTCTACCGTTCGGGAGCAAAGGGAAGATTTATGAGGCTTCGTTTTAATTCGATTCCCATGGACCAGCCCGGAAGATATTTTTATCTCAGGGACAATGACACAAAGGATTACTGGTCCGCTTCATGGCAGCCTGTCGGAAAACCTCTTGATAAATACAAGTCGGTCTGCCGCCACGGCACGGCTTATACCATAATCAGTTCGGACTATGAAGGTATCCACACAGATGCCACATATTTTGTTCCTCTTGGACAAAAATTCGAGTACTGGAGACTTGATGTGGAAAACAAGTCGGACAGACCCAGGAATCTTTCCGCATTTACATACTGTGAATTTGCAAGCCAGTGGAATACCACACAGGATCTTGTAAACCTTCAGTATTCGCTTTTTATCATGGAAGCAAATAAAGTGGGTGATAATATCCTCGGATATTCCATTCATGATAATCTTTTCAAGCAGGATCCTGCTGCAGAGGTCGGTGATGAGATACAGATGGAGTGGTTTGCAATCTGTGAAGCACCTATGACACATTTTGATACATCAAGAGAAAGTTTCATAGGAACCTACGGATCCTACAAGGAGCCCAGAGCCGTTATTGAAGGCAGATGCAATGACTCCTGGACATACGGTGATACAGCCTGCGGATCCGTCCAGTCCGACATGATCCTTCAGCCCGGTGAAAAGAAGTCTCTCCTCATACTCCTCGGAGTCGGAAATGCGGAAAGGGATGGAAAGAAGATCGTTGCAGAGTACGGAAGTCTTGCAAGATTTGATAGGGAATTCAAAGAACTCAAGGATGACTGGCATTCAAAGCTTACTTCGTTTAAGGCTAAGACCCCGGATGCAGATGTGGATCATACGGTAAATGTATGGGGACTTTACAATAACCTCATTACCTTCTCATGGTCCAGAGCAGCATCCCTTGTTTATAACGGTGAAAGAGACGGCCTCGGATACAGGGATTCCGTTCAGGATACTCTCGGTGTAAATGCCGCCATCCCGGAACTTTCCAAGGCAAGACTTGTCACCATGCTTTCGGGTCAGACTTTCTGCGGTGGTGCCATGCCTCTTATAAAGCTCGGGCACAATCCGGGACATGAGAAGTGTCCTGACGAAAGTGAGTTCAGATCCGATGACTGTGAATGGTTCTTTAACGCGATCCCCGCTTATGTTGCGGAGACCGGTGATATCGGTTTTTACAACGAAGTTGTTCCCTACGCGGATCATGGTGAGGATACCGTTTATGAGCACCTTAGAAAAGCTCTTCTTTTCAATATCGAAAGAAGCGGCGAGGACGGACTTCCTTCAGGTCTTGCGGCAGACTGGAATGACTGTCTGCAGACCGGCTACCACGGCGAGAGTGTAATGGTAACATTCCAGCTCAGAGTAGGTCTTACAACCTTTGCCGATATCGCAAGACTTCTCGGAAAAGAAGAAGATGCCGTATGGGCTGAAAAGCAGAGAGATATCCTTGATGAAGCCATCCAGAAAAAAGCATGGGACGGCAAATGGTGGATCTGGGCCGTTGGTGAGGACGGAACGGTCTACGGAACAGATAAGTATGACGAAGGTAAGGTATATCTCAATACCCAGGTATGGGCTGTTATGAGCGGCGCATGCAAGGGTGATCAGGAGAAGCTTTGCCTTGATACCGTTTACGACCAGCTCTTTACAAAGTACGGACTTGTGCTCTGTGCACCTCCCATTGTCTATACCCCCAGAAAAGTCATGGGCTGCGTTGTATTCCCGCCCGGAATAAAAGAAAATGCGGGAATCTTTAATCATACACAGGGCTGGGGCGTTATCGCAGAGACTGTTGCAGGTAACGGAAACAGGGCTTACGAATATTTAAAAGCAGCCCTTCCCGCAACATACAATGATAAGGCAGAAATCAGGCAGTCAGAGCCATATGTACAGGGACAGACAACCTATTCCGATGCTTCACCCCGCCCCGGAAACTGCCGTACATCATGGCTTTCAGGTGCCGTTGCATGGACATACTATTCACTTACCCAGTATGTTCTGGGAATACGTCCCCAGTACGACGGAATGCTCATTGATCCCTGTATCCCCGATTCCTGGGACGGCTTTACCGTTGACAGACAGTTCCGCGGAAAGAGCCTTCACATAGAAGTCAAAAATCCCGAGCATGTATGCAAGGGTGTTTCGTATATCGTGGTAAACGGTGAAAAGATCGATTCCGCTGTCGTTCCCGTTTCCAAACTTAATGACGGGGATAATACCATCGAAGCCGTTATGGGCAGGGATGCGAAGGAGGTTCCTTTCACCAGATTGTGATCTGTTCTGAAGAAGTTTAAAATGAAAAAGTTATTTGTAAAATCTGTATCTTTGGTAATATTAACTGCACTTTTAAGTATCATCCCGCATTTTCCGGCTCAGGGAGCTGAGCCGGGTGCGGGTGAGAGAAGGTACCGCGGAGATCTTTTTGTTTATCTTGCATTTGAGGGAGATCTTAAAGAGTCAGGCGACCATGGAATGAAGTTCCTAAGTCCCGACGATCCCGGCAATAATCCGGATATTCTTGCACACACCGAAACCATAAGATCCGGATACACAACAACGGTATCCATTGAATTTCCCGTCGCTGTTTCCCATGTTTATCTTATTGCGCCTGTTGTTGTGGCTGCTGACGATTCTCCTCTTACCATGGTGGACGCCAAGGTGAGTCTTACTGTGGACGGAATGACCTATTTTACTGATTATTCCGCCGGAGAGATCAGAAAAAGCACGCCTCTTGGACAGTATCAGAATTCATATCTGCTTTCCGGAGGAGTGGGAGAAGGCGGTGAAACATTTATCGATACCGCAGTCCTTACCGGAGCTTCGAAGATAGAATACACCGTAACACTTAGTTCTGTTTTTGAACCTGTGCCGGATGAAAATGCGGAGATTGCAGACACTCAGGCACCTGACGGAAATGATGATGTCATGCAGACTGCTCCCGAAGGAGATAATGGAACTGAAACTGCAAACGGTGCCACAGCCGGAAGCAGTGCTATGGCAGACCCTTCAGCTCAGCCGGCGGGAGATATTGTCATTGAAAGCGATAAAAAGAAGATAGATGCCGGCGGCCTTGCTGCAGGGATAATAGTGGCGGCCATTGCGCTTATTATGATCGCAGGCGGAGTATTCCTGTCCCGAAGAAACGATGCAGGAGAAAATGATTGAAGGGTGATATGTGCGCCCTTCGTGATAGCTTATCTTGTAAGATCCGTAAAAGACGGAGTGAACGGAAAAGGACTCTTCCGAAAACCGCGGATTTGACATATAGGGGCTAATGATTTAGAATTGATACGTTGTTCGCAGAAGTGGCGGAATTGGTAGACGCGCACGGTTCAGGTCCGTGTGAGAGCAATCTCTTGAGGGTTCAAGTCCCTTCTTCTGCATGATGGAAAAATGAGATATCCCCGGCTTTGCCGGGGGTATCTCATTTTTACGTCACGCAGAAGCGTGCCGTGATACCAGGGTTCATATCTCGGAGCGCAAGGGTGCGCTCCTCGGTCGGCGCAATTCTGACGTCCACAAGACGTCATGCGCCCCTTCTTCTGCAACGCAGGAGCGTGCCGTAGAACCAGGGTTCATATCTCGGGCACTCCAAAGATTTTATTAAGTTTGTTAGACACTAAAAGAATTTATAATGTATAATTAAATAAGATAAAAAAGATATGACTGAAATAACGTGAAGATAAAGGTGGCTGTCCGCCTTTATCTTTTTTTATCTCTAATCTGAAACTAAAAATAGTTGCAAGAGCACGATGACTGTCATATTATTAAGGAGGATGGTATGAGTAATAAAGATAAACTGATTGCCAGACTGAAGAAGCGTCCTAAAGATTTTACTTTCTCGGAAGCT
>CAMPAP010000092.1 GCA_946631935.1 uncultured Lachnospiraceae bacterium | reverse complement strand
TTCTCATGTATTTATATTCTTTTTTTAAATATTTGTTTTTAAATAAGACCTCGGATATTGAAAACCGGGGTCTTAGTCATAATTCAAAATCATCCCCCTAAGGAGATAATATATATAAAATTAATTCTTAAACGAGTGAATGGGTGCGGGTATCCTGCCTTCTCTTGATATAAATGCCTCGCAGGAATATTTATTTACAGGCATTACGGGAGCCCAGCCCAGAAGGCCGCCGAACTCAACTCTGTCACCGACATTTTTACCGATAACAGGAATAAGTCTTACGGCTGTGGTCTTAGCATTAACCATTCCTATAGCCATTTCATCCGCAATGATACCTGAAATGGTTGAAGGAGTTGTATCACCGGGAATTGCTATCATATCAAGCCCCACAGAACAAACACAGGTCATGGCTTCAAGTTTTTCAAGAGTAAGAGCTCCGCAACTTGCGGCATCTATCATACCCTGATCCTCGGAAACAGGAATAAATGCACCGCTTAATCCTCCTACATATGATGAAGCCATTACACCGCCTTTTTTAACCTGATCGTTCAAAAGAGCAAGGGCTGCAGTTGTACCGGGAGCACCTGCTTTTTCAAGACCGATCTCACAAAGGATGTCAGCAACGGAATCACCGATGGCAGGTGTGGGGGCAAGGGAAAGATCGACTATTCCGAAAGGTATGCCAAGCTTTGCAGATGCCTCCTTAGCAACAAGCTGTCCAACTCTTGTAACCTTAAATGCAGTCTTTTTTATTGTTTCACAGAGAACCTCAAATGACTCTCCTCTCACCTTCTCAAGAGCATACTTTACAACGCCGGGTCCGCTGACACCTACATTTATTATCCTGTCTGCTTCGGTAACGCCGTGGAAAGCTCCTGCCATGAAGGGATTATCATCAGGTGCGTTACAGAAAACAACAAGCTTTGCGCATCCCAGAGAATCCTTTTCCTTTGTAAGTTCAGCTGTTTTATGGATCACATCACCCATAAGTCTTACGGCATTCATATTGATACCGGTCCTTGTGGAGCCAAGGTTTATGGATGAACATACAAAATCGGTTGAAGCAAGAGCTTCAGGTATGGAGCGTATCAGGAGATCATCTGCGGTGGTTGTACCCTTGCTGACAAGAGCGGAATAACCTCCAAGGAAATTAACTCCGGTTTCTTTTGCGGCTTTATCAAGAGTCTTGGCGATCTTTACAAAATCATCCGAAGACTTTGCTGAGCTTGCACCGATAAGAGCAATGGGAGTAACGGATATTCTCTTGTTAACTATGGGAATACCGAACTCTCCTGCGATCTCTTCTCCTGTTTTTACAAGATCCCTGGCAGAAGATGTTATCTTATCATAAACCTTATCACAGGTCTTATTTATATCAGAATCAATACAATCAAGAAGTGAGATACCCATTGTAATGGTACGCACATCCAGATTTTCTTTTTCGATCATCTCGTTTGTTTCCGAGACTTCATATCTGTTGATCATTATTTTCTCCTAATTCATATAAATAATACGGATTACTTCGCCACTTCGCAACTCTCGTAATCCTTGCGTGCATTCGTAATCCTTTGTTTTTTTTCAAAAACAATCTTACTCATGCACGCGTGCGGATCAAATCCTGTGCATCATATCAAAGATCTCTTCCTTCTGGCACTTGATGGATACGCCGATCTTCTTTCCAAGCTCATCAAGTCCCGAAGACAGCTCCTCAAAAGAACCCTTCGATGCAGACACATCAACTATCATCATCATGTTGAAATACCCTGATACAATGGTCTGAGATATATCGAGAATATTGACATTTGCATCAGACAGGAAAGTACAAGTCTTTGCAATGATGCCAACCGTATCTTTTCCGACAACCGTAATGATTACTTTTTCCATAACCGCTCCTTTATAAATAAAATATCAAAATTCAAAACATTCACTTACAGAATCCCTTTTGGCAATACATATGTCAAAATCAGATGCTTTATAGGGGCCATGATCCATATTTATCTCACATCTTACAGCTTCAAAGGCAAGCTCGGGAATATTATTATCCCTGGAAAGATGTCCCAGATAGATCTTTTTTAATTTATCATTTAAAACCGAACACAATAGCCTGCCGGACATTTCATTGCATAAATGTCCCTTTTCTCCCAATATTCTCATTTTAAGAGGATAAGGATAATTGGGATTGGCCTGAAGCCTTTGTATATCATGATTTGCCTCAAGAAGCAGGGTATCGAGATCTTTAAGATTATTTACGGTGTAATCGTCATAGCAACCAAGATCGGTGCAGACCGCAAGTTTTTTATCACCCTTTATAAATCTGTAAGCCACAGGATCTGCGGCATCATGGGATATATGAAAAGGAACAACCTCGATATCGCCGATCTTAAAACCCGAATCGGGCTCGACTTCATGAAAAAGCGAAGTATCAACATTTCCAAGATATTTCCAGTTCAGGATCTCATTTATAGTCTTTTTTGTGGCATAAACAGGTACGGGATATTTTCTTAAAAAAACGCCGAGTCCGCCTATATGATCCGAATGCTCATGAGTGATAAGTATACCGCTCAGATCGTCACCTGTAAGATCCACACTGTTTAAAGCTTCATCCATGTATTTTCTGGCAACTCCCACATCCACAAGCAGATGTGTATTGTCAGAACCCACATAAACGCTGTTTCCCGAAGATCCGGAAAAGAAAGGACAAAGTCTCATCAGATGTCCTCCCATCTGATCTCGATGACATCACCGTTTTTAAGAGGTTCAAGATACATTGCGTTTTTTCCGTTAAGAATAGTTATGATCTTACGGCCGTTACTCTTATTTAGATCAAAATTAAGTCTGTCAAAAACATCAACAAAAACATAAGAATCTTTACCGGTAAGAGTAAGCGGCTTTCCGTTAGCGGTTATGGACAAAGGAATGGGGATACCTTTACTTTTATCATCTTCTTCAGATGGGTCATCTTTTGAATCATTATTCTCAGAGCTTTCTGACATCTTCTGCTTCATCTCTGCAGCAGTCCCGTCATCATCAGGCAGTGAGTCAAAGGAGCCGGGTTCGGGTATCTTTTTATCTTCCGAAGAAAAACTACGGCTTCCGGAACCCGCACCTGCTATATCATACTCAAGTGTAAAATCTTCATAGACCTTGGTGGATGCAACCGCCGGTGTGGAATTAACAAGAATACCTCCGTCTATGGGAGCATCCAGAAATTCAGCTATCTGCTCTACGGTATAATAATTATTGACACTAATCTCATCGCCTTCCTTAACTTTGTAGAAGGTATCTTCAAGACTGCCGTTAACAACAGCTTTTCTGGGCATTTCAAAAATCTGGGAATTAACATTTACCCTGATGGGTGTTTTTAATTCATTAAGTTCTCCCAAAGTAAATACCGCATCCTGTCCGGGAGTTGAAGCCGTAACTTCAATCACATCACCGCTTCTTATCTGAGAATAAAGATCTGCTACGTCTCCGTTAATGGTGATCACGGAGGATTCACCCTCGGTTCCCCTTACAATGCGTGATTTTCCGCCTATTGTAAAGGTGATCGCTTTGCCTCTCTTAGGGAACAGGTCCTCATTGGGATAAGAAACCTGAAGCGCCGCATCGCTGACAGTCAGATGTCCGTTATCATACAGCTTCAGTCTTGTGCCGTTAAATGTAACAAAGATAAAATTATTGCTCTGTGCGTAAAAGCTGAGACAGATACCAATGGGAGTAACCATAAGGGAATCCCTGTGTGCGGATTCATCTTCAAAGATGATATCCTTCATTACATCCTCGCCTCTTATGGCAACACGTTCCTTGAGTATGCCAAGCTTTGAAGAAAGCATCTGTGTATAACCGGGAACCATTCCGCCGCCGCCTACAACAAATACAGCACTTACGGCTTTGTCTCCGTTAAGCTTTTTGATCTCATCGGCAACTTTGGTGGTCATATCATCAATATAGGGTTCAAGGGCTTTACTGATCTCGGACGAACTTACCTTCTGTGTAAGGCCCATGATATCGGTAAATTCGATCTCGTCTTTTCCGTCGCGAAGAGATCTTTTGATATGCTCAGCCATATCAAAATCAACAAGGCATTTCTGAACGATGACATCTGTAAGAGAATCCCCCGCAACAGGTATCATTCCGTATGCAACGATCGCTCCGTCTCTTGTGATGGATATATCGGAAGTTCCCGCACCAACATCAACAAGTGCAAGATTTAACAGTCTGAACTTTTCCGGGATCGCAACCTGAATGGCGGCAATTGGCTCCAAAGTCAGATTTGAAACATGAAGCCCTGCGTGTTCAACAGCTTTATAAAGACCGTCAACAACGTCATCCGGAAGAAATGTAGCTATCAGGTCCTCTGAGATCTTCTTTGCCTTATGGCCCTCAAGATTACCGATCTGATAACCGTTTAAATAATACCGCATGGGAGTATAGCCCACACAGTAAAACTTCATGTCGGTGTCATTCTTACTCTGGAAATCATCATATGCCTGTTCGATGCCTTCAGTTGTAAGATTATAGATATCTTCATCCGTAACTTCAGTTTCCTGCTCAAATTCCTTTGATACATTGACTGTAACGGTACGAAGAACACGTCCTGCAGCTGCGATGCAGACTTCGCCAAGTTCCTTGCCAAGTCTTTCCTCAAGGCGCTTTTTAACACTAAGGATGGTCCCACCGACCATTCCTATGTCATGGATCTGACCGTCGAGCATGGCTCGTGATTCATGTTCCTTTATCTCCTGCGCAAGAACATGAAAACCATCGTCAGCTTTATATCCTACAGTACCTACAATACTTCTGGTACCTATATCAAGCCCGAATACCAGGCTTCCCTGGCTTTTTACTCCACCCATGTGAAACCCTCCAGACGCTTTTTTACCTCTTCAAAGGCTTTTTCGGGATCTGAATTATTATCTATCACAACATCTGAATTCTTAAGGAATTCTTCATCAGTCAGCTGGTTTTTCATGATGGAAAGAGCTTTCTTTCTTGTATAGCCCCTTGATTCCATCAGCCTCTTGATCCTTGTTTCTTCATCGGCACGGATATACCACATCTCATCAACCATATCCTTATAGCCTTTCTCGATAAGAAGTGCCGCTTCAATGAAAAACAGCTCGGATTCATGAAGCTTCACTGCATTACGCATCTTGTCGACAATATAACATTCAACAGCAGGATGAATGATGGCATTGGCCTTCTCAAGGTTTTCGGGAGAATCGGTCTTATAAATTACAGACGCAAACTTTTTAGAGTTTATCTCAGATCCTTCACCGTCCTCAAGAATCCCTTTGCCGAATACATCTATAAGTCTGTCATAGACGATGGTTCCGGGAAGCTCAAGTTCCTTTGCTATCTGATCCGCATAATAGATATCAGCAATATAATGTGCGGAAATAAAATTCAAAATACTTGATTTTCCGCTTCCTACACCGCCGGTTATTCCGATAATCTTCATCAGTGTGCCTCATACCAGCTGTTTCCGGAGCTGACAGAAACTTCAAGTTTCACTGCCAGGTCAGCTGCTTTCTCCATACAATTTATTAATAGATCTTTTATATCACCGGCTTCGCTTTCAGGTCCTTCTATAAGCAGTTCATCATGAACCTGAAGTATAAGCCTTGATCTGTAACCTTTTTCCTTAAGTTCATTCCACACAAGGATCATGGCAAGTTTGATGATATCGGCAGCGGTTCCCTGTATGGGAGCGTTCATGGCAACCCTTTCTCCGAATGACCTTGTCATGAAATTGGAATTCTTAAGTTCGGGAATCTGACGTCTTCTTCCGAAATAGGTTTCGGAATACCCCTTTGACTTTGCACTTTCAACAAGCCCGTCAAGATATGCCTTGAGGCCGGGAAAAGTCTCAAAATACTTTTTAATATATTCAGAGGCTTCCTTACGTGAGATACCTATATTTTCGCCAAGTCCAAAGGACGAAATACCATAAACGATTCCAAAATTAACGGCTTTTGCATTTCTTCTGAGAGTATCGGTAACTTCATCCAGAGGAACACCGAAAACCTTGGAAGCCGTGATCTTATGTATATCCTCTCCGGATCTGTAACTTTCAATAAGAGTTTCATCACCTGATAAAGACGCAAGAACCCTGAGCTCTATCTGTGAGTAATCCGCATCAGTAAAAATATTTCCTTCCGAGGGAACAAATACCTTTCTGAGCCTGCTTCCGATCTCGGTGCGGATAGGTATGTTCTGAAGGTTTGGATCAGATGATGATATCCTTCCGGTTGCGGTTACCATCTGGTTGAATTTACATCTGATCCTTGAATCATCACCGATAAAGCCTTTAAGTCCCTCTGCATAAGTTGATCTAAGCTTGGTAAGACCTCTGTACTCAAGAATGTCCTTAACAAAAGGAACATCCGGAGCAAGCTTTTCAAGCACATCCGCTGAAGTGGAATAACCTGTCTTGGTCTTCTTTCCGCCGGGAAGATTCATTCTTTCAAAAAGTATCACACCCAGCTGTTTGGGTGAATTTATATTAAAATCACTTTCGCCGGATTCTTCATGTATCCTTTTTTCAAGCTCGTCTATCCTGACAGAAAGCTGCGCTGAATATGAATCCAGTTCATCACGAAGTACTTTGATGCCGATGCTTTCCATGTCAAAAAGAATATAAGAAAGCGGCATCTCTATCTCTTCAAAAACACGTTTTTGTCCGGTCTCTTCAAGAGCTTTCATGACAGGGCCTCTTGACTTTAAAGAGATAAAAGCCGTATCACATGCAAGATCTTTTAAAACCTCCGGAGAAAGAGTAAATGCTTCGCTTACCGAAAGCTTTCCCATTCTTTCTTTAAAGGATAAAACCGAAATACCAAGATAAGCGGCAGCTATATTATCGATGCCGTGATCCGACGACAGAGGATCAAGTACATAATTGCCGATAGCCGCATCAAACAGCTTATCCGGCTTAATAAATCCCGTAACAAAATACTGGGGCTTAATATCTGTAAAGCAAAGGATACATCCTTTATCTGACAGTTTTCGAAGTGAAGCGGACAGTTCACCGCATGAAATATCCATTGCCGAATAATAATATGTCTTATCCCCGTCACAAAATGACGCGGCATAAACCATGGATGAATCCGTCACAAAATGGAATCCGGCTTCATTTTTTTCACACCTGTCGATAGCTTCGATAAAGGAAGAAAAAGACCCTGTCTCTTCTACAGGAAGCTTTTCCAAATCGTTTTGCGAAGAAACAGAAGCTTTTGCCGAATCATCAAATCTTGAATAAAAAGATTTAAGTCCCAGTTCCCTTATAAGCTCATATGCTTTAGGTGTATAAAAGTCACG
>CAMPAP010000091.1 GCA_946631935.1 uncultured Lachnospiraceae bacterium | reverse complement strand
CTCCTTAGGACTTTTGTTTTTTTTAACACCCAAAATATCTTACTCGTTTATGGGCATTTTTTCAATAAAACGCTGAAATTTTATGCATTCTGCACAAACTTTTTCAGATTGAGGGTGCTGTCTCAAATATCATTACGCTCCTTGAACGGATACGGAAACCGCATTCATATCTTTCTCTTCCCGTCTCAAAAGGCCTCTCAAGGAAAGTGTCCGCAGAGAGCACCCAGTCATACCCGCAGCCCTCCGGAAGCTTCGGAAGGGATGCATCCAGGTCCTCCCAATATGAATTGACCGCAAGGAATACCGCCTGAGGACATTTTTTATTCAGCTTACCCGGATATCCGGCAAAGCAAACTCCGACATAGTGGGAATAATCCTCAAAACTTCCGTTCCAGGCATCAGTATTGTGGACCGACATTCCGGGGAATCCGAAGGCATCTTCGCCGCATCTTTTTCTTATGCAGTCATGTTCCATCCTAAACCTTATCATGGTCTTGAAGAAATCGAACAGCTCCCTGTTTGAATCCAGATCCTTCCAGTTGAGCCATGAGATATAGTTATCCTGGCAATAGGCGTTGTTGTTACCGCCCTGGGAATTGCCAAACTCATCTCCCATGTAAAACATTGGCGTTCCGCGGCTTGTCATCAGAACCGCAACCGCATTTCTCACCATTCTGCGTCTCAGTGCGTTGATACCCGGGTCTGTGGTCTCGCCTTCAACTCCGCAGTTCCAGCTCCGGTTGTCATCCGCACCGTCCGTGTTGTTCCAATTGTTCTCTTCATTATGTTTTGTGTTGTATGTGTACATATCATGAAGAGTAAAACCATCATGACAGTTCAGGAAATTAACCGATGCATTATGACCTCTGACTTCGGGAATATAAAGATCCGGGGACCCGCATATCCTTTTTGCCGCATCGCATGCCTTTCCGGCATCTCCCTTTAAGAAGGATCTTAAGTCATCCCTGTATCTTCCGTTCCATTCCGCCCATCTGTTCCATGAAGGGAATGTACCAACCTGATACAGACCTCCGGCATCCCAGGCTTCAGCTATGAGTTTTACGTTGCCCAGGATGGGATCATATGCAAGACGCTGAAGCAAAGGCGGTTTGCTCATGGGAGATCCGTCTTCGTTTCTTCCCAGAATGGAAGCAAGATCGAAACGGAAACCGTCGATATGGTAGGTAATGACCCAGTATCTGAGACAGTCAAGGATCAGGTTCTGGACTATGGGGTGGTTACAGTTTAATGTGTTGCCACAGCCGGAAAAATTATAATAGTATCCGTCCGGTGTCAGCATATAGAAGATATTATTGTCTATTCCCTTAAAGGAAAAAACCGGTCCCTTCTCATTGCCCTCTGCGGTATGGTTAAAAACAACGTCAAGCATGACATCAATGTCATTCTCATGGCACATCCTGATAAGGGCTTTAAGCTCCGTGCCTTCCCTGTTATATTCCAGCGCAGATGTGTAGCTTGTATTGGGAGCAAAAAAGGAAACAGTGTTATACCCCCAGTAATCCATCAGTTCTCTTCCGTAGAAATCCCTGTGATCTAAGGTCTCATCAAACTCAAATATGGGCATGAGTTCAAGAGCATTGACTCCAAGCTCCTTAAGGTATGGGATCTTTTCCATGATCCCCGCAAAGGTACCCTCTTTTTCCTCACCTACATTGGAAGACTTGTCTCTGGTAAAGCCCCTGACATGCATCTCATATATGACAAGTTCCTCCATGGACTTGGGTTTTCTGATGGTGGATTTGCCCCAGTCGAAATTGTTCTTTACAACTCTTGCCTTATATACAGATGCATTGTGGGTACCCCACTTACTCTGGCCCGTGACAGCCTTTGCATACGGATCGAGTATGATCCTGTTCTTATCAAAGATAAGGCCCTTCTCAGGATTATATGGGCCGTCAAACCTGTATGCGTATTCAAAGTCCTCGATATCTATATCAAAAACTATCATTGACCACACATTTCCGATCCTGTAGCTGTCCGGGAAAGGAAGCACCGCCCTGGGCTCACTGCTTTCCCTGTCATATATCAGAAGTTCGCATGAATATGCCTGATTGGAAGAAATGGTAAAGTTAACCCCTGTAGGGATGGCCGTTGCTCCGTTAAGTTCGTATATTCCGGGTCTGACACCGTAGCCGCTTATCACTTCGTAAGGCTCCATATGGATCTCTGCAAGATTGCTTAGCGAAGCACGTACATCGGCTATGGTAAGGAGCTTGTTAACGGCATTGCGGGTCTCCCCGGCAACAGCCTCGGATTTTGATATGGTCTTTACGGCAGGATTTTCGGCACCGGCTTTCACTCTTTTTTCGGTTGCCGGTGTTTTTTCCGAACTTATTTTTTCAGACTTTGTTTTTTCAGAACTGATTTTTTCGGACGAGGTTTTCTGTTCGGTTTTTTTTGCCATGAGAATCCTCCTTCCATCGCATTTGGAAATATGCCTAATTATACCATTTTCAGTCCGTATTTGTACATAAAAACGGCTGCGCAGTCATGCGCAACCGTCAGGTTAAAGATAAACAGAGTCGGTAAAAACAACTGAAAACACGTAAGATTTAAACGATCCTCTCTTCGGTTTCAGCATCAAATATATATGCCTCACTGTAAGGCACTGAAAATTCCATAGCAGAATCCATGGCGGGAGTGTTGTGGGGATTAACCTTCAGGATTGCCTTATCATCACCGATATTTACGTAGACATTGGTATTATCACCAAGCATTTCCGTAAGCTCCACTGTGCATTTCATGGAGTAGGATTTTTCAGTTCCCATGGGGATGACAGATTCGGGTCTGAATCCGAAAATGATATCTTTCCCTTCATACTTTCCTATCTTATCCGCAAATGAAGCCTTAAGGTCAAGTGTGTTCTCTCCGATCTTTATACATCCTCCGTTTACATGGGACTTAATAAAGTTCATTGGCGGTTCGCCGATAAAGCCTGCAACAAATGTATTTACAGGATCAAAATACAGCTCCTTGGGAGTTCCTATCTGCTGTACCACGCCTTCCTTCATGACAACGATCCTGTCAGCCATGGTCATGGCTTCTGTCTGGTCGTGAGTTACGTATATGGTGGTGGCTCCTGTAGTCCTGTGAATATTGGTTATCTCGGAACGCATGGTCACTCTCTGCTTTGCATCGAGGTTTGAGAGGGGCTCATCCATCAAAAACACTCCGACTTTCCTGATAATGGCACGTCCTACCGCCACACGCTGCCTCTGGCCTCCGGAAAGAGCTCTGGGATATCTGTCGAGGTAATCCGTAAGTCCCAGGATACCTGCAACATTTAAGACTTTCTCTTCGATCTCATCCTCATCAACTCCCTGAAGAGTCAGACCGTATCCTAAGTTATCAAAAACGGTAAGCTGGGGATACAGAGCATAACTCTGGAATACCATGGCAACCTCTCTTTGCCTTGGTCCGAGTTCGTTGGCTCTTTTACCGCCAATCAAAAACTCGCCTTTGCTTATATCCTCAAGTCCGGCGATCATCCTTAAGGTCGTGGACTTACCGCAGCCGGAAGGCCCTACAAAGACAATGAATTCTCCCTTTTCGATCTCAAGATTAAAATCATGAACCGCATGAAATCCGTTAGGGTAGATCTTATTTATTCCTTTTAGTTCAAGATATGCCATGAACTCTCCTCCGGTTAGGGTTTTAAAGCCTGCTCCCTGGCGTCTTTTACGATACCCGAAAGCACATTTTTCATTTTTATAAACAGCATGTCAAAAGCTGTATAAAGCGCACCATATATCACGGGCTCAACTCCCAGCGCCAGCATATTTTTGTTTCCGCTGAGCTTTGCCGCAGACATATTCACCATTGCATATACCGTCATCACAAAAAACAGTATGATGAACGAATAAATAATGTTGAAGAGAAAATACCTGTACTTTTTGCCGGGGAACATCATGTACTTATCATTTGCTCCCTTTTTCTCTTCGATGAATCTGAGAGTATTGTTTACCAGAAGGTCTGTAAAAACTCCGCCTGCAAGACCCATTATAAAGAGCTGGTCCAGCATATCGGTAATGTAAAGACCAAGTCCCCACAAAAACAGGAAACATACACATCCTGCAAACCACCACTTGATAAGAACCGCCTTTACAAAAGAGCTCCCTTTAAATTTAAACTTCCTGCCGGTGTACTTTGCAATCTCTTCCTCGGAAACCTCCGGGGAATTCTCTTCATTTGCATTTATAAGGCTGTCCACAGCCTCGCTGTGAAGATCATAATATCCGGATGTGATATCTGCCTTCTCAGCCATTGATACTTTTTTTTCAGATTTTTTATCAGACTTTTTTCCGGTCTTATCTTTTGCCATCAGTCATCCGAAAGTTCAATCCCGGCCATATTCTCATTGCCTTCAATAATGATTCCGGTAGGGATCTTAGCAAGCAGTTTTTTGTAAAGAGGCATAAGCACTGTGAGTCCCGAAGCTATGCCAAGGAGCATCACATGGATATTTAACATATTGTATGCTTTTGCGATATAATCCTCCACCTTGACCGGATTATCTGCTCTGTAAAGTGCGGTAAAGACGGTGTTCTGATACTTTGTGTCACAAAAGATAACAACACCCGTCATAACGAACATGATAATGAGCATGGGGATATTGGCTTTTTTCCTTCTGGGAAATGAGTTCATGAAGCAGACAATGAGCAGTATGGAAAAAAGCATGGTGATAAATCCGTACAGTCCCATGTTCCTTCCAAGTATACGGGCGGTTGTATGGGACACATTCGTAAGGTTTAAGGAATAGTAACAAAACGCGATAACGTAGATCACAAGAGGAACATTCTGGGGACGACGTTTCAGAGAGACTATGAATTTACGCAAGAATTCAGGTCCCTTAAAAACACCACCGGATCTTTTCGTTCCTTTTTTATTTGAATCTTTTACTTTTTCTTTACTGGTATCAGACATTTTCATGCCTCCGCACGAATCGCATTTGTTGTTTCTTTGTCGAAGAAGTGACACTTTGTAAATTCAACATTTACATGATCACCTTCTTTATACTCACACCAGCCCTTAAACTTGCCGGTGATCTTAACAGGCGAATCCCCAAGATGTCCGTGAACAAGTGTGTTCATTCCCAGATTCTCATTGGATGTGATGTTCATCGGAATGTTTCCGCCGGGCTTTACATTTTCGGGACGCACACCCAGAGTTACTTCTTTTCCGTTATATGACGCAAGCGCCGCTTTTTCGGAATCGATAAGATCCATGGAAAACTGATCACATACCGCTTTACCGTCAATGATCTTTACATCGAAGAAGTTCATGGGAGGAAGTCCGATAAACCCTGCAACAAACAGATTAGCCGGATCATCATACAGTTCAAGAGGAGTTCCTATCTGCTGTACATGTCCCATTGACATACAGACTATCCTGTCGGCAAGTGTCAGAGCCTCCGTCTGGTCGTGTGTTACATACATCATGGTGGCTCCGAGCCTCTTGTGAAGAAGAAGTATCTCTCTTCTGGTGGAACCCCTGAGCTTTGCATCGAGATTTGAAAGAGGTTCGTCAAAAAGGAAAAGCTTTGGGTTTCTTACAATGGATCTTCCCATGGCTACTCTCTGACGCTGGCCGCCAGAAAGCTGCGCGGGCTTTTTGTTCAGCTGTTCGGTAAGCCCGAGTATCTCAGCTGCAGATAAGACTTTTTTGTGGATGACATTGGGGTTTTCCTTCCTGAGCGTGAGGGAAAAAGCCATGTTCTCGTAAACGGTCATATGTCCGTAAAGAGCATAGTTCTGGAAGACCATTGCCATGTCTCTTTCCTTGGGAGGCGTTGCGGTAATGTCTTTTCCGTCCATCAGAAGTTTCCCAGCGGAAATATCTTCAAGTCCGGCAACCATTCTGAGTGTGGTGGATTTGCCGCAGCCGGAAGGTCCCACAAGGACGATGAACTCACCGTCTTTTACATCAAGGTTAAAATCATAAACCGCCTGGACCTTGTTATCGTATATTTTTTCAAGATGCTGCAGGGATATTTCAGCCATTAGCCTGCTCCTTAACCAAATTAGCCTCGTGTGCCTTAAGTTCGGCACACTT
>CAMPAP010000090.1 GCA_946631935.1 uncultured Lachnospiraceae bacterium | reverse complement strand
TGTTCTGGTTAATGACGATGACATCGCAGAAGCATTGGCAAAGGGCAAGGTAAAGACCTACGTTACCGATTTCCCTAATGCTAAATCCGCTAATATGCAGGGTGCAGTTGTGCTTCCTCATCTCGGAGCATCAACAGAAGAAGCAGAAGATAACTGTGCTGTTATGGCTGTTGAGCAGGTTCAGGATTATCTTGATAACGGTAATATCCATAACTCGGTAAACTTCCCTGAGACAGATATGGGAGTTTGTCAGAGCGGCGGACGTATCGCAATCCTTCACAGAAACATTCCTAACATGCTGGGACAGATCACAAAGGCTCTAGGCGAGGCTTCCATAAATATCGACGGACTTCAGAATAAGTCAAAGGGTAATTTCGCATATACTCTTATGGATATCGATAAGCATCTCACAGACGACGGACTTGAGAACCTCGGAAAGATCGAAGGAATCCTGAGAGTTCGCAAAGTTAAATAAAAAAGATCAGAACATAATAACGAATATCAGTCGGAGAAAAGCTTCTCTGGCTGATATTTTTGTGTAGTATCCACCGGGGACGGTTCTCGCCGGCGAGAACCGTCCCCGGTGGATAAGCAGGCGTTTCATCAGTCAGGTTTACTTGCAAGGATATCCTGACATCTGATACGATATCAGGTATCGAAATTTAGAGTGTCAGCATAGTAATGCAAAGGATTTATAGATTGTGGAGGACAGATATATGGCAACAGTCAAGCCTTTCAAAGCCATTAGACCAAATATCGATGTTGTAAGTGAGGTAGCGGCACTTCCTTACGACGTTTACTCAAGAGCAGAAGCAAGGGAAGCAGTCAAGGGTCACCCGCTTTCCTTTTTAAACATTGACAGACCGGAAACGCAGTTTCCTGAGGATCAGGATATGTATGCTCCCGAGGTTTATAAAAAAGCCTCAGAGCTCCTTTCCGAAAGAATAAAAGACGGTACTTATATAAGAGATGATGAAGCCTGCTTTTACGTATATGAGCTTACCATGGAGGGACGAACCCAGACCGGGATCGCAGCCCTGAGCTCCATTGATGACTATCTTAACGGAGTATGTAAAAAGCATGAAAACACAGTGGAAGAAAAAGAACAGGACCGCATAAGACATGTAGATACCTGCTCCTGTCAGACAGGACCCATCTTCCTTGCCTACAGGGAGAAAAAAGAAATCTCTGAAATAGTAAATGATGTCAAAAAAAGCGATGCTGTCTATGATTTTGTTTCGGAAGACGGCATAAGACACAGAGTGTGGGTGATTTCAGACAGATTCATCGTTGACCGGCTTGAAAAGGAATTTTCAGAGGTTTCCGCTACCTACATTGCAGACGGTCATCACCGTGCAGCCAGCGCCGTAAAAGTAGGACTTAAAAGAAGAGAAGAACATCCGGACTATTCCGGAAACGAAGAATTCAACTTCTTCCTTTCCGTTCTGTTCCCTGATGACCAGTTAAAGATCCTTGATTATAACCGTGTGGTAAAGGATTTACGGGGTCATGATCCTGAAGAACTGATGCTTAGCATAGAAGAAAACTTTACCGTATTTAATGTAAAGGAAGCCTTCGTGCCAAAGGTAAAAGGCGAGATGCTCATGTACATATCCGGCGAATGGTTCCTCCTCCGTGTCAAGGATGAAGTTATGGAAGCACGAAAGAACGATCCCGTTGCCTCCCTTGACGTCTCCATACTTCAGGATCTGATACTTGAACCATTACTCGGAATAGGAGATCCAAGAACAGACAAACGCATCGAATTCGTTGGCGGCATCCGCGGCTTAAAAGAACTCGAAAAACGTGTAAGCCAGCATACCTACAGCCATGTTATGGACGGAACGCTTGAGGAAACCGGTCCCGCCGCAGCCTTCGCCATGCATCCGACAGATATCAAAGAACTCCTGGACGTAGCTGACCACAAACTCCTGATGCCCCCGAAATCAACCTGGTTCGAACCCAAACTCCGTTCCGGCATCTTCATACATGAATTCGAGCGATGATAGACAGCTTCAGATAATTTATTCGTGAATTAAGACCAGCCAGAGCCGGCGGGAAGCCATATAAAACCGTAAAGCTGAGTCGTGAAAAATCAAAATCGTCCCCCTTAGAACCACTTGGTCCCCTTTTTCCTTAGCCCCCTCGCCAAGTCAGATTTTTCATAAAGAAAACATCTGACATTGCTGCCCAAGATTTGTTTTTTAATCTTGGGAGCCGCGCGGCTTTGAGCGGTTCAAAAGAATCCGTCAGGATTCTTTCTTTGGCGAGGGCCTAGTGGTTCTTAGGGGGACGATTTTAGATTTTCCCGACGAAGCGCCTCGGTTTTATATGGCTTCCCGCCGGCTCTGGCGTACGCATTAAATTAACTAAAGTGAACCAACGCTTCACAGAGTCTGTCTTGATTTTACTTCATGCGTTCTTTATAATAAAAATTGCTGCAAAAGCAGTATTCTACCCTTAAACAGGGTAAGGAAATGGAGTATTAGATGGATAACAATAACAGCCAGGGTAATGACGGAAAGAGATTCAATCATTCAAGTCAGACTTTTATCATTCTGATAATAGCCGCAGTTATTACTTTCTTTGTTTACACCATGATAAGAGGAGTTTTCGTCTCGGGCGTTACACAGGAAGTTAGTTACACAGAGTTCATTTCGATGATAGACGGAAACCAGATTTCCGAAGTGGAGTGGGGGGACTCGGATATAACCATATATCTTAAATCATCAGCAGAAGCTTCTGCCAAAAATCCTCAGGCAAATACAAAGGATCAGTACAGCCAGTATCTCAGTCAGATGAATGTGAGATATTATGTTGTACCTGTCAATGCTGACGCCGAAAATCTTGTGGATCGCATGCTTCGTCATGGTGTCGAGATCTATAAGCTTAAGCCTGATAATTCAGGCTATATCATGGAAGCCATGATAAGTATAGTTATTCCTTTCGTACTTATCTTTGTGATCATGAATATGACCATGCGTCGTATGGGAAACGGCGGCGGTGGTCTTATGGGAGTTGGAAAATCCACTGCGAAGATGTACATGCAGAAAGAAACCGGAGTTACATTTAAGGATGTTGCCGGTGAAGATGAAGCCAAGGAATCACTTGTGGAAATAGTCGACTTCCTTCATAATCCGACGAAGTATACCGCAATAGGTGCAAAGCTTCCGAAGGGAGCCCTTCTTGTGGGACCTCCGGGAACAGGAAAGACACTTCTTGCAAAAGCCGTTGCCGGTGAGGCACAGGTACCTTTTTACAGTCTCTCGGGTTCTGATTTTGTAGAGATGTTTGTAGGTGTAGGTGCCAGCCGTGTAAGAGATCTTTTTAAGAATGCAACACAGTCTGCACCATGTATCATATTCATCGATGA
>CAMPAP010000089.1 GCA_946631935.1 uncultured Lachnospiraceae bacterium | reverse complement strand
CTCCTTTTGGTCTCTGGCCCACTTCCTAAAAAGCGAGCAAGGAAAATATATCACGGACCTTCAATATAACATGATGAAAATCCTAAATCAAGCAATATTTTCACTTTTCTTACATATTCTTACATATAAGATTTATATATTGCAAAACGCAGCAAAGCGAAACAAAGGCGTCAGCAAAAGCTTAACGCAGTATTTACTTATTGTGAATCGGTATGGTTTTGCTGTACTTCAATATTAATTTATCGTAGTACGATAATTTTTGCTTGACAAACGATAATAAGAGTATTATATTCTCCTCATAAGAGGTCCCGGCGCATAGTTACAGGAAAAATGATGCCGGATGAAAGGAGAACAAAATGTCACAAAAAAGCCTTGTTAAGTGGATACAGGGAATACTCATAGGATTTGCGGTATGCGGATTCATTTTCTATGGAGGATTGATCCCAAATATCGGGCTGGGATTTGTTGAATCATACCCCGAGTTCGGATATATGTTCGTTCCCTGGCTGGTCTTTATACTGCTCACAGGAATCCCCTGCTACATATTTCTGTACTATGCCTGGAAGATCACACTCAATATCGACAATGACAATTCCTTCTGCATGGAGAATTCGATGCATCTGAAAAAAATGGCCTATCTCACGCTTTTTGATACCGTGTTTTTTATGGTAGGAAACATCATATATTTCTTCCTGGGAATGAATCACCCCGGTATCCTGCTGGGCAGCATCCTGGTGGTCTTTGTGGGAGTTGCCATATCCGTGGCATGCGCCGCGCTCTCACACCTGGTAAACAACGCTGCCGGGATCAAAGAAGAAAATGATCTTACTATATAGGAGGTGGTGACATATATGGAAGATAAGATCATATTCAATATTGATATCATGCTTGCAAAACGGAAAATGAGTGTCACCGATCTTGCCGACAAAGTCGGGATAACCCTCGCTAACATGTCGATCCTGAAAAACGGAAAGGCAAAGGCCATAAAAGTATCAACACTCTGTAAACTGTGCGAAGCACTTGATTGCCAGCCGGGAGACCTGCTGGAATACAAGAAGGGATAAAAGATGGAAAACAATAATATAAACAATAATGCAAATAATAATATTCAAAATAATGCCATGCCGGGCAATAACCCCATGCCGGCAAGCAATGTTTCACTTATAAACAGGATCGAAGTTTTCAGATACAAGAGGGCTTATGTAAAAGCATTTCTCATTTCACTTCTGACCATAATCCTGCTTTATAAAAACCGTGCATCCATATGCTACCCGGTATTCATGATCTCAATGCTGGGCATTTTAGCGTGGGACTGTAAAAGTATGGGAAAAAGCCTGATCAGAAACATCGAAGGAAAACTCGACATAAAACTTTTCTATTGCATTTCCCTGATCCTTTTGTCGGTGTCAAAATCAATAACCGCATCAAAGGACCTCCAGTGGGGAGACGGAGCCGGCATTCTGCTGCTTACAATATGTCTTCTCCTCAAAATATATTGTAACGTTGAAGCCAAAGATATAACCGAACAGCTTCTGAATATCGGAAGGGTATTTATCATTCCTTTAGAACACATAGACAAACTCTTCTCTGATTTTTCCCTTACAAAAAAAGCAGAGGAAGGAATAGAAAGCCCTGCCAAAAAAACAGCAAGAAGCGTGATACTTGGACTGATCATTGCAGTACCCCTTCTCATTGTGATCCTTACTCTTTTGGGAACTGCTGACCTTATATTCGGGGATATGCTTTCCGATATACTTGAATCCATCAAGTTTCCTCAGCATTTGCAAGATTTCTTCTTTATCCCGGTAAAATTCCTGATCACCATCATCGCCATCTACACATGGATGGCGATCCTTCCGGCCCAGACATTTAAACCCATGAAGGAAGGAAAAAGATTCGATGCTGTTGTTGCAATAACCTTCAACTCCCTGATCGCACTTGTCTACATTTTCTTCAGCGGCATTCAGTTCGTATACCTTGTGGGAAAAATGGAACTTCCCAAAGGATATACCTATGCAGAGTACGCACACGAAGGTTTCTACCAGCTCCTTGCGGTGACCATCTTAAACCTGATACTCGTGTCATTTTGCAAAAAGCATTTTGCCTATAACAAAGTACTCCGCGCCCTTCTGGTCATCATCAACATGTGTACTCTTGTAATGATCGCATCATCCGCCCTCAGAATGTTCCTTTATGTACAGGTATACGGACTTACACATCTGAGAGTTTATGTTCTGTGGCTTCTGGTGGTTCTCACTGTCTGGACCCTTCTCCTTACGGCAGGGATCTTTAAAGAGGGAATCCCCTTCTTCAGGATCATTACCGTTTTTGTCACAGTATGGTATCTGATGTTTGCCTACTCGCTTCCAGACACATGGATCGCAGCATACGATCTTACCCTGGAAAAACTGCCAAGGGAATTCCTGATCCACGACACCTATCCCGATGCTGCGCAGGTACTCATGGAAGACGGAAGGTGCTGGAACGAATATTGTACATATGAAAAATACCGTCTTCAGGATTACGAGAACAAAAATCTGATTGAAAAATTCAGGGAATTTAATTTCATGGAAGACAAAGCGATGACCCTGATGAAGAGTTCAAAGTAATGATCATACCTTTATGGCATCAAAGACCTTGCCTATCCTTTCGGGGATGACAAGGTCTGCCTGGGCATCTCTTGAGGTGGGTGCCATATTTATGACAACAAGCTTATCACCCTTAAAATAATCTATAAGTCCCGCCGCAGGATATACAGCAAGCGAGGTTCCTCCTATTATAAGAACCTGTGCATTCGAAATATAGTGAACCGACTTCTGCATGGTATTCATATCAAGTCCTTCTTCATAGAGGACCACATCCGGCTTTATGGCTCCGCCGCATTTTTTACATACTGGAAAACCTTCATCCGAATCGTTTGAAGGGTCCGCCACATAGTCTATGTCATAGGACTCTCCGCATCCGAGGCAGTAATTCCTCAGAGTGGATCCGTGAAGTTCCAAAACCTCTTTGCTTCCGGCAGCCTGATGGAGACCGTCGATATTCTGTGTTATTACTGCCTTCAGCTTACCTGCTTTTTCCAGCTCCGCAAGTTTTCTGTGAGCGGCATTTGGCTCCACACCTTTAATGATCAGCTTGTCCCTGTAGAAACGGAAGAATTCTTTAGGTTTTTTTACATAGAAAGTATGGGAAAGAATGGTCTCCGGAGGATAATCATATTTCTGATTATAAAGACCGTCCACACTTCTGAAATCAGGTATGCCGCTTTCGGTCGAAACACCTGCTCCGCCAAAAAAGACAATATTGTCATATTTGTCGATTATCTCCTGAAATTCAAGTATCTCTTTTGAGCAATCATTATCAGACATATCAGCCTCCTTTTTAAATAACTAAGGCCTCCCCTGTATGGGAAGGCCTGTCAGTATAATCAAGCATTCCTGCTTACAGGATCTTCTTGAATGCGGGAACGAATACAGGGAAGGTTTTCTCACCCTTAACGGACTTGCCGGATGCAATGGATACTTCCTTATCCATAATGGTGTACTCGATATCACAGTTGGAAGCGATAACGGAATCCTGCATTAAGATACAATTCTTAAGGATCGTTCCCTTTCCTACCTTAACGCCTCTGAAGAGGATGCAGTTATCAACTTCGCCTTCGATGACGCAGCCGTCTGCTATAAGGGAATTGGAAACCTTGGATCCTGCGATATATCTTGCAGGGTTATCATCCCTTACTGTGGTATATACATCGAATCCGTCAAAAAGTGCCTTCAGATTATCGGGATCAAGAAGCTTCATGTTCTCGTCAAAGTAGCTCACCATATCCGTGATCCTTGCAGAGTAGCCCTTGAATTCATATCCGCAGATCTTGGCTGTTCCGATCATGGGTGCAAGAACATCTCTTTCGTAGAAAACATGACCCTGTGCATATGCCTTTTCAATCTGGGCGATGAGCTTTTCTCTCTCTGTCAGATAGAGGTTCATGGAAAGATTCTGGGGACCGTACTCTTTTGAGTTGGTATTGATGGCTGTTACCTTATCTCCGTCAAGATCGAGAGTGTAATAAAGATCACTTGACTGTGTAGTCTGGAGATTCAAAAAGCCGTAAGGGATAGGCTCATTTTTATATGCGATGGTAACATCCGCACCGTTCTCCTGATGTGCTCTGATCATGTCGGAATAATCAAAATTACATGCAATGTTGGAATCGGTCATTACAACATACTGTTCCTTACATGTCTTGAGAAATTCGACAATGCTGGCAACAGCCTCTACACGTCCGTTGTAAACCTTGACACCTTTTTCAGCAAAGGGAGGAACTATGTTGAGTCCGCCGTTTTTCCTTACAAGGTCCCAGGGTCTGCCGCTTCCGAGATGCCTCATTAAAGATCTGTAATTCTTTTTAACGATGATTGAAACATTATCTATTCCACAGTTGACAAGAGACGAAAGTGTGAAATCGATAAGTCTGTATCTTCCGGCAAAGGGTATGGATGCCATCAGACGTTCGTTTACAAGTGGGGGAACCTCATTATCATAGCTGTTCGCAAAAACTATTGCGATCGCATCATGTTTATTTGTCAGCATTTTCCGCCCTCCTCGATATCTTCCTTGACCATTGCGTTACCACTGACCACAGCGCGTGCTCCTACCTTAACGCCGGGTCCCACGGTTGCAACATTCTTCTCGTTACCGGGTGCGGGCTTTTCACCGATCACTGCACTTTCACCGATCTCTGCATTCTCTGCAACGATACAGTGGCATACCTTTGCTCCTGAGGAAATCTTAACATTTCCCATTACCACTGCATCTTCAACAACGGCACCTTCCTCGACCTCAACACCCGCAAAGAGGATGGAATGTCTTACAGTTCCGAAGATACGGCATCCGTTAGTCAGCATTGAATCTTCAACAACCGCTCCATCGGCGATATACTGCGCAGCCTTGCCGGATGATCTTGAATAGATCTTCCAGTCATCATCAAAAAGATTGATTCCGCTGCTTTCGGGATTGAGAACCTCCATGTTTGCTTCCCAGAGAGATGATATGGTACCTACATCCTTCCAGTAGCCGTTGAAACGATATGCGTACATATTCTTTCCGTCACGGAGAAGTGCGGGAAGAATATCATTTCCGAAGTCATTTGAAGAATCGGGATTTGCCTCATCCTCTTCAAGATATTTTTCAAGAACATCAAAATTGAAAATATAGATACCCATGGAAGCAAGATTACTCTTGGGCTCCTTGGGTTTTTCCTGGAATTCGCCTATCCTGTCATCGGCATCCGTGACCATGAGTCCGAAACGGCTTGCCTCGTCCCAGGGTACTTCCATGACCGCAACGGAAAAATCGGCTCCCTTTGCTTTGTGGAACTCAAGGAAGTCATTGTAATCCTGCTTGCAGATCTGGTCACCCGAAAGGATGATCACATACTCGGGATCATATCTTCTTAAGAAACTGAGATTCTGATAGATGGCATTTGCGGTTCCTTTATACCAGTCGGAACCCTGTGCCTGCTGATAGGGAGGAAGAACATGAACTCCGCCATGGAGTCTGTCCAGATCCCAGGGCTGTCCGTGTCCGATATATTCATTGAGAACAAGGGGTTGATACTGTGTCAGGATACCTACCGTGTCGATACCGGAATTAACACAGTTAGAAAGCGGGAAATCAATGATTCTGTACTTTCCGCCAAAGGGTACTGCAGGCTTTGCAAGCTTGTCAGTAAGAGCATAAAGTCTCGATCCCTGCCCGCCGGCGAGGATCATAGCTACCATTTCCTTAGCCATAACGTGTCTCCTTCAAATATTTTTGCCTTATAAAAAGACTACTATATCTTATCATATTAGGTAAAAATATACAATACGAGACATTATTTCGCGAGATTTTTGTGAAAAATGCACTAAGTTTGGCTTGATTGATAGTTAAATAAATATGTTGACACTCCCACAAGCTAACGTATATCGAAACCTGCTATCGCAATGGGATCAACTGGTTTAAGGCACTCAGCCGCCTTACTGCCGGTAACCCATATACCCTTGCAGAAGTATTAGGCGAAGCTTGACTTCGCCTGCTTCGAATGCAAAAGCCACGGCATCCGCCGTGGCTTTCCTTTTTACCTTAAATCAGCTGTGAATAGTAACCATTTTTTATCAGATTCTTTTATCACTTCTTACCGGTTTTTGGATTGTTGTTTATCTTATTCTCATTATCACCGGTATTTTTGAGGTCGGTTTTCGGCGATTTTGATGATACCTTACGACCGGAAGCCGTATTTTTCTTTGCACTTGCGTTTGCGGGTGCATTTCCTCCCTCGTTTATCATCTCATCGATATTCACAAGATGGCTGCGGTTTTTATTCCTTGCCTTTTCACGTGCTCTCTGCATTCCATCAGCAAGCTGCTGCTTTTCCCTTGCCGCTCCGTCGATGGCGGTAACCCTTGCAAGACGCATTTCCGGATCGTCGGCCTCTATAAGCTCAAAGACATTTTTCCTGATGGAAAAGGCTCCGTTTTCCTCTTTTTTAGCCCCGATAAAATACGGATTTTTACGGCCGGCAGCGATATCAGGTGCATCCTTGGCCTTGGCATAAGCCTGTTCGCCCACGGAAGTAAAAGGATCAAGGCCATCAAGCTTAGGTTCGATAAGTCCAAGCTGCTGATCCGCATATCTTTTCGCATCCCTTGCAAGACTCAGACGCTTTCCGCCCTTTCCGAAGATACCTTCAAATGTTCCCAGCTTGTTCTCATATGCCTGTGCGGTTTCGGATACGCGTTTCAGACACTCCGTGATCTGAAGTGGAGTTGCACCCTTTCCTATGGTTTTCAGGGCGTGTACTGCTTTGGCCAGGGCGGTATATTGTGCCGAATCCGTATGTCCGGCCCACTCAAGTCCCGTTACCCTTTCATCAAAAGCTTTGCTGTTTTCGGAAATACCCTCCGCAAGCTTGTAAGCATCTACCATCTGATCGAACAGCTCCGCATCTTCTCTCCTGTACTGATCTTCAGGAAGAGACTTAAGATATGCGTTCCTTACATAGCTTCTCGAACTTTCGAACTTTTTCTCGTTATCCTTGATAACATCCTTAAAAATGTCGTTATCACGGTATTTTTGAATAAAGCGGTACAATTCTTCGCATCCGTCATATTTGGAAGCCTGGCCGGCCTGCGTGTCTAAATCCCACAGATTCATCTTAAGGCTTGCGATATCCATGGATATCTCTGCATAGTCTGCCGGAACAGCTGCAGGATCGCCGGCGGCACGTACCATCATCTTCTCATATGCGGCATTGATGGCTCCGAAGGTTCCCATAACGCCGATCTCTCTTATATCCCATCCAAGATCGATAGCCTTTAGTTCACCTCGCATACAGCCTACGGATGTGCCAAGGCCCGGGGTGGCAGGGTCGTTGTTTTTACCTGTCATCCAGTTTAAAGGCTTTTCCAGATACTCATCGTACTGGCCATTATCTTCTATCGCATAGAGTCTGTCATAAGCGCCGATTATCTCTTCATGAATCCTCTTAAGCTTTGCCTTGAATTCTGCTGCCGATTCTTCATTTGCATACCCCTCGCGCTGTAATCTCTGCTTTTGATATTCAAGATCAAGTTCTTTTTCAAAAGCACACAGCAAATTCATATAATCATCGCTTATATCCTCAGGTCCCTCATCTCCGGGCAGCTCATGCTGGGCTGGATGGATACCTTTAAGTCCTTTGAGCATATTATCCGGATCATTTTCTTTTCTCAATCCGTTGGACGTTTTAGCTATAAATAACCTGTCCAGATAGCTGCTTTCGGATATTGCCTGCAGGAAATTGCCGTAAGAATCATCAAGTGCATACACAAAACCGTTGTAGTAGCGCTTGATCTCCTGTGACTCAACCTCATGAGTCATATCACTGTAAATCCCGGATAATTCCTTTAATTTATCATCTACCCATTGGATGTCAGACTCCTGCGCGATGCTTGTTATGTTTATCCTTCTGTCCGATAACGGACCGGGGCCCCATTCCCTGTAAGCTTCACTGCGTCCGAGAGAATTGATATTTTTGATCCTGCCGCCGGCTATTATCTCGCTGTTGATCTCATCATATGACTCCTTTTTCCCGTTTCCGAGCCTTTCCGCTATCTTTGCGGCAGGTACCGTCATATGTCTCAGGAGATTAGCTTTATTAACCTTAGGGTCTGCCCACAGGTGCATCTTATCGGATCCGTCAGCTATCCTTTCAGGATATATCTGATCCTTATCTGTTTTTTCTCCGCGAATGGACGGACCGTCCGCTCTCTTTGCGGCATCTGATTTTTCCTGTGCCAGCTGATTTCTCAGTTCCTGATTCAGATTGTCAAACTCATCTATCTTACCGCCAAGGAGTTCAATGGCCTGATTCTGCTTATCCGTGCGCTTATCCCGGGGAACTGCATTAAGCGCCTGCTGCATTGCCTGAAGCCTTGGGATCACAAGCCAGAGTTGTGACTTGGAAACAGCCGTCAGAGAATCCATATTCTGAATGAATTCCGGAATCTCATTACCTTCTGCATCCTTACCGCATTCTTTCATGATATCCCAGAATTCTTTATCACCCGGTGCATTCCACCCCTGTGACAGGTAATAGTCAGGCTCCTTAGCATTTTCAAGTAACGATCTCTTATACCTGAGTTCCGAAGGATAATATGACAATTCCCTCTGCACGGGAGTGCGCTCGTTAAATGGGATCTTTTCGATCTCTTCTTTCCATTTTTCATTGAGGTCGTTAAGTTGCTGCAGATCGGTCATGCCGACACACTGCTTAAGAAGCCCGGAAAGCTGAGGGATGATATTTCCGGATGCATCAAACTGGGCATCATAATAGGAACCAAGGAGTTTTTTCCTTCCCTCATCATCCAGGAAAAACAAACCGGCACCCTGCATGAAAGCCTGCTTGCCTTCGTCCGGAGCGGCTGCTTCCCCACCTATCTTTATTTCTTTTTTAAACTCTTCTATCTTGGCTTCAAGCTTTGATTTAACAGCCTTCTGCGCATCCGTCAGATCGTTTTCGTTTATGGCACCGAAGTCATTAAGTATGTCCTCCATCAGGGCTTCGATCGTTCCGGTATTTTGGGTTTTTGCCGCGATGCCTATACGGCGGATCTTGGAGGCTATACTATTATTGCCGCCGATAGGATTACCGTTTTTGTCAATGGACTGATCGTAAAGTTCTCCGAAGAACCTGATATCGCCCTTGTCTCTCCATCCCATATTTGCGAGGAATCTTTCAAGTTCCGCGCGGCGTCTGAAATGAGAATCTATGCGGTCATCCTTTTCATTTTCGGCATTTTCCGCAATTCTTTGGGCATTGATCTGTTCTTCACCCAGTTTTTCCGGCATTCCGAAGCGCTCGGCTGCCATTTTTGAGATAGCGGCATTATCTTTTTCTTCTTCGCCCCTCTTCTGCCATATTTTAGCTACTATTCCAAATATCTTTCCCTTTTGCTGTTCAAGGAGCGAAACCGCATCCTCCTGAACCTGTGTGCGGGATACCTCTCCGAATTCGGGATCGTCACCTCCGTCGCCGCCTATATATGAGATAAGAGTATCCAATGATGCATAGACGGCCTCTGAATCTTTACGGCTTAATGCTGCAAATTTTTCGAGTTCCTTAGCATAAAGAGCATCTTCTCCGCCAACCAGATACCCGCGCCTTGTGATACCTGCATCATATATCTTGGAGAGCATGAAGCGATCATTTGGCTGATTCCATCCGTTAGCGGCACACTTCTGAAGAAAAGCCTCCTTGCCGTGACGATACTCCGCTGCTCTGTTTATACGATCCTGAAGTTCTCTGTGTCTTTCAGGAAAATACTTACTTATAAGTGTGACAATGGGAGGATGGATCTTCTCCGGTACGGTTATCCTGAGATAACTGTTAAGGGCATCATCCACACTTAGCATCAGGTTCTTGATCTTTTCCGCACCGAGTGAGTCATACTCCGTTTTGGCTGCAGCGAGCGACTCTCCGCTTTGCGACAGCGTTCTTCCAAGCATAAGAACTTTAAAAAGCTGTGGAGCATTTTCAGCTCCGTTGGGCGGATTTGTTACCAGAGAAGCAATCTCGGAAAGCGAGCCGTCACGCCCCTCCTTCATCTTAGTGATGGTATCCTTATACTTAAGTGTTCTTTCCCTTACCTGTGCCAAACGAGCGGCAATATCCTTATAAGGCTCATAGCGGTCGGGATACAGCGTCTCCACTGTTTTCATCAGATTGTAGGACCAGTTTGCCATCGGAATCTGGCGCTGATAATCCTCAAGTGCCTGTTCAAGATTCCAGAGTTCGTCCATAAACTGTTTAGCCCGGTCAGATCCGGGATCATTTTTTGCGGCCTCTAATTCAGCCTTCATAACGGCCACTTTTTTGAGCCGGGCAATGATCGCTTTTTTAACCGTAGCCTCTACGCTTCTGTCCCTGTGTTCAATCTTGATAAAACCATCTGAAACACGTTCAAATGCAATAAGATCCTGCTCGGTCATATTGCGGATGCGCTGCATATACAGAGAGACCTTTTCGGTTTTCTTCTTCTCGATCTCAGCCTCTATTGTAGGAAGAAGAGATTTTTCCTTTTCAGCTTCTTCGCGCAGTTCCTCGAGTTCTGCTCCGATCGCAGCAAGTGCCCTGCGCTTTACTTCCGGGTGATAATCGCTCTCGATCTTCAGGATTTCCTGACGAAATCTCTCCAGTAATTCCGAACTCTGAAGATGGATCAGCCTGCCATCCCTCTCTACGGTAAGTTGGGGATATGTCTTGTTCTTAAGACTTTCCATTTCGTCAAAGAGCTTTCTCAATCTTCCGTTCGGAACGCCCTCAATCACGTTATTGTCAAGATCATGGATCAGACTGAGTGTCTCAGTCGTAATGAGCCAGTTCGGTATTCCGTTATGTGTAAGATAATCCTTCCTGAGTGTAATTTTCGAAGCATCTTCCAGAGCTTTTCCTATGCGTTTTATTGCATTTTTCTGTGCCGTTGTACGATTGGCTTCATCCGGAACAGCATCGGTAATAGCGGTAAGTATAGCATTAAGCCTTGCAGACCGGCTCTGGGCAGGCTCATCATCATTGATGGCAAGCTGCCTGATAGCCAGATCAATGGCCTCTATCACCTTTCCCTCACTGTCATATCGCGCAGCAAAAAGCCGTCCGAGCAGGTCCTGGTCGTCCGTCAGTACATCCGTCCATCCCGAACTCTTACCCAGTGCAAGATAACCGCTCTTTTCTCTCTCATACGCTTCGCGGCCGGCTTCATCAAGATTAGGATAGTCTTTTAATCCATCCTGCATGATCTTTGCTATGAGCTCGTCGGCTTTTCCAAGCTGCAGGTCAAAATCTTTTTCATTACCGGTGTGGAACTCGATTTTGAGATTATTCTGCGAATAAAACTTATCACGGATCTTGGAAAAATACCTTGATTCAGGACCGCTTAACCCCGGGGTTTGAAGTGCTTCGGCACATAACTCGTTAAGCCTTTTACACACAGTCTCGGTAAAAGCTCTAAGACCTATCCCGCTGTTTTCAATGATCTTCATCACACGGCGTTCTCTGAGAACGTCGATCATTATCCTCAGACGGGCGATCACGGGATCCTTTACCTCATTTTTGGGAGGGATCAGCTGTTCGTTATCGGGTGAGAAATCATTCTCCAGGAATCTCATGAGCCCCAGATCCACGTTTTTCAACAAATTGAGAGCTTTTTTCTGTTCTTCGGAACGCGCATTAACATCCCCAAGTTTCAGCGAAACCCTTGTAAGAAGACGCTTTCTTTCAGAAAAATCATCTCCTCTGAATCTTTTCTTAAAGTCAACCAGTAATTCTTCCAGATCCCTGCTTGTTTTCTTATCCTTATCAAAACGTGCATCAAAGATCACATTAAGGAGTTCATCATCATCCGGAGAATTCCATCCGTTTTTCTTTGCAGCCTCAATCCAGTCCTTCTTATCTTCCATACGATCATCGTATTTTTGAAGATCCCTTGTGGCCTTGAGCTCGGTGTATATCCAATCCGACGCCTGTTTGAATTTATAACCTGCCAGACTGCTGTTGCCGCCCTTCAGAAAATATATTTCATTGAGCATCTTATTACGTCCGGAGTAGTATTTCTCCGGATCTATTTTCGTCGTCATGATCCTGCGCTGAGCTTCTTCAAATTTCTTCTTAAATTCGGTGTCAATTATTGCTTCACGCATCTGGTTCATATATCCCAGAAATTTTTTATCCTCTTCGCGCCATCCCATTTTGGGCGTCTCTTCAAGGAATGACTGACTGAACTCTGCCTGTCTTTTTTCTTCTGCCACTTCATCATGGCGCTTCTTGTTCCTTGCACGAAGCTCATCAAGATCCTTCTCCTCCGCATCGGGGCGGAGTTTTTTCAAGTTTTTCTTTATAGTGTTTAAAAAGCTCCTTTTTGGCCCCTTTTCCTCGGGAAGGGGATAATCATTTATCTGTTTGATAAATCGTTCCAGAGTCTCTTTTCTTTTATTCCTGTCCCATATGTCGACAGAAAGCGTCTCATCCAGCATAGCGGTAAAAACAGGATCCAAATGGTTCCTTGTCCCGTTATAAAGAGTTTTGAAAAAAACTCTTTCATCATAGTCAACTCCCCAGCCGAGATCATTAATACGCTCGATATAGGTATTTTCCTTAAGTTCGTATTTTTCATCAAATTTTTTATTGTTTTCATCTCTTGTTCCGGGCATTTTAATTCTCCTTTATACTCTTATATTGTTTCCGTGAATCATCTTTTATCAACCGCAAATCATCCATTGCATCCCTGTGGAACTCCTTTTCATAGGGCGAAAGCTTATTAAAACCCAGACCGTCAACGATCCATTGCAAAATACTCTTTTTCTTCTTTTCTTCCATGCTTTATCAAGGCCTACTGTAATCCGATGATTACATCGTTAACATAATGTTTTATTATATCATTTTTATAGGTTTTAACAACGATAATCGATCAAATAAAACAGTCCAGATCCAAGCGTACTCTCATAGGTCGTCTTGACGAGACCACCGGAGAGATTGTTCCTACAGACGGACGTGGACGAAAGCGCAGCCCTAATTATGTTCCATCTGAAGACGAGTATCAGATGCCCGGAACTGTAAAGGAACTGAAGTCTGAGATCCTGCGTCTGCTGGAGGAAAATAAGATGCTCCGGAATAAAGTTGATGTTCTTAATAAAAAGCTTAAGGAAAAATAATGACTCTGGAAGAAGCGTATGAAAAAAGAAGGCATGAATATCTGACTCTGCAAAGGCAACTTAAAAAAGCCGAAAAAACCATCGAGGAACTGTCTGCAGGCACATATGTTGATAAAGAAAAAGCGGAACATCTCCGTACCATCAATCGGCTCTCCCAGGAAGTACAACACCTTAAGAATCAGCTTGAGCGATTTAAGGGATGGTATTCCCAACAGTCAAACTATGCCTCATCTAAAAGCGACGAAATAGCTGAGGTCAGGTTTCGGAACGAAGAATTGATAATCGAAAACGAAGCTCTCAAAAAAGAGAACATAGAACTTAAAAAGCGTCTTCAAGCAGTCTATGCCGCTCCCGTCACGTCCGACAACGACGAATTGTTGAAGGCTAAGATTTCCGCACTTGAAGACGAGATATCTCGCTTGAATTCTATCGCAAATAATGATGGAACCAACAGCGGTCTCCCTACAAGCCAGATGCCCATCGGCAAGAAAAAAGTTATCCCAAATTCGAGAGTCAAAACCGGAAAAAAGAAGGGCGGACAGACAGGGCACAAAAAACACTCTCTCACCCCACTTGCAGATAACGAAATCGACGAGGTCATCGATCACCCTCTTGAAGAATGTCCCAAATGCGCTGGAAAGCTGAAGTACATAGGAGAACGGTATAAAGATGTGATCGACTACAAAATCACCGTAATAAAGACACGCCATGTTTTCTATGAGTATGAATGCCTTGACTGCGGGAAGACAGTCCACTCTCCTATACCGTTGAACATCAAGGAACCCGTACAGTACGGATCAGAGATTCAGGCACTGTCGCTTGCCCTCATCAACCAGGGCTTCGTCAGCATCAACCGTACTGCACAGATCATAGCGGGGCTTATGCATGATCAGATCACTCTGAGCCAGGGATATATCTGCAAGCTACAGAAACGTGCGTCCGGTCTTCTCAAGCAATTCGTTTCTGAAGTGCGCATGGCTGTCATACGCTTAAAGTT
>CAMPAP010000088.1 GCA_946631935.1 uncultured Lachnospiraceae bacterium | reverse complement strand
TCGTAAAAAGCCTTCAACGGGCCAGTGGTTCATTAACGAGATCCAGTGTCTTTCGAATATCAGGATGCCCAAAGAATCAGATCCCGGGGCATGATAAAAAACTGCAGGCCGTAAAGCCTGCAGTTTTTTTAGTCTTCAAATTCACAGTCTGTAAATATCACATCGTCTTTACCGGCTGATTCCGATATTCCGTCATATTCATTTCCGGCAAATATGCAGTTTATGAATTCAGCACTGCTGTATTCGTATGTTGTTATGATCTTTGCATATTTATTTGAATTGTTTCTAAACTCACAGTTTTCAGCTTTTATATGAGAATCAAAAAGCACTGATATCAAAGAATCGTACCCGTCAGTATTGTCATGTATCAGGCAGTCATGAAGAAACACCTGCGAATACTCATTAAGCAGGATAGAACCGTTACTGCAGTCATATATCTCGGTTTCTCTTACAGAGATGCTGCCCGCATTATCGGATTCTATTCCGTAAGTTCCGCACCCGTACAGACTGCACTTATTTATAAAGATATGACCGCTTTCGCTTATCTTTATTACCGGGCCTCCGCATGCGGTGACATCTGCATCGTGTCCCGCAGTGATCCCTTCTATCCACACACCGTTACAATTTTCCAGCTTTATTACGGGGATCATGGGATTTTTAGTTACGATCTCAACGTCCTCTCCATCCTCCGCCCTTATTGCAAGTCTTTCGCAGGAAATTGTCCACCATATATCATCGAAGGGTCTTTCATATATAAGATACTCGCTCTGATCATCCTCCGTAAGTTCCGAAAGATCATAAGTACCGCCTTTAAGTATTATCTCAGTATTAGGTTCAATGGCCGATGCAAATTCATGTACATCGCTTACGGTTACTTTTTTCGGACAAAAAAGATCCATGGCAGCATCTTCATCGGCATCTTCCCTTACGAAATACTGATATGAGATGAAGATATAATCCTGATCACGGTCATCATGATAATTACTCTCAACAAGGGTCAGGATATCATCATTATAAAGAGTTACCTCTCTCCAGATACCGTCTTTCGTTTCCTCATCAAGATCCGCTCTCCAGCAGGAATTCATAAAGCCGTCATATACAGGCTCCTCTATGAGAGTCATTCCGATATCGTCCCAGTTTTCAATGACTCCACCGCCTCCGAAATCCTGTCCGCTTGAGTGATATTTACCGTTTTCTTCCCATATACGAAGATGCTTATCCATCATGTCGCCCTCTCCGTATATCTCGAGGTTCCCTTCAAGAGAGCTTGCAACAAGCTTCCACTCACCCACCATTTTCGGGGCATCGTCGAGAGAAGGAAGATCGGGCCAGGTGCTTTCAACAAAAGTGTACTTTTCGCCGTCTTTTCCCGGAAGATTGCTTACAACCAGCTTTCCGTCTCTGATGCTTCCTTTAAATGAATCCACATCCTCATCACTGTCTTCGGGTGCATATCCCCACTTGGCTGTAAATGTAACCTTCTTCCCATCCTGCTCCCAGGTGAGTTTTTCGGCTCCTATTGTTGAATAACCGGAAAGTCCGTCATCTTCTGTCACTAATTCCCTGTAATAAAAGGTTCCGTCTTCATAGAAAAACAGTTCTCCGCCGTTATCTTCACTTACCCAGAAGGTGCCATCAAGAGATTCCGTTTCAGTCTCTTTCTCATCTTCTTTACGATCTTCTTTTTCTTCTGCTTCTTCCTTATCTTCTTTTCCGGTATCTGCGGCCCCTGTACTTTCATTTTCCTTTAAGCCGCATGCACATAGTGCAAACAAAAATACTATGATAAACGCATCCAAAAAAAACTGTTTCTTCTTCATTCCCCCACCCTCTTTTATCATGCTTTTCCGGCGTATTCGTAACCTGCTTCTTCAACGGCTGCTTTTATAGCTGATTCATCCACAGCTTTGGTACTTTCTATCCTGACAATTCCCGTCTCGTGGGAAGGGGATGCACTGCTGATCCCTTCAATCTGTTCAAGTGCTTTTTTTACATGTGCTTCACAATGTCCGCACATCATTCCGTTTACCCTGATATCCATTTCATTTCCTTCCTTTCCCTGAGTGAAGTTTTCACTGATACTTATTTTAGCACGCTGTGCATCTTTTGCTGAAGTCCCGATCTTTTTATCATTTGAAGGATCATAGGGTCTTATAAGATTCAGGCGCAGAGCATTCGTTACAACACAAAAGCTTGACAGTCCCATTGCAGCGGCCCCGAAAACAGGATCCAGTGTCAGTCCCAAATGCGTAAAACATCCGGCTGCAAGCGGAATTCCAAGCATATTATAGAAAAATGCCCAAAAGAGGTTTTCATGTATATTCCTTATAGTTTTCCTTGAAATCCTTATGGCTGCGGCCACGTCCCTGATACTGCTCTTTACAAGGACAACATCTGCAGCGTCTATGGCAATGTCTGTCCCTGCACCAATGGCCATTCCAAGATCAGCGGATGTAAGGGCAGGGGCATCGTTGATACCGTCCCCCACCATGGCAACCAGTCCGCTTTCTTTAAGCTTTCTGATCACTTCTTCCTTACCGTCCGGCTTTACGGATGCGATGGTTGTGGTCACGCCCGCCTGTTTTGCTATGGCCTGTGCCGTCAGTTCATTATCCCCTGTCAGCATAACCGTACGGATACCCATATTTTGCAGTTCGCTTATGGCTTCCGCCGAGTCTTTTTTTATGTAGTCGGAAACTGCAATAATTCCAAGGAGACTTTCTTCGGAAGCAAAAAGTACCGGGGTTTTTCCTTCTTTTGAGATCCTTTCTATATCACTATCATGATCTTTCTTTCCCAGGATTTTTCCTATGAAATCACCGCTTCCGCCGTAGATCATTTTTCCCGAAAGTTCGGCTTTAAGGCCGTTTCCGGACAAGGCCTCGAAGTTCTTTGTTTCCTCCGGATGAATCTTTTTTTCGGATGCATATTCCGTGATGGCTTTTGAAATGGGATGCTCGCTTTTTGATTCAAGTGCACAGGCGGCCTTTATAAGATCGTCCTCAGTAAAACCCTCTGCGGGAATGACCTCGGATACCTTCATCCTGCCTGCGGTAACGGTCCCTGTTTTATCAAGAACGACAATCTGTGTCTTTCCCGCCTGTTCAAGTGATGCAGCGGTTTTAAAAAGGATTCCCGTTCTTGCAGCCACACCATTTCCCACCATTATCGCAACGGGAGTAGCAAGTCCAAGAGCGCAGGGACAGCTTATAACAAGTACGGATACAGCTCTTGAAAGGGCAAAGGCGAAGTCCTTTCCGATGATCAGCCATACCGCAAACGTTACAAGAGCGATGGTCATGACTGCGGGAACAAAGATTCCTGAAACCTTATCAGCCGTCTTTGCTATGGGAGCTTTGGACATTGCCGCTTCGCTTACCATCTTTATTATTGATGAAAGGGTGGTGTCTTCGCCCACCTTCAGAGCTTCACAGACGATATATCCCGATGTGTTCACGGTACCTGCAAACACTCTGTCACCGGGACATTTTTCAACCGGAAGACTCTCCCCTGTCAAAGCCGATTCGTTTATACTGCTCTCACCTTTTGTGACAACCCCGTCAACGGGTATGTTTTCTCCGGGTCTTACCACAAAATTATCCGAAACTCTCACTTCTTCAACTGGTACTTTTATTTCCGAACCGTCCCTTATCACCGTGGCGGTTTTAGGAGTAAGATCCATAAGTCCCTTAAGGGCGTTCGTTGTCCTGCCTTTTGATGCGGATTCAAGTGTCTTACCCACGGTTATCAGTGTCAGGATCATGGCTGCGGATTCAAAATAAAGTGCCTTCATTTCGCCGTGATCCTTTGTCATGGAAAACAGAACAGCCACACTGTACAAAAAAGAAGCAGATGCCCCCAGAGCAACAAGGGTATCCATATTTGGTGCCCTGTGAATAAGGCCTTTAAACCCGCTTATGAAAAATTTCTGATTGATCACCAGAATAATCCCTGATAATAAAAGCTCATATAATCCCACTGCCATATGGTTATTTTGAAGAAACGAAGGCAGGGGAAGACCAAAGAGCATATTTCCCATGGAAACATATAAAAGAGGCAGAAGGAATATAACCGAAAAGACCAGCCTTTTCACAAGCTTGGGCGTAGCGGTATCCGTAATGGCATCATCTTTTTGTGAAGATGACTTACCTATTCCTTCATCCGCTTTTCTTGCTCCATATCCCGCTTTTTCAACGGCACTTATTATCTTTTCGGGAGAGGCCGTGCCTTCAACCCCCATGGAATTTGTAAGAAGACTTACTGCGCAGCTTTCGACTCCATCAACAGAATTCACGGCCTTTTCGACCCTGGCCTGACATGCCGCACAGCTCATTCCGGTAACTATATATTTTTGCATATTCATTCCTTCCCGTTCACGTAAAAAAACGGTTTATCTCAGGTTTCCCATGACATAATCATAAACCTTAACCGATGCATAACATAAATGTCATAAGGTTTTTTGTTCGCTATGACTAACCATTTACTAATATAACTCAAATCAGACCCAAAATGCAAAAACCGGAAACCATATTTCCATGATTCCCGGTTTATCCGCATCTGTCTTATAACACTTTAAACATTCAGTCCAGTATCTCTGCAGCTTCGCTCATAAGTGCAGTGATGGGCAGACGCATAAGTCCGAATCCCAGTTTTGGCATGACAGGCTTATTCTTTGCATCAAAAAAGATCTGATAAACTTATCTGAGAATATTTTTCAGGAAATTCCTGCATATATTTAAAACAATCCTCCGGGGTTGAAAGCATTCCACCGGCATTGCATATTTTTTTAAATATCCCGGTTAGTTTTCCGGCATCGGGGCTTGGCAACTCATATGCGTTACCGTAGCGCTTTATATACTTTTCTTTTAATCCGGGAAAATATTTATCCAGCGCTGCATAATAATATTCCCTGTCTCCTTCCCGAAGTGTCAGTCCCATGCCAAAATCCATGACACCCTTAACTCCCGCGCGGGAACACTCAGTCAGAATGGATGTGATGTTTTCTTCCGTATCGTTAATGAAGGGAAGTATGGGAGTCATCCACACAATCGTGGGGATTTTCCTTTTCTTCATCTCTTCAAGTACCTCTATACGCCTTTTGGTATTACAGACATTCGGCTCAAGGATCCTGCACAGATCGTCATCATAAGTAGTAAGTGTGATCTGAACAACACATTTCGATATGCGGTTTATCTCATCCAGAAGATCTATGTCCCTAAGGATCAGATCCGATTTTGTCTGTATGGCGATCCCGAATTCATTGTCACGGATCACCTCCAGACATTTTCTTGTAAGTTTTAATTCTTCTTCACAATGCATATACGGATCCGACATGGCACCCGTTCCGATCATGCATTTTTTTCTTTTGGATCTCAGTGCTTTTTCAAGAAGCTGAGGTGCATTTTTCTTTACTTCAACATCTTCAAAAGGATGCGTAAACTGATAGCATCTGCTTCTGCTGTCACAGTAAATGCAGCCGTGGGTGCAGCCCCTGTATATATTCATTCCGAAGCGGTCGCCGCTTCCGGATAAAATCCCTTTAGCCTCAACAAAGTGCATTAACCAAGCCTTCCCTGATCTTTCTTATAAAACAGTAAGTATGCACCGAAAAATACTATAAGACCGAATACTGCGATGATTCCTTCAAGCGCCCATGAGGAAATGCTTATCACTTCAAAGATGCTCATAGCGGCGATAAAATCCATCAAAGTATGCAGTATGACCGCTGCCGGGTACAGCCAGAATTTCTTTTTATCCCTGCAGGCATAAAAAACCATAATGGATGCACCTATATGGAATAAAACGGCAAATACCCTCTCCACCAGGCTTACACTCAGTTCTGCAAATGAAAATCCCACAAGGAAATCCCCTATAGCTTCGATGGAGGCCACCTCGTCAGGAGCCTGTGCCGCAACCTGATCCACCATAATTCCAAATATTCCGGTATTGATCATAACTGCATATACAGTGTACACAATATAGGAAAGCCCCAATAACAGAACCACTTCAAAACCGCCGTGTCCTATGCCGTATGAAATTGAAGTCTCTTTGTTTTTCCGCTTCCCAAGGACTGTTTTAAAAGCTATCAGCCGCCCTGTTTCTTCAAACACTCCCGGGAAAAGCCCTGCCACAAATGCAAGCAATATCGGTCTTTCACCAAGAAACAGACTGAAGGCATTATCCATAAGACCCATTGCCGTCGGAAAAGCAAGTACATTCTGTATCGGTTTTTCAAGGATCAGGGCAAAAAGAAAAAAAGCCGCAGCTCCGGTCAAAACTGATGTCACAGGTTCTTTTTTCTTTATTATCCAGATGATCGCTATAGCAACCGGGACTATGGTAAACAGCACGGCAGCTGT
>CAMPAP010000087.1 GCA_946631935.1 uncultured Lachnospiraceae bacterium | reverse complement strand
GTAAGTGAGTTCTTGAAGATCTGCTCAAATCCAAGGAACTTGATAATTCCAATATTAACAGAAGGATGAAGGCGAAGGCCTCCCTTGTAAGGTCCAATGGCTGAGTTAAACTGTACTCTCATCGCATTGTTAACCTGAACCTGTCCCTTATCATCAACCCAGGGAACTCTGAAGAGGATCTGACGCTCGGGAGTGGTGAGTCTCTCAAGAAGCGCGTCCTTCCTGTACTCTTCCTCATTAGCCTCAATTACAACTCTGAGGGATTCAAGGACCTCCTTAACTGCCTGATGGAATTCGGGCTGTGCGGGATTCTGTGCTACAACTCTGTCATAGATCTCGTCAACGTAAGACATAAAACAACTCCTCCTGTAAAAATGTGTTCTTTTGCACGGTTTTTTCAAACCATTACATAATATAATACATTATCATGATAAAGTAAATACAAAAATACAAAAATACTTGTATACAATGTTGGTATTAGCTTTAGATTTAAACTTAACAGCCTTCCGGGAATATATTCAAAATGCCCGCCAGTGCCTTCGCTGTTTCGTCTCTCCGCTTTCCCGCAAAAGGCAAAATCGCCCTCGGGCAACTCGCGACGTTCGCGCTAAATTGCGCGAACTGCTCGAACGATGCCCTCGGGAACCGATTTATGCGGGAATGCTACGAGACGGCTCAGGCGGGCAGGGCATTTCAAATATATACCCGGAAGGCTGCAAAACATACATAAAAGATACACCTTATAAGTATGTCTAAAAAGACAATTGTATACGAAGATTTTAGGATTAAAAAAAATCCCCTGCATAAGCAGGGAATTTTAAACTTGTTAGCTTATTTCATTCATCAGTCGTATTTGATATCCAGGTACTGGGAGCTTAAATATACGACTTTATTGTTGTAGATAACTTCACACCAGCCGTCACTTTCGGAGACAAGTCTTGCGGTGGAATCCTTCGCAAAGGAACCCATGATCATTCCGTCCGTACTTGCAGAAGATCTGATATTAAGGGTTTCCTTGGCAGTGACGGTACCAATGGTTTCAACGGAATTGACGTCAATATCCATTGTAAGGTATTCTGACTTAACATAGCCGGTACTGTCATTGTACTTTATGGCTACCCATCCGTTTCCTTTTACTTCAAGGACTTCGACAGTCTGTCCTCCGTTAACCTGCCCCATCTTGTCGGCATTAATTGAGTCGGAGACTCTTACGTTAACGCTCTGATTGACAGTGGCAGTTTTGGTCTCACCTTCTTCGGTTTCATCCTCAGGTTCTTCCACTTCCGGAAGTTCCACCTCAGCGCCTGAATTGATGGCTGCCAGTTTTTCACCGGCATCGGTGCTTACTATGGTATCCAGTTCCTTCATATATGTAAGGAGTTCGGGATTAGCCGTGATGATCTCATTGTAATCTGCAGTTATCCTGTTTCCGAGTTCAACCACATCATCACAGGAAAGTATGCTGTTTATGAATTCGCTCTCTTCTGCTGATGGCTCGGTATTTTTTATGGTAAAGGTGGCATCAGCATTTTTCAGTACATAAAATCCCTCATACGAAGGAAGTTTATATTCGGGATAATTGTCAAAGATAACATTGGTGACAGGAAAAACCACAACGGAATTCTCGTCAAATCCGGGGGCGGAATATATATCAAGTACTTCATAGTCAAGATATCTGCTCTGCTCCGCCTTCACAAGCATATCCATGGTCTCAAGTGAATCCACGAGGCCTTTAAGTGTATCCATATCCCCGTTTGAAAGACAAAGATAATAATTGTTAATGAATTCCGAAAGGTTTGCATCGGTATTCAGGCTAAGTGTTACAGGAACAGCTGCAGTATCGGGTGATACAGCCTGGATATCTGTTTCGGTACCGGTAACAGTCTGCTGGGCCGGCGCTTCATCAGAAGGAGTATTTCTGAAAGAAAGGGCAATGTAGGTTACCAGAGCGGTAATGGCAATAAGCCCCACAGGGCCTGCAATCTTGATATTATTTTTTAAGAAGCGGACAATTTTTCCGAATATATCGCCGTTCATAAATCTCCATGTGCAGCCGACAGGAATCGAACCTGCATTAAAGGCGTCGGAGGCCTTCGTTCTATCCATTAGACTACGGCTGCATGTCAAAAATAACTTTAGATCAGTTGTTACAAAATTATTACAATCTTTGCTATATTACCATATTAAGCATTTTCTGTAAAGTTTCGGTGCATGTGTGTAAGGACCGGGGCATGTGTGTAAGGACACGGGGCATGGGCAGGACTAACCCAAGCGGGCATATATTGACCGGGTGATAGCAAAGTCCTATAATTTACGCATTATGAGTAAATATATAGCTGACAAAAAATTCTATAATAATGTACTGAAGATATCCGTTCCCATAATGGTTCAGAACGGGATATCCAATTTTGTGAGCCTCCTTGACAACATCATGATAGGCCGTGTCGGTACAGAGCAGATGAGCGGTGTTTCCATAGTCAACCAGCTTATCTTCGTGTTCTATCTGTGCATTTTCGGCGCCGTATCGGGTGCCGGGATCCTCGGGGCCCAGTATTACGGTCAGAAAAACTATGACGGGGTAAAAAAGGTATTAAGATCAAAGCTGATCATTTCATTTACGGCAATGATCATTGCAATCCTTATATTTATAAATCTGGGAAGTTTTCTGATATCACTTTATCTTCATGACGGATCAGCAACGGGAAACTTAGAGGCCACTCTTTCCTATGGTCTTGAATATCTCGGTGTTATACTGATAGGGCTCCCCTTCAGCACCATAGAATTCTCATATTCTTCTACGCTGAGGGAATCCGGAGAGACAAGTCTTCCCATGAAAGCAAGCATTGCCGCAGTCTTCATCAATCTTGTCCTGAATTACCTTCTTATCTACGGAAAATTCGGTTTTCCCGCCATGGGTGTTGTGGGTGCTGCAATAGCGACAAATATTGCCCGTTTCATCCAGGCAACCATCATAGTGATCTACAGTCACACTCATACCGGAAAGTATCCTTTCATGAAAGGAATGTTCAGGAATTTCAGGATAGAAAGAAGCATACTGGGAAAAACCCTGGGACTGTCCATGCCTCTCATCTTCAACGAAACATTATGGGCTGCGGGAATGGCTGCACTTACTTCCTGTTATTCCACAAGAGGACTTTCCGTGATCGCTGCGCTTAATATACAGTCAGTCATATATAACATCGCCAACATCATGTTCATAGCAATGGGTGATGCCATTGCCATAATCGTTGGTCAGATGCTCGGCAAAAATGAGATCGAAGAGGGAAAGGATGCGGCAAACAAGATAATCGTGATGAGTATCTTCTTTGCCGTCATCGGTGGAATATTTATGTTCCTTATATCAGATATATTCCCCGGCATCTACAAGACATCCGATGAAGTAAAATCCATAGCGCGCACCCTGATAATAATTTCCGGGTGCACCATGCCCATAGGTGCTCTTCTGCATTCACTTTATTTTGCCATCAGAAGCGGAGGAAAAACACTGATAACCGTTCTGTTCGACAGCGTATACCTTTGGGTCATCGCTTTTCCCACAGCTTACATCCTCTCCCGCTACACAGACATGCCCATAGCCCCTCTCTACCTGACACTTCAGCTGGTGGATCTGATCAAGGTAGTCATAGGTCTGATCATCTACAGGAGTGGCATCTGGGCCAGAAATATCACGCAATACTGATCTTTTCAGACTCTCTGTCAAAATAATACAGGGAGTCTGAAAGAAAATCCTGAGGCTCAACCTGTGTCCTGTTGATAGAATAGATCATATTCTTAAGGCCTCCCACATCATCAAGACCGTCATCGGGAAGTATTATGATCTCATGGACCGAGCTGGGTATTATGTAAAGATTCCGGTCAAGCTTAAGTGAAAGTTCCTTCATGATCCCGGGATACAGCATGGCCGAAGCTCCGTTTACCATTTTGGTATTTGAAACAACATACATGGGAGGAAGATCGTTAAATTCATCTTCATCTATTTCCAGACCGTTTCTCATACTGTTAAGCACCGATATCATATCCCTGTAGCTGCCGGGCAGGATCTTCGGACCGTTCTTCATGGCATCCGCGAAAAGAACCTCCTTGTCAGTCCCCCACATCTGCAAATGTGTATCTCTTATAAGTATCGTCCCGTCAGGTATCCCGGTTTTATCAAGCGAATAGTAAAAAACAATGGCAAGATCCAGAAAGGGAACATAGGGTATGCTTTTTAAAAGCGTACTGTTCCTTTCAACGGATATCAGTTTATAAGAAAGTCCTTTTTTTACCTCTTCATAATCACCGAAAAAAGACATATCGGTTTTTACGGGAGGTATTGCCAATCTGTAATTTTCCACAAGCCTTGCAGCACCGTCCCTTATGGACTCACCCTCCGTATGTTCATCATAATAAGGCTTTAAATACATGGTAGGTGCAAGCTGGTGTTTTTTGTCTTTGATAACAAGAGCGTCAAGATCCACTCCGTTATTTTTCGAGATCACCTTTTCTTCTATCTCATACCCTTCCCCAAGGATCGTTTCCACCGCCTTCTTCATATTGGCTGAAAATTCTTTTATCTCCATATACATCCTTTCATAAAACTGATTATGTGTGACAAAAATGCGCAAAAAAAGATCACGCTTAAAAACGCATGATCTTTTCACATTGCAATAAATTATGAAAGGACTGAGTGTCAGACTCTGGAGAGATACTCACCTGTTCTGGTGTCGATCTTGATCTTGTCTCCTGTCTCAACAAAGAGAGGAACCATGACCTGTGCTCCGGTCTCAACTGTTGCGGGCTTGGAAGCACCTGTTGCGGTATCTCCCTTAAAGCCGGGCTCAGTATCAGTGATGTCAAGTTCTACAAAAAGAGGAGGCTCGATGGAGAAAGCACTTCCGTTATGAGAGCAGACCTTACAGATCTCATTCTCCTTAACGAACTTAAGAGCATCCCCTACAAGATCGTCTGAAAGCTGAACCTGATCATATGTCTCGGTATCCATAAAGGTGTAAAGCTCGCCATCCTTGTACAGATACTGCATATCCTTTCTGTCTATATGAGCCTGAGGGCATTTCTCGGTAGGTCTGAAAGTACGCTCTACAACACCACCGTTTTTGATGTCCTTAAGCTTGGTGCGGACAAATGCCGCTCCCTTACCGGGCTTAACATGCTGGAATTCGATGATCTGATATACGGAATTGTCGAGTTCAATAGTAATTCCGTTTCTGAAGTCACCTGCAGAAATCATAAATAAAACCTCCTAAATGTCTGTGCAACCAAAAATAATCCTTGAATATATTACATTAAAAAAATGTTATTGTAAAGAATTTATGCTAAAGGCCCGGATATTATACGATCCATGGCCATAATGTAACCCTGAAGCCCCTTACCATAGATCTGCTCATCACAGGCGGGAGCTGTCACAGAGATCTTCCTGAAATCCTCACGGGACCGGATATCCGAGATGTGCACTTCCACCTTTACGGGTTTTTCAAGGCTTTTTAAAGCATCGTGGATCGCATAGCTGTAATGAGTATATGCACCGGGATTGATCACAATACCATCCGTTCCGTTAAAATAGCATTCCTGTAACTTATCTATTATGGCACCCTCATGATTGGACTGGAAGCATTCAACTTCAACGCCCTTTTCCTTTGCATGATCCTTAATGAGCTTAATCAGATAATCATAATCTTCGTTTCCGTATATGGCTTTTTCCCTGATCCCGAGAAAATTAAGATTAGGACCGTTTATGACAAGTATCTTCATGAATCCATCCACTCCTTTGTATCTGCAGGGATATTCCATCCTGCTTTTTCAAGCTTTCTCAAAACATCCTTCATAACGTCGTCTCTTTCGGTATCGCCGGTATCCACTATGATATCGGCACATCTTTCATAAGCGGGGCCTCTGACAGCGATCAGTTCCTTTATCTTTGAAAGGGGATCGCTGCACTGAAGAAGCGGTCTTTTGGTATCCTCCTTAAGACGCTCATATACCTGCTCCGGAGAGATCCTCAGATACACGACGGTACCGCACTTTTTTATAAGGGGCTGGTTCTGCATCTGCACGGGAGTTCCGCCTCCCAGGGAATAGATCTTCGGAGACAGATCGCTTCTTATATCCCTGAGCACCTGTGTCTCAAGACCGCGGAAATATTTTTCTCCCTTTTGCCCGAATATCTCCGACACGGTCATTTTCTCCATTTCCTCGATCATCTTATCCGTATCGCAGAAGGCCCGTTTTAATTTATAAGAAAGCCCCCTTCCTATGGAGGTTTTTCCGCTTCCCATAAACCCTATAAAGATCAGATGCGGAGCTTTGTCATATTCTCTGTTTTTCTGGTGACTGTTATTCATTCAAAAATCCGTTTGTAGCATTCATCAGCAAGTTCATCGCTTACTTTAAGACCGGTCCAGTGTTCATAAGCTATGATCCCCTGATAAAGAAGCATCTTTGAGCCGTTAAAGGCCTCTGCTCCGGCCTTTTTGCATAATTTCATGAACATGGTCTCAGCGGGATTAAATATAAGATCATAACCTGTTTCAACATGAGCGTAAAACGATCCATCGGTGATGACACAATTTTCCGTATCCGGATGCATGCCAACACTGGTCGCCTGTATGACAATATACTTCCTGCCGGAAGGAAGTCTGTCCGTATCACCTATGGCAAGGGGTCTTGCAAAATTTCTTCCGCTGATAAAATTGACATCACCCGCCAGGCTCTCGGCATGGTCCGCATTTCTGTTTACGATAACAAGACTCGAAGCTCCGCTTTCTTCAAGAAGCATGGCCACTGCTCTTGCAACGCCACCCGCTCCGAGTATGATGACATCCTTATCCTTTACAGATACACCATCTCTTTCAAAGGCTCTCATGAGTCCGGGCATATCGGTATTGTATCCCTTGAATCCGCCTTCACATCTGACCAGGGTATTGACCGCACCTATTTTTTTTGCAAGGGGATCTATATCCTTCAAAAAAGTTATCACTTCCTGCTTATAGGGAACCGTGACATTAAGTCCGCAAAAACCGAGAGCATAAGCTCCCTCAACCGCCTTCGATACACTTCCCTCTTCCACGGGAAAGCATGCATATGCAAGATTATATCCCATTTCAGAAGCAAGAAAATTATGTATCGCAGGTGACTTGGAATGTGCCACCGGATTTCCGATAAGTCCGCAAACTTTTGTATTGCCGTCTATCTCTCTCATTTTTTACCTTTCTTAAGACCGGAGCGTTTTCTTTACAAATCCTGTTTTTGCCTGTTTTTTTTGTGATAGCTTTTCAGCACGATTTTTTCCAGTTTTCTCTTAAGCACGATCTGGATCTCTTCCCTGGGATCGATGGGTGAAGTAAGAACGGTTTCGATCCCCGCCCTGTTGGCGCCCCATACATCCGTAAAAAGCTGGTCTCCGACAAAAAGAGTCGATGAAGGATCAGTATCCATCATCTCCATTGCGCGCTTATATCCTTTTAAAAGAGGCTTGCCGGCTTTATGGAGGTACATGCTGCCAACGTCATCCGCAAAGGACTTAACACGGGGTTCTTTATTGTTGGATAGAAGGACCGTCTTAAAACCAAGTTCCTTAAGTTTTTTGAACAGTTCAATGCTCCGTTCATCGGCAGGTGCACCGTGCATCACAAGAGTATTGTCTATATCATAGATGATGCCTCTTTTTCCGGATTCAAAATATTTTTCATACGGAATGTCGTATGCGGATGCTATCTCGATTGTGGGATAAAATACTTTAAACAACTTTTCTCCTAAAAAAACAGGCCTACCCTGCCTGATAATGATATAATTTATGAGTGCATTTGACAAATCCAATTTCCAGACAAAAAAGGAATGAAAACAATGGAAAAAAGATTACTCGATTATATGGCATACATGAAAGGCATTGCTGAAAAAGCCTCATCCGGAGAATACTCCGAAGAAGAGATCGAAGTCCTAAAAAAGCAGGCTCTTACACAGATCTCATTTTTCCAGCATGAAAGGCTCATTCATCTTATCGTAACAATGACATTTGCCATCATGACCATGGTGATACTCGTTGCAATCTGCTCCACGGGGTACTTGCCTCTGGCAGCGCTTGAACTGCTTCTTCTCGTGCTTCTGATCCCCTATATCAGACATTATTACATACTTGAAAACGGAACACAGACTCTCTACAGATATTACGACAGCTTAGAGGGCGTGGATTTTCTGATCCCGAAAAAATAAAGGCAGGTTTAAACTGCATTACATCAGTCCGGATTCCAGCTCATGCTTACAATCTCATCACAGCATGCGGGATCTTTAAGCACCGCGGCAAGTTCGGGTTTTATTTTACCATTTTTGTCAAACATTGATACGTTTTCATAAAAATCACGATCATCAAAAGATCCCCAATTTCTGATATGTGAAAGATTTACATTGTCAAAACCTTTATCTTTTGCCCATCTGATAAAATCCGGGATTTCTTTATAATTTGCCCTTTGCACGATTAGTATGACCGTGACTTTATCAACTTTGTTTTTCTTTCGAAGATCGGAAAGAAAATCCATATTTTCCATAAGGCGTTCAAAATTACCGCCACATCGTACGCGTTCATAGGTTTCCTTCGTAGCAGCATCGACAGATACCAGAAAACTTACATGCTCATACTTTCCTTCAAGCCTGTCCCATTCCCGCCTTGAAAAAAGAGTTCCGTTTGTCATTATGACAATACTGTTTCTTTTAACATTCGTATCATACAGTACTCTTTTATAGTGCCCGGAAAAAAATGCTTCTCCTCCACCGCCCACAAGAAGAGTATCCGCTTTATCAAGCCATCCTGATTTCAAAAGAGCGTCAATGCAGGAATCAATCTGAATATCTTCATCTTCATCATTTTTGACCTTCAGAGCCTTCCTGCAGGATGGACAATGAAGATTGCACAAATAATCACAAGCAAAATTTAATGTAAGCGGATGGTCGCGTTCAATTACTTCTCTCCGTTCAAGAAAAGATTCCGTAGTTTTTCCGCCTGCAAGTCGCGCACACAATTTTTCGTTACAGAATGTATATGTATTGTTAATGACTGACAAGCGGATTATCTTTGCCAAAGGCGAATGCCATACATCACTAATATCTGTAACTCCGATATTCCCACAGCTTATATCAAGAAAATCGGGACAGTCACAAAGCCTTGCAGTTCCGTATCTGCCGATCCATACGGTATTAAACGGAGTGTCGCACGAGCAGTCGTTCTGCCTTCTGTCAAAATAAACCGCTCTCATGTATAAAGGCGCCATAGTGTGAGTAAGTAATTCCTCAAGAGTTATGACTTTATTTACTACAGTTGGGTAATCCTTTATAAATCTCACTGAATCGGACACATCACAAAAACAGATATGATCGCAGGAACTGTAGTTTCCCTTTTTTGAATGGATTCTTAGAAGCGCACTTGGCAATCCAAGGATCAGATACAATGCATAAATAAATAAAATTCTGCGCCCTGCCCCAATCCGGTCACTTTCATATCTTCCTTTAAGAACCGCTCCGTATTTATTCTCGGGCAGTATTATTGCGTGCTTGGCCGCATATCCGAAGATGATACTTTTAAGCCATCCTCTGATAGAACCTGGATAAGAAACAAAAGCAATTTTGCTTTCTTTCATATCATCAAGAAGACAAAAAAGGTCTTCTGCAAAATAATAATCTATTTTGTATTTAAGGCCTGCGGCATCAAGCTGCTTTTTTGCACCCTTGCGATCATATGTACAGCAGACATAAAATGAATTATTGTTTTTGGGCAAAGAGGTTATTATGTCATATTCTGCGAAATCGACAATTTTAAGCTTACCATCAAATATATATTTAAAATCGCTAATAAGCTTATTGCAGCCGGTTCCAATTCCTATTAAACACAGATCTTTAGTTTTAAGGTTAGCAGGAATTTTATTTACCATTATTTATCCGTTCCTGGTATTTTCTCTGTCTGAAATATGAGTATGCTCATTCAGGTTATTGCCGTTATCTATGATGCTCATATATTCATAGCATTCATTTCTACTGTGTTTATACAAATTGCTCATAAAACTTACCGATGATTTTCCGGCAATCAACCCGTCACACAAACTTAAAGCATACATATCTCTTGCAATTTCATATCCGAGCAAATAATGATGATACTTTCTGTCATCATGTGTAAAAGCTACTGAGATATCACCGTCACTACGATAAACATTTTGAAACTGCATGATAGTAACTTCCGGGAATGACTCCTTAACATTGTCATAAAAAGATGCAACATCAGTTGCAAGAAACACTGATCCAAACTTCTCCCCGCTCAACACTTTTTTGATTTCACATAAGACCTGTTCTTTCTCAATACATACAGGATGTCCGCTGTAAGCCCTCTTATAATCTGTTCCCCTGTAATGCACACCAAGAATCTTTTTTCCACCTGCATATGTTTTACAGATCAATTCACTTGCCTCAGAAACAATCTCAGGTTTTATTTCCATATACTTGTTGATAAGTGGAGAGCAAACTTTAAACAAACCTTCGTCATAATAATTTTCTATTGAATATGCATTCAATTTTTCATATTCCGGCAGGGACATCATGTGATAATATTTACAATAACAGACGTTCGATGCCAGGTTTTCATCATAGTCATCACCGTGCGACAAAAAATAATACTCCCAGGGATTCGGTATCTTTTCATTCATACCTTCATCATAATAAATAAATTCCTTTGAAAGTCTGATTACAGGTTCAAATCCGTAATTCTGCGCATAAAGCAGATAACCGAGAATAAACCTCATCGTAGCGCAAAAGCCTTCTCTATCGGAATTTTCCTTTATGACATAAATGATCTTTCCATAATCTTTATAACCGTTATGTCTGATATCAAGATAATCGCTTTTGGGGTCATCAAAAAGCATTAATGACTTTTGAATATATGTCTTATCCCTACGAATAACGCAATACACGGTTCGTAGAATAAGGTACAAACCTGGAAGTCTCTTTTTTAACTTATTTTTAAATCCGTTTTTTTCGTCTGATTTCATTTATCCCTAACCTCCCATTTTAGAACAGGAGCACATACTCCGGGACGTCTTATGGTCCAAAAAGGAGAATCACTCAGTCCACCCTGGATATTCAACTCCAGACAAGGAGAATCTTCATCAGGATTTACAATCCACTGCATATAATGCAGGGAAGAGGACAGATGAATAAAATATTCTCCTTCATTTAAAAATCTTTCAGGAATCTCGCCCACAAGATGATTCATTCCAATCTTTAGATTCTCTTCTTTTCTACATTCATCTGTAATATATGAAAGGTACACAATTTCACCATCCGAGTTATAAATTGCATAACCAATGGTAAAAGCATGATGTAACTTCTTTATATCGATCTTAATACTAACAAAATACTTACACTTGTTTGTAACAGGTTGTGAAAGATCATTTCCATTTTCATCAATAAGTCTGAAATCAAGAAGGTCAAAAAACTCATTATTGTAATGGGAAAGATCTGCATCCATTTTCGTATCATACAGACCGCTCTGATATTTATTTATACATTTATCAATACTGTCATTAAGAACTATCTTACCCTTATCAAGCAGCAAGCCTCTGTCACACAAAGACTTGACCGCATTCATTCTGTGGCTTACAAAAAGCACGGTTCTTCCCTGGCTGCTGCTTAAGTCGTTCATTTTTCCAAGTGCCCTTTTCTGAAATTCCGCATCACCCACTGCAAGAACTTCATCGGCGATCAGGATATCGCTGTCAAGATTTGCGGCAACAGCAAATGCAAGGCGTACATACATACCGCTTGAATATCTTTTTACGGGAGTATCTATATGTTCATCTATCTCACTGAATGCAATGATCTCATCAATCTTTCTGTTTATCTCGGAGCGTTTCATTCCCAGTATTGCACCGTTTAGATATATATTCTCCCTTCCTGTCATCTCAGGATGGAAGCCTGTTCCGACTTCAAGAAGGCTTGCCACATTTCCTTTAATGCCGATACGTCCTTTTGTGGGCATAGTGACCCTGCTTATGACCTTAAGAAGAGTTGATTTTCCGGCACCGTTTTTTCCGATGATGCCTACTTTATCACCCTGTCTGATCTCAAAGCTGATATCATCAAGTGCCCAGAATCCGTCACCGGAAGGCACTTTTTCACCAACCTTAAGAGTCGTGTCTTCACGTCCCATTTTCCGTGACATCCACGACTTTACATCAGAATAAAACATACCCGTACCGATCTGACCGAGTCTGTAATATTTTCCGATATTTTCAGCTTTTATGACAACGTCATTCATTCCCTCACCAATCAGATAACATCGACAAATTCTTTTTCATTTTTATTAAACAAAAGTATTCCCGCAAAAAGAATGATCAGAGTAAAAAATACGCTGTAAAGGATCATAAACAGAGATATCTCACCAGCGCCAAAACATGCATATCTCATGCATTCAAGCAGCCCCGTGACCGGATTTAATACAAAGAAGATCCTGAAACCTTCAGGTACTTCAGAAAGCGGATATACCACAGGTGATACGTACATGATAAGTGACAGGAAATATTCAAGAGCCTTGGCAAGATCCCTGTACTTTGTGGTTACGGAAGAAACTGTAAGTCCGATACCCGTTGCCATGAGTATCACCCACAAAACCATAACAGGAAGCAGTAAAAGCTTTACTGAAAAGAAAACGGAATATCCGTTAAAAATATAAAAAATAAATACGAATGCAAAAAGCAAAAACTGGATCAGGAATTTTATCAGTTCGCTGATGATGACGGATATCGGAACGGTCAGCCTGGGAAAATACACTTTACCGAAGATATCTTTGTTGGAATATAAGACTTTTGCCTGGGCAGTTAACAGGCTGCTGAAGAAATACCAAATTATTGTACCTATGGAATAAAACAAAACAGGTGGAACACCATCCGTTCCCAAAGATGCAACATGTCTGAAAACGATCATGAACATGACGGTTGAAAAAACAGGCTGGAAAATATACCACAAAGGACCGAGGATTGTCTGCTTATAGGTTGTTGCGATATCCCTTTTGACAAACAGAAAGATCAGATCCCTGTACTCTGAGATCTGATTAAGATCAAAAGAAAACGGATGCTTCTTTGCTTCGATCACCGTATCCCATTTTCCTTCGTCAAAACTCATCCTCTAAAAAAATCCCCACCGTTTTTCCTTTACATGACCGCCTTTTTTCAGAAAGGCAAATTCGGTTTCTGCCCTTGGGATATCATATACCCGCAAAGCCCTGTACGCGCTTTTGTACTGTTCCTCGAGATATTCTTCATCTATCTCACAGGAATATATTATCCTTTCACTGACTTCATCAGCCAGTAAGTAAAATGCATCAGGGTCATCTATTGCAGCAAGTTTCAGCATTACTATATATCCTGCAAGTTTCTTATATGATTTCAGATAAGTGTCAAACAGATTTCTTTTTTTTAGTTCATCATGGATAGCACGAAGCGCATACGTACAATCAAGAATATTCTTACCTGCATTTCCGCGAAGACTGTTTTTATTTTCAACTCTGTAGTAAATAAGGATCTTATCAAGAAACAGGATCCTTTTTGCCATAACTGTCGAAAGCCTTGAAAAATACTCATCATTAGTATTTTTCAGTTCCTGGAATCTGATACCCAGGGAGCGTAAAAACTGCGTCTTATAAAACTTGTTCCATGGCATTCCGTGATCTGCCTGGAATAATCTGTCCGACACCTGATCAGGTGATATTACCCTGTTCATCGGAACTTTTAAAACCTTTGCGGAAAAATCGGTATGAACCTTTTTACTTCCGGAAAATTTCTGATATCCGAAAAGTACTATATCCGTATCATTTTTTAGCGCTGTTTTTACTAGGATCTCCATCATCTTCTTTTTCAAAAGATCGTCCGAATCAAAAAAGAAAATAAAGTCTCCCGTGGCATGATCCATTCCGGTATTTCTTGCAGCTCCCGCGCCATGATTAACATCAGAGATCACCCTGATCCTTTTATCTTCGCCTTTCATCCTTTGAAGGATAGAAAGACTGTTATCTGTGGACCCGTCGTTAATGCAGATGATCTCAAGGTTTTTATATGTCTGATCCATAACGGAGCGCAGCGATGATTCAAGGAACTCTTCTGCGTTATATACCGGAATGATCACACTTATAAGCGGATTACTCATCTCTTCAGACACCTCTTGAGCCTGGAAATATGAAAAACTGCCCTTTTCATCTTAAGCAAAGAAAAAATGATAAGCAAATACTCAAAGAGCCCCGTCCTGTCCACATGACGCATCCTGCAAGTGTTCCTCAAAATGTATGCAGAGACTTTCCTGAATATGCCGTCATTATAAACATGTTCAATTGCAGATAAAGATCTTTCGCACATCCGCTCTTTGCTTAAGTTTTCAAATATATATGTGTAAACTCCGTAAAAAAAGACTTTGCATATATGAAAACCTGCAGCATTTCTTATCTTTTTATCAGATATCTTCCCTGTAAGTTTAAAATTTATTTTAAATAATTTAAGGATACCCGAATACGTATCTTCTCTGAAACTACAGGTAAGTCCGCCTTCACAGACTCTGTATTCATACAGGATATCATTTATATAAATAATGCGGGGATCGTTGTCTAAATAATAATACAGACAAAACAAACTGTCCTCGCATGAAGATATGCTCTCATCAAATAAATGTTTAATCTTTTCCCGAACAAATAATTTATTCCACAGGATGCATAAAATATCCTGCCTTACGATTCGGTACAATTCGTTTTCGCAGGTCTGATCTTTCAGATCATGGAGAGTCCTTTTCCCGTCACAAATCCCGGCATATCCGCAGACGGGAAGATTTAAGTCGCTGCCTTTTGCAGAATCGCATAGTTTTTCAAGAAAAGACCTGTCTATGGAATCATCAGCATCTATAAAACAGATATATTTTCCTGATGACTTTTCGATACCAAGATTACGTGCCGCACTGACACCGCGGTTTTTGGTATGAAATACCTTTATCCTGGCATCAGAAGATGCTAATTTGTCGCAAAGATCACCCGAACCGTCCGTTGATCCGTCATCTATAAGAAGAAGTTCAAAATCGGAAAATGACTGCCCGGTAACAGACCTTACAGTATCTTCCAAATAACTTATCTTATTGTAAACAGGGATTATGATACTGATCATGCGCATCTTCATCTCCGGCTGCAAATCATCCCATATATAGCATACGGGCAGGACATACGTCCTGCCCGCTTTTTTCAGTCACAAGATCACTTGATCATGGCGTGATATTCCTGAAGGGATCTGACGGGAACTCCCTCACCGGACAGTTCAGCCTTGATACCTTCTGCGGTTGCCCTTGCTCCCGCAATGGTAGTGATATAAGGCACGTGATGCTTTATCGCATTCTGTCTTATGTAAGAGTCACTTACGTCATCCTTCTTGGTACTTGGAGTATCAACGATAAGATCTATCTCACCGTTCTTGATCGCATCCACGATATTGGGACGGCCTTCAAAGATCTTGTTGATACGCTCTGCTTTAATGCCGGCTTCAACGATCTTGTCATAAGTTGAACCGGTGGCAAGGATCTTAAATCCGTCATCCGCGAAACTCTGTGCAATGGGAAGAAGATAAGGCTTATCCTTATGGTTTACGCTGATAAGCACGGTTCCGGATAAAGGAAGCTCGGTCTTTGTAGCTTCTTCCGCTTTATAGAATGCCTTTCCGGCATTTTCGGATATTCCAAGAACCTCTCCGGTGGAACGCATCTCAGGTCCGAGAAGAGGATCCACTTCAGGGAACATATTGAAGGGGAATACCGCCTCTTTGACTCCGTAATAAGGGATATTTCTGTCCTTAAGTCCGGGCACGGGCGAAGGTTCTCCGGTTAAGGAACTCATCATTATCTCTGTGGCAAGCTTTACCATATTGATATCGCATACCTTGGATACAAGGGGTACGGTACGTGATGCTCTGGGGTTTGCCTCAAGTACGTATACAACATCGTCTTCTATTGCATACTGCATGTTCATAAGACCGACAACATGCATCTCTTTCGCGATCTTTCTGGTATAATCCTTAATCGTCTCAACCTGTTTTTCGGTAAGATGCTTGGAAGGAAGGATACATGCGGAGTCCCCTGAGTGGATACCTGCAAGTTCGATATGCTCCATAACAGCGGGAACGAATACGTTCTCTCCGTCACTTATTGCATCAGCTTCGCACTCAGTTGCATTGTGAAGGAATCTGTCGATAAGGATGGGTCTGTCGGGAGTAACTCCTACAGCCTCTGCCATATAGACATCCATCTGCTCATCATCATGAACAACTTCCATACCTCTTCCGCCAAGGACATATGAAGGACGTACCATAACAGGATATCCGATACGGTGTGCGATCTCTTTGGCACCTTCAACATCGGATGCCATGCCTGACTCTGCCATGGGGATCTCAAGTCTTTCCATCATATCGCGGAACAGGTCTCTGTCTTCTGCCATATCAATAGTCTCGGGGGTTGTTCCGAGAATATTGACACCGTACTTCTTAAGATCTGCGGCAAGATTAAGAGGAGTCTGTCCTCCGAACTGGGCGATAACGCCAACAGGCTTTTCTTTTCTGTAAATGCTGAGAACATCCTCAAGAGTAAGAGGCTCAAAATAGAGCTTGTCGGATGTGTCATAGTCTGTGGAAACGGTCTCGGGATTACAGTTTACTATAACTGTCTCATACCCCAGCTTTTTAAGTGCAAATGCAGCATGTACACAGCAGTAGTCAAATTCAATACCCTGACCTATACGGTTGGGACCGCCGCCAAGGATCATTACCTTCTTGGGGTTATCGGATGCTGTGCTCTTATCTTCGATATTGTAGCTTGAGTAATAATATGCACTGTCTTTGGTGCCGCTTACATGAACGCCTTCCCAGCCTTCGGTAACGCCTGCAGCTTCACGTGCCTCACGGATCGCCTCCTCACTGACATTACATATCTGTGAAAGATACTTATCGGAAAATCCGTCCTTCTTAGCCTGAATGAGCATTTCTTTTTCAGGAACCTTTCCATTTGAAGATGCTATGATGGCCTCTTCTTCTTCAACAAGTTCCTTCATCTGCTCAATGAAGTACTTCTTGATCCTGGTCATCTCGTGAAGTTCATCAACGCTTGCGCCCTTTCGGAGTGCTTCGTACATGACGAACTGTCTTTCGGATGTCGGGTTGACCAGTTCCTTCATAAGATCTTCAAGGCTCATTTCATGGAAGTTCTTAACAAAGCCCAGTCCGTATCTGCCCTTCTCCAGTGATCTGATGGCCTTCTGGAAAGCCTCTTTATAGGTCTTTCCTATACTCATGACTTCACCTACGGCTCTCATCTGTGTTCCGAGATGATCGTCAACTCCCTTGAACTTCTCGAATGCCCATCTTGCGAACTTTATAACGATATAGTCACCGTCCGGCTTGTAATTATCAAGTGTGCCGTACTTACCGCATTCAATATCCTTAAGATCGAGTCCGCATGCAAGCATTGCAGAAACGAGTGCGATGGGGAATCCGGTTGCCTTTGAAGCAAGCGCAGAGGATCTTGAAGTTCTGGGGTTGATCTCTATAACGATGATACGGTCAGTCTTGGGATCGTGTGCAAACTGGCAGTTACATCCGCCGATAACCTGTACCTTGTCTACGATGCTGTATGCATATTTCTGAAGTCTGTCCTGAACTTCCTGAGAAATGGTAAGCATGGGTGCGGAACAGAAGGAGTCTCCTGTATGAACGCCCATGGGATCGATATTTTCTATAAAGCAGACTGTGATCATCTTGCCGGTTGAGTCCCTGACAACTTCAAGCTCAAGCTCTTCCCAGCCGATAACGGACTCTTCAACCAGTACCTGATGGACCATGGAAGCCTGAAGACCTCTTGCACAGACAGTCTTAAGTTCTTCAACATTGTAAACAAGTCCTCCGCCTGAACCGCCCATTGTATAAGCGGGTCTGAGTACTACAGGATATCCAAGCCTTGATGCTATCTCAACAGCTTCATCAACAGAATATGCAACCTGGGAGCGGGCCATCTCGATCCCCAGCTCATCCATGGTATTCTTGAACTCTACCCTGTCCTCACCGCGCTCAATTGCATCAACCTGTACGCCGATGACCTGAACGTTGTACTTTTCCAAAACTCCTTCTTTTGCAAGCTCGGAGCAGAGGTTAAGTCCCGACTGTCCTCCGAGATTGGGAAGCAGCGCATCGGGGCGCTCCTTTTCAATTATCTGGGTGAGTCTTTTAACATTAAGAGGCTCGATATAGGTAACATCCGCAGTCTCCGTATCCGTCATAATGGTTGCGGGATTGGAATTAACAAGGATTATCTCATATCCCAGCTTTCTGAGGGCCTTGCACGCCTGTGTTCCCGAGTAGTCGAATTCGCATGCCTGACCGATTATTATGGGACCTGAACCTATGATCAGTATCCTGTGGATGTCTGTTCTTTTCATATAAAAAATCTTCCTTTCCGCATGAATATAAAACCCTTCAGGGTGTTATAACACATCAATTCCCGACTAAATATATTACCACACAGGGACTTTTATCATCAAGGTATTTTCCAAACAAGAAGGACCTCGGAAAACGTTTCCCCTCTCTCTGATCAGCCATAATATACAGTACAGAAAAAAAGAAACCGGAGGAATAATTCCCCCGGTTTTTCGTAAAATTTAATCCATTTCCGCAAGCATCTGCACGATATATATGAACTGTGCCTTAAGGTCATCCTCCATAATGGCGGGATCTTTTGAAAGCCTCTCTATTATATCATCATAATCATATGAATCTGCAATATCCGAGTCTCTGTAGAGCATTCCCACCTGTGCCACGCCTGCTGCCCAGGAAGTATCAAAATCCATATTTTCGGTGAACATTGATTTTGTAACGGCATAGGTGCTGAGATGACTGCTGCTTTCATCGGGCTCCTTATACCTTATATTGAGCACACAGTATTCGTCAGAGGATGAAATACTTGTTTCTTCATCATCGCCGTACCTGGAATCAACCTCGGGAACATCCACATCGGCTCCCTTGGGAACTATCTCATAAAGGATCGTCACTGTCTGGCCGGAACCTACCTCTCCTCCGTCCTTTGTATCGTCTGCAAAGTCCTCGGCTGCCATCTTACGGTCCTCATATCCGATGATCCTGTATGCCGATACAGTCTCGGGATTGAACTCAACCTGGAACTTGGTATCCTTGGCTACGGTATAAAGGGTTGACCAGATCTCATTTTTGAGCGCCTTTTCGGCTTCAGCGGTACAATCAATGTAAAAATAGTTACCGTTTCCGTGATCTGCGAGAGCTTCCATCTTATCGTCCTTATAGTTTCCGTAACCGAAACCGAGGCATGAAAGGAACACTCCTGTTTCCCTCTTTTCTTCTATCAGGTCGATCAGACCGGCTTCGGAGCTTACACCGAGGTTGAAATCTCCGTCTGTGCAGAGGATGACTCTGTTATTTCCGCCTTCTATGAAATACTTTTCAGCTATCTCGTAAGCCTTGATGATGCCGCCTTCTCCGTTGGTGCCTCCCCCTGCTTCAAGGGAATTGATGGCCTTTTTGATCTCTTTGTGCTGGTCGCCGTGAAGGCCCTTTGCAACAACATCGGCGTAACCTGCATATGTAACTATGGATACCCTGTCGTTTTCGGTGAGATTTTCCTGAAGGATCTTAAGAGCTTTCTGTGCAAGAGGAAGTCCGTTGTTCCAGAACATTGAACCCGAAGTATCAACCAGAAATACTATATTGCTTCCGCCTGAGATGTCCACTTCCTCGGCTCTTACTCCAACCCTGTAAAGTAGCGTTTCCTCATTCCATGGACAGGGAACGATGGTCTGTGTTACGGAAAACTTTTCTCCGTCCTTTGCTTCGGGATATGAATAATCAAAATAATTGATCATTTCCTCAACCCTTAATGCATCGGGCTCAAGTCCGCCGTAGGAATAATATCCGTAATAACCGTAGTCGTCATCATCTTCACTGTTATTATATATTTTATAGTCCTGGTAGATCGTGCGTCTGAAGTTTGAATATGTTGCTGTATCAACATCCGCACCGAATGTGGAGAATCTGTTAGCGTTAACGGATGTAAATCCGGATTCGTTTATGCTGTTGTACCCTTCGGTGTTCCAGGGATCCTGTAAAAGAAGGTCCGGCTCCAGACCTGTTTCACTCTCCCTGTTTGATGAAACCTGGCCGGTGACATCCGTAGCGGCGGAATCTTCAGCGGCTTCAGCCTCATATGTTACCATGGGAGCTGTGGCATAATTCACGGTTCCGGAAGTTCCGAAAATGCCAAAAAGCCCGCCTCCCTTATCATCATCGAGGCCGTCATAATCCTTTCCTATGTCACTTATCCTGTCATCTATCTCCTCTTTGGTGAATTCAGGCTTATAACTGTCAGGGCCTGTGACAACGCCTGTATCCGCAGCCTGACCGCATGCCGAAAGCATCATCATCCCTGCAAGGGCAAGTACGCTGCAGGATCTTACGCTTCTGAAGATATTTTTTCTTTTGATATTTGTACTGATTTTTACTCTTTTCATAATTATCCTCCGTCTCATATTACATATATTGATCTTCTGTCTCCCGGGTCAATCTGACTTCCGGCCCAGCCTCTCTTCCTGGTCAATCTGCCTTCCGGACTATCCTCTTTCCTGACTGTCCATCTTCCGGCGGACTCGTATCAGGCATATCCGTCTTCGGTTTTCCCGTCCTCTGTAATATATGACGGAAAGAATAAAGCCGGGGTCACATTTTTATACGTTTTTTTTATTTTACCGTCTCAATGGATCAGCATCTGAACGCGGTTATAGTAATTTAAGGTTGACCCGCTCATATCCGTTTCAACCACCGCGATACCTGCCCCGGGATACCTTCTTTTCAGATACGGATAAAGCCCTCTTCCCTCACAGACATTTGGCATACATCCAAAAGGGGCTATACACAGGACCTTACCTATGTCATTATGAATGAAATCTATGACCTCGGCTCCCATGAGCCATCCGTCTCCTATGATGAACTTATGGTTTACTTCCTCCCTGGATGCTTCGTCCATATCTTTGTATGAACTCATGACCTTAAAGCCGTGCCTTTTCATGGTTTCCCGCATTGATTCCTGAAGCCCCGCAATCAGCCTTTTTACCAGTTCGAAAGCTCCCCTTTCGATATTCTTCTTTTCAGGCTTGTGGGAATCGATATAATAAAGCGCATACCAGCTAAGACCCGTCACACAGGCTTCGCAGTCATTATCTTCAAGGTAATTTACTATATCCCAGTTCCCGAGTCTGCAATATTTTACGTAAAATTCACCTACGATGCCCACAACTGTCTTTTTCACATCATTTACCGGGATTTTCTCAAAATCCGATGCGATAAGTTCAAATGTCTTCCTGATACTCCCGGGGGACATGTTCCTGCCGAGTCTTATATCCAAAGACAGCTTATCCGTCCATTTCTTAAAAAGGTCATCCGTATCGCCCTTATTTTTCTCATAGGGCCTTACCTGGTTTGAAAGCATCATCAGGATATCGCCGTAGAACATCCCGGCAAGACCCCTTATTGCCGTATCAAGGTTCATTCTAACCTGTATATCATCTTCAATATGCCTTACATTGATGGTCATGACCCTGACATCGCCAAAACCGGCCTTTGAAAGAGACCTTTTCATAAGGCCGATATAACAGGCTCCCCTGCATGCATCTCCGGCCGTAGGCATCAGTATGAAGGTCCTCTTTAAGTCATACCTGCCCGTCTTAAGAGCCCTGATTGTCTGCCCTGCAATGAGAAGATAGGGAAAGCAGATATCATGATTGGCATATTTCATGCCTTCCTGCCTGATTTCAAATTCATTAAAATCCTCAAGAGCCTCAACTGAATACCCCCTGCTCCAGAACATATATTTAAGCAGGGGAAAATGTGCATCCAGCGTAGCCGGAAGGATTATCGTATTTTTTTCTTTTTCTTTGCGTATTCTGTACATAAGACCGGTCTGACAGTTATCTTTCAAGGCTCGCATCAAGAGCAATCTGTTTTCGGTTCATATCAATCATGCAAATAATCAGGATCAATTCTGACCATCTCAGCAAGCGCTTTGTTTCTGTAATTCAAGTCGTCACGAATCGTAAATCCCTGTGATTCCCAAAACGCATTGCCTTTTTCATTCTTTTTAAATGCTACAAGCAGAACTTTATTAATTCCTTCTTCTTTCAGTGCAGTGAGTGCCAGATTTACCAACTCAGTGCCTATACCCATACGCCTGCAATCAGGTGATACACATGCATGCTGTATAATGCCGCGTCTTCCGTCATGACCGCAGAGAATTACGCCGACGACCTTTCCGTCAACTGTCGCGACAAAGGATGTAGCCGGATTTCTCTTTAAGTATTTATCAATGCCCTCTCTGGAATCATCCTTATCATTAAGCCCGTTCCCGCATTTGATCCAAAGGTTATAAGCGGCTTCATAATCATCTATAGTCATTATCCTGTAAACCGGCATTTCCAAAAAACTCCTTCTCTCTTAGTCTTTAATCACTTAGCTGTCCTATTCACAGATTGATGATCCATTCACCCTTCTTGTTTGACCCGATACGACGTATAACACTTTTCTGTACCATAGTTCCCAGTGCTCTCTTTATAGTCGCATCGGAGCACCCAAGAACTTCCGCCATTTTAGCTCTTGTCAAAGTCGGATCCTGTCTCAAAAGTTCAAGTACTTTTTTCTCTCTTTCACTAAGTCCTGCTGTATTTATTGGGTCATTTATCGGGTCATTTATCGGGTCATTTATTGGGTCAATGTCCTGTTTTCGCGAAAATTTACCACTTACATGCATTTCTCTGTTATGAAGCTCATTTTCCCCATCAATAAGAATCCGCTTTTCAGTTGCTCACTCGCTCGAGGAGCACGATTGTCTCGACGTTCGGTCGTGCGAACAAAAAAAAACTAAATTATTGAAGGTCCGTGTCTTTGTATCCCTTAGACTTAAGTATTGTGTATTTATCCGGAAAAATTTCCCTGCAAATTGCCAGTTCCAACTCCTGCCTGTGAGAAAAATGCTTTAGCATATCCTCTTCACCCGCCAATCCCTTTTGCTTGGCATACGGCGAATCATTGAAATATCCGAGCATCAGTGGAAACCACATTTCTCTTCCCTGATCATCCGTGCGTTCTTTTCTGATTACATCAATATTTGATCGGATATCCTCGCTCAATAGATATGCTATATGATAATCCCGCCCATCCAGAACTTTTTTGATCTCTCTGTAAAATGCAATGATCTCTGCGTCGGACGCATTTTGAAACAGGATCATGTCCTCTACGATATTCTGGAACAGAGAACATTCGAAAATATTCCCGTCCGTGTTCCAATTGGCAAGCCTGGTCAGAATTATATTTTTGAAAGATTGCCGCGATACACGAGCATTATATATCTCGTATTGCTCAAGATCCTTGTGGAATCCGGGTATGTCCGTGATGATCTGTGTATAGCAGATGATCATATGCCCATCTTCCTCATAACTCTTTGCGATTATATCTTTCTTTATTTCAGCATATTTATCCAGGATCGCCAGATATGCATCCCGAGTTGTATAAGCACACCAAGCCAGTTCCACCGGAGAATAATCTCCTTCCCGAAACACCTTGCATTCCGGATGCTTATCGCACATTTTCCTGACAAGCGTACTTTTTCCGCTCCCCTGTAATCCTTCAACAAAATAATTCAT